>JAEWKH010000039.1 GCA_023386155.1 Pseudomonadota bacterium
ACCGCCGCATCCTGTTCTCGATGCACGAGAACAAGAACCTGCCCGAGCGGCCCTATACCAAATGCGCCCGCATCGTCGGCGACACGATGGGTAAATACCATCCGCACGGCAATCTCGCGGTCTATGATGCGCTGGTGCGCATGGCGCAGGATTTCTCGCTGCGCCTGCCCCTGATCGACGGCCAGGGCAATTTCGGCTCGATGGACGGTGATAGCCCCGCCGCCGACCGTTACACCGAGGCGCGCCTCGACAAGGCGGCGATCCCGCTGCTCGAGGATCTCGATCTCGACACGGTCGATTTCCAGCCGAACTATGACGGCAAGGAGCATGAGCAGACGGTCCTGCCGGCGCGCTATCCCAACCTCCTCGTCAACGGCGCCGGCGGCATCGCCGTCGGCATGGCCACCAATATCCCGCCGCATAATCTCGGCGAGGTCATCGACGCCTGCGTCGCCTATATCGACGATCCCGAGATCTCGATCGACGACCTGATCGAGATCGTCCCCGGCCCGGATTTCCCGACCGGCGCCTCGATCATGGGCCGCAGCGGCATTCATTCCGCCTATCACACCGGCCGCGGCTCGATCGTGATGCGTTCGAAGACGCATATCGAGGAGATGCGCAAGGAGCGCGAGGCGATCGTCGTCACCGAGATTCCCTATCAGGTGAACAAGGCGACGATGGTCGAGAAGATCGCCGATCTCGTGCGCGAGAAGCGCATCGAAGGCATTTCCGACCTGCGCGACGAATCCAGCCGCGAGGGCGTGCGCGTCGTCATCGAGATCAAGCGCGATGCCGTCGCCGATGTCGTGCTGAACCAGCTCTACCGCTTCACCCCGTTGCAGACCTCGTTCGGCGCCAACATGGTCGCGCTGAACGGCGGCCGTCCGGAAGTCCTCAACCTCCGGGATTTCATCTCGGCCTTCGTCGAGTTCCGCGAGCTGGTCGTCTCGCGGCGCACGCGCTACCTCCTGAACAAGGCCCGCGAGCGCGCCCATGTGCTCTGCGGCCTCGCCACCGCCGTCGCCAATATCGACGAGGTCATCCGCCTGATCCGCACGGCGCCGACCCCGGCCGCCGCGCATGAAGCGCTGATGGCGCGCGACTGGCCGGCCGACGACATCGCCCCGCTGATCGCCCTGGTCGACGATCCGCGCCACCCGATGAACCCGGACGGCACCTACCGGCTCTCGGATGCCCAGGCCAAGGCGATCCTCGAACTGCGCCTGTCGCGCCTCACAGCTCTCGGCCGCGACGAGATCGGCGACGAACTGGAGAAGCTCGCCAAGGAAATCGCGGATTATCTCGACATCCTGCGCTCGCGCGCCCGCATCCAGTCGATCGTCAAGGACGAGCTTGCCGAGGTGAAGACTGCCTTCGCCACGCCGCGCCGCACAGAGATCCTGGACTGGGGCTCCGATCTCGACGACGAGGACCTGATCGCCCGCGAGGACATGGTCGTCACCGTCAGCCATGGCGGCTACATCAAGCGCGTGCCGCTCTCGACCTACCGGGCGCAGCGCCGCGGCGGCAAGGGCCGCTCCGCCATGACGACGAGGGACGAGGATTTCGTCACCCGCCTCTTCGTAGCGAACACGCATACGCCGGTGATCTTCTTCTCCTCCGAGGGCCAAGCCTACAAGGAGAAGGTGTGGCGCCTGCCGCTGGCCGCTCCCAACGCCAAGGGCAAGGCCCTGGTGAATATGTTGCCGCTCAGCCAAGGCGAACGCATCACCACCATCATGCCGCTGCCCGAGGACGAGGCGTCCTGGGACAAGCTCGACGTGATGTTCGCCACCTCGCGCGGCACGGTGCGCCGCAACAAGCTGTCGGACTTCGTCCAGGTCAATCGCGGCGGCAAGATCGCCATGAAGCTGGACGAGGGCGACCGCATCGTCGACGTGCAGATCTGCTCGGAGAACGACGACGTGCTGCTCACCACGGCCAAGGGCCAGTGCATCCGCTTCCCGGTCACGGACGTGCGCGTCTTCAAGGGCCGCGACTCCATGGGCGTGCGCGGCATCAACCTGGCGGATGGCGACGACATCATCTCCATGGCGATCCTGCGCCACGTGGAAGCGACCGGCGAGGAGAGGGCGGCCTATCTCAAGATGCGCCGCGCCGTCACCGGCGAGCAGATGGGCGCGGATTCCGATGCATCGGAGGATGCGGAGGAGACGGAAGGCGCGAACTTCGCGCTGTCGCAGGAGCGCTACGCGGAGATGAGTGCGCAGGAGCAGTGCATCCTGACGATCTCCGAGAAGGGCTACGGCAAGCGCACGGTGTCCTACGAGTACCGCATCACCGGACGCGGCGGCAAAGGCATCACGGCCATGGCGGTCAACAGCCGCAACGGCAAGCTGGTGGCCTCGTTCCCGGTCGAGAATTCCGATCAGATCATGCTCGTCACCGATGGCGGCCAGCTGATCCGCGTGCCGGTGGACGGCATCCGCGTCGTCGGCCGCAACTCGCAGGGCGTCACGATCTTCTCCACCAAGGACAAGGAGAAGGTGGTCTCGGTGGAGCACATCGAGGGCGAGGACGAGAGCGACGAGAACGGCGAGGGACCTGACGACGCCGCGCCCGAGAATGGCGGGGCCGCGGACGAATAGCCTTTCGCCGATTTGAGAACATGAAAAGGGACGGTGATCCGTCCCTTTTTCTTTCATCACTATCGTTGGGGATAGCGCAGATGAAGACTCCGGATTCTTGGATTGGCGGCTTTCATCAAGGGCGAGTTCGATACATATTTCCGGTCGTTCGCGACCTGCATCTGCGCCGCCTCGCTTGCTTCCGGGTCGCCTTCGAGGATCGGATAAAAACTGCAGCCGCCGGGAAGGCTTCCCAACGCTCCGCCGTTCCAGCTGTCGACGGTTCCGCCGTAATCCCACTGGAAGCCATAAAGAACGAAGGGCTTACCGTTTGCCTTCTCGACTGCCTCGATGGGATGTCCGATCCGTAATCCTTTCGGTCCGGACCAGCCCGACCCGAGCAGGTCGATCCGTGCGGGACGCCTCAGCGCTTTCTCATCGGACCAGAGCACGACCAGACGCCGGACAGGATCTTTCGGAAAGACAATGCTGGCCCTGACTTCCAGGCCCTCCGGCTCGTGAACCGTTTCCTGGATGACATTCGCGCGGCCGAAGGCAGTCATGAGGCGCTTGTGGTCGCTGTCTTTAGCGAATGGACCCTCGCACGCGAGTTCTTCGGCGGCCGCAGGTGCCACGGTCAATAACATTCCGATCAAAGCAACTTTATAACGCAAAACCGCTAGACTCCCCCAGAAGTCCGATCGTTAAGTCAGGCTCGCCAGTGCGGCCGGGCTCAGGACCGCGACGGCGGTGACGGCGACGATGAAAAGACGGAAGATCATGGCTCTCTCCTGACCTAAGGTGAGCTATATCTCCCACGATCCGGTCCAGCTTGCCGTGTGCTGGCGCACGGCTTGCCCGATGGGCATAATCCGGCTACGCCTTGGCCTCATGACACGCACCGCGCTCTATACCGGCAGCTTCGATCCCGTCACCAACGGGCACCTGGACGTCCTGCGCCAGGCCTGCGGCGTGGCGGACCGGATCGTGGTCGCCATCGGGGTCCATTCCTCGAAGGCGCCGATCTTTTCCGCCGAGGAGCGGGCCGAGATGCTGCGCGCGGTCTGCGGGCCCCTGCTGCAGGAGAGGGGCGTCGCGCTGGACGTGGTGACCTTCGACGATCTGGCGGTCGAGGCGGCCCGCCGCCATGGCGCGACCCTCATCGTGCGCGGCCTCAGGGACGGGACGGATTTCGACTACGAGATCCAGATGGCGTCCATGAACGCCGCCATGGCACCGGAGGTCCAGACGATCTTCTTTCCGGCCTCTCCCCCGGTTCGTCCCATCACGGCCACGCTTGTGCGCCAGATCGCCGGAATGGGCGGCGATGTCTCGACCTTCGTGCCGGGGCTTGTCGCCGGCCGCCTGAAGGCCAAATTCAAACGGCCATAAAGTTTCATCCTCGATAAGGAGACGTCCCACCATGAAGCGTTTGCTCGCAGCCGGAGCGCTCGTGCTCGCAGGCCTCGTCCCAGCCGGTGCCCAGCAGGCCAACGACCCGCAGAACACGATCTTTCTCGACACCAAGGACGGCCGCATCACCATCCGGCTGCGTCCCGACCTCGCGCCCAAGCACGTGGAGCAGATCAAGACGCTGACGAAACAGGGCTTCTACAACGGCGTCGTCTTCCATCGGGTGATCGACGGGTTCATGGCCCAGACGGGCGATCCGACCGGCACCGGCACCGGCAAGTCCGACCTGCCCAACATTTCGGCTGAGTTCACCAAGACACAGTACAAGCGCGGCTCCGTCGGCATGGCCCGCTCCCAGAGCCCGGATTCCGCCAACAGCCAGTTCTTCATCTGCTACGAGGGCTGCGGCCCGCTGACCGGTCAGTACACGCTCTTCGGCGAGGTCGTGTCCGGCATGGACGTGGCCGACAAGATCAAGAAGGGCAATGCCGCCGCCAACGGCATGGTGTCGAACCCGGACAAGATCGTGAAGATGCAGCTCGCTGCCGACGCGAAGTGATGCGCGCTCTGCGGTCATACGGAAGGTGGGTCGCCGCGCTCCTCCTGAGCCTGGGTTCGGCTGCGCCGGCTCTCGCCCAGGGGCTGTTCGGCGATTCGGACGAGTGGCGCGAGCCGGCTCCGTCCCTGCCGCAGAGCTTCAACGGCATCATCCATCCCCCGAGCGGGGAGGAGGTGCCGAAGCAGGTCGACACCCTCAACGACATCACCCGCGCCATGCAGGCCTGCTGGCGCCCGACGAGCGTGCGCTATTCCGGCCAGTCGGTGACGATCCGCATCAGCTTCAAGCGGAACGGCGAGGTCCTCGGCAAGCCCATGATCACGCATTACCGCGAGGGCGAGCCCGACGCGGCGAACCGCGGGGCCTTCACCCAGGCCGTCAGGGAGGCGCTGGCGCGCTGCTCGCCCATGCCTTTCACCGACAAGCTCGGCGCGGCGGTGGCCGGCCGGCCTTTCACGTTCCGCTTCGTCGATTCCCCGGCGACGGAAAAGCTACGGTCCCTTTAGTTCCGGCGCGCCCGGCCCCTTCAAAGCCTTGGACAGGCCTCGAAGGGGCAAATCCACTTTGGGCTCGATCCGATGCTCCACCCTTTGAAGGGCGCATCATTTGGCGCGGAAAGCCGGATCCACTTTTCCGCACGATGCTCTAGTGACCGGCCGCCGAATCCCCTAGATACACGCCATTCCAAGGAGATTCCCTATGGCAGACCCCGAGAACACCATCATCATGGAAACCACCAAGGGCCGGGTGGTCATCGAGTTGCGTCCCGACCTTGCCCCCGGTCACGTGGAGCGCATCAAGACGCTCTCCCGCCAGGGATTCTATGACAACGTGCCGTTCCACCGGGTGATCGAGGGCTTCATGGCCCAGACGGGCGACCCGACCGGCACCGGCACGGGCGGTTCCGACCTGCCGGACCTGAAGGCCGAGTTCAATGCCGAGCCGCATGTGCGCGGAACCTGCTCCATGGCCCGCACGAACTTCCCGCATTCCGCGAACTCGCAGTTCTTCATCTGCTTCGACGACGCCCGCTTCCTCGACAAGCAATACACGGTCTGGGGCAAGGTGACCGAGGGCATGGAGAACGTGGACAAGATCAAGCGCGGCGAGCCCGTGCGCGATCCCGACCGGATCGTTTCCATGAAAGTCGCTGCGGACGCGGCCTAAAATCTGTTCAGGCGTCATGGCCGGGCTAGCCCGGCCTTCCGCGTCTTCGGCCGAGCCTACGAGCCCTCGTCCTGAGGAGGGCCGTCAGGTCCGCCAGAAGGGCGAGGGCGGTTCCAGAGAGCACGGGATCCTTCGAGACGCCGCTTTCCGCGGCTCCTCAGGATGAGGTCCGAGACGGAGAAGCATGCGCGTCGACCTCTTCGACTTCGATCTGCCTGAGAGCAGCATCGCGCTCCGCCCCGCGGAGCCGCGGGATGCGGCGCGCATGCTCGTGGTCCGGCCCGAACTCGGCCTCGAGGACCGCATCGTCCGCGACCTGCCGGACCTTCTCCAGCCGGGCGATGTGCTGGTGCTCAACGACACCAGGGTGATCCCATCCCGTCTCTACGGCCTCCGGGTCCGTGACGAGACGGCCGCGCGCGTCGAGATCATGCTGCACAAGCGTGAAGGCGCCGACCGCTGGCGGGCCTTCGCGCGCCCGGCAAAGAAGCTCAATGTCGGGGACCGCATCCGCTTCGGAGAGGCTTCCGAGAGCACGGCCTGCGAGCTCGTGCGCCTCGATGCCGAGGTGGAGGAGAAAGGCGAGGGCGGCGACGTGGCGCTCCACTTCTCCTTTTCGGGCGCATTCCTGGACGAGGCCATCGCCCGGCTCGGCGAGCTGCCCCTGCCGCCCTACATCGCCGGCAAGCGCCCCACCGACGACAAGGACAGGAACGATTACCAGACCGTCTATGCCAGGGACGAAGGTGCCGTCGCGGCCCCGACCGCCGGACTGCATTTCACGGACGATCTCTTCCGCCGCCTCGACGAGCGCGGCATCGCCCGCCATTTCGTGACGCTCCATGTGGGGGCGGGCACGTTCCTGCCGGTGAAGGCTGACGATACCAGCGAGCACCGGATGCATGCGGAATGGGGCTCCGTCTCGGACGAGACCGCACGGGCGCTCAATGAGGCGCGGGCCAGGGGAGGGCGGATCGTGGCGGTCGGCACCACGTCCCTTCGTCTCCTGGAGAGCGCGGCCCGGGACGACGGGACCATCGCGCCGTTCTCCGGTGACACCGCCATCTTCATCACGCCCGGCTACCGCTTCAAGGCCGTGGACGTGCTGATGACAAATTTCCACCTGCCGCGCTCGACCCTGTTTATGCTGGTTTCGGCCTTTGCAGGGCTGGACTGCATGAAGGCCGCCTATGCTCATGCGGTCGAGACGGGCTATCGC
>JAEWKH010000040.1 GCA_023386155.1 Pseudomonadota bacterium
GCCACCAGGCGTTCGATGGCAGCCTGGCTCGCAAGCAGGCCATGCGAGACGTGCTTGCGGTCCATCCCGTCGCCGAACTGCGACGCCAGGTGCGCCAGCGCATTCTTGGCGATGACCATTTCGCCGACGAGATCCGCCAGCCGGTCTATTCGCGCGGCGTCGACGCGGAGCAGGCGCGCGCCCGCTCCGCCGGCGGCTCCCATGGCGGCTCCGGCGCCTCCGTCGGCGGCCGCCATGCCGGAGGCCCGTTCCCGGGCGGTTCCGGCAATCTCGTGAAGGGTCACCTGATCCGGAACGAACCGGAAGACGGCTTTGACCCTGTCGAGCTCGGCGCTGGAGAGCGCCTCGATCCTCAGATTGCAGGAGAAGGGATCGATCTCGGCCGCAGGAGGCCACGGGTCCCTGGCCGAGAGACGGATCGCCACGAGATCGGGAACCGCGCGCAGGAGCGCCATCGGGTCGTCGCCGGCAAAAAAGCAATCGGTGCGCGGCGTGTAGCGGATCGCCACCAGAGGATGGTCCTGTGCCGGCTCGCGGCCCTGAGCCTGAGCCAGCAGCTCGTCGATCCAGCCGGTTTCGGCCTGGGGGGGCGCATCGGCGGCCCGCGCAGGATCCTCGTCGAGCTGGGAGCGCAGATTCCGCGCCAGGCGGTAGCCTTCCTCCGCGGCGTCCGGCGGCAGCTGTCCCGTCCGCTCGATCGCCGCGACCCATCGCTCGGTCTGGCCGATGCAGGCGAGCAGGCTGTCGATCACATGGCTGTCGATGTCGGTCCGCTTCTCCTTGAGGGCGCCCAGCAGGTCCTCGGCGGCATGCAGGGCGATCCCCATCGGGGCGAAGTCGAAGAGGCCGACCGATCCCTTGAGGGTATGGACGGCGCGAAAGGCGCCGTCCATGGGCGCCGGCGCCTGCGGGTTGCGCTCCAGGGCCAGGAGGTCGTCCGTCGCCTGCTGGATCAGCTCGTGGGCCTCGACGATGAAATGCTTGAGAAGATCATTCATCGCGGTCGCTCCCGGGCCGCTGATAGACGATCGCATCCTCGAAGCGGCGAAGGTCGAAACGCTTCGAGATCCGGCTCATCGACTCGGTATGGCCAAGACAGATATAGCCTCCCGGATGCAGGGACGCATAGAGATTGTCGACGGCGCGGAGCCGGGAGGAATCGTCAAAATAGATGAGAACGTTGCGGCAGAAGATGATGTCGAACCGACCTTGCGCCGCGACGGAATCGGGATCAACGAGATTGGCCGATGTGAACTTCACCGATTCACGCAAGTCCTGGATCAGCCTGCGCTGACCGTCGTGAGACGGCTCGAAATAGCGCTCGATCACGTCGGGAGGCAAGCGCGAGAGCGCGCGTTCGCCATAGTTTCCCGCCTGCGCGTCCTGCAGAACCTGCGTGTCGATATCCGAGCCGACGATCTCGATGTGATAGGCATCGACCAGCGGCCAGTTCTCGAGCAGCCAGATGGCGATGGAATAAGGCTCCTCGCCCGTCGAGCACGGCGCCGACCAGATCCGCACGAGATCGCCGGGCTTCCTGCCCTGCACGATGTCGGGCAGGAGCGAGCGGCTCATGCAACGGAGCTGATGCTCCTCGCGGTAAAAATAGGTCTCGTTCACCGTGAAGATGTTGATCAGCTGCTCGGCTTCGTCCCGGTCGGACTCGACATGAGCGAAATAGGCATTGAAGGTGCGCATCCCCGTTGCAGCCATGCGGTCGGCGATGCGCCTCTCGATGTAGTACCGCTTCGCTTCGCCGAAGATCATGCCGGTGCGGAGATGGAGGAACGCGCCGAGGCGGCGGATCTCGCTGGCCGTGAGCGTCTGGGCCCTGCGCGACCTGCTCATGAGCGCTCCACCATGTCCATGATCCGGTCGGCGATCTGCTCGAGGGGCGCGACGACCTGCGCGCCGCCGCGTCGAACCAGCTCGCCGGGCATGCCCCACACGACGGCGCTCTCCTCCGCCTCGGCGATCGTGCGGCCGCCCCGATCCTTCAGCCGCGCCATGGCGTCGGCTCCGTCGCTCCCCATCCCGGTCATCAGGACCCCGACCAGGCGCTCGGGCGCGAAATGCTGCATGGCGCTGTCCACCAGCCGATCGGCGCTGGGATGCCAGCGGTGCTCCGGCAGCGAGGGAGCCGGCAGCACCACGGGCCCGTCCGGACGAACGCCGATGATGACGTCGGCGTCGCCCTTGCCGATGTAGACGTTGCCGGGCGCAAGCGGCATCGGCCCGGCGGCCTCCGTCACGGTGAGGGCGCACAGCTTGTCGAGGCGCCTGGCCAGGGGGCCGGTGAAGGAGCCCGGCATGTGCTGCGCCACGACGATCGGCCACGGAAAGCCGGCCGGCAGCCGCGACAGCACCGTGTCGAGCGCCGGAGGACCTCCGGTGGAGACGCCGATCAGCACGAGGCCGTGGACGGGCGCAGCCTTGATCCGCCGCCTCGTCGGCGAGGCGGGCGAGCGCGGCCGCGGCTCCCGAGCGGCGGGCGCCTGTCCCAGGCCGCTGCGCAGCCGCACGCGCTCGGCCAGTCTCAGGCTGCTCGGCAGGCGGGCTCGCGACGCCGCGCGCACGGTCTCGACGAGCCGGGGGGCGAGCGTCTCCATTTCGAGCGAAATGGCCCGCTGAGGCTTCGTGACGAAATCGACGGCGCCGAGCGCGAACGCTTCGAGGGTCACGCTCGCGCCGGCCTCCGTGAGAGACGAGACCATCACCACCGGACACGGGCGCTCCAGCATGATCCGGTCGAGACAGGCGAGGCCGTTCATCTCGGGCATGTTCACGTCGAGCGTGATCACGTCCGGCCTGAAGGCGTGCAACTGCTCCATGGCCTCGACACCGTTGCGGGCGAAGGCGATCTCGAAATCCCCCTCCGCGGCGAACACCCCGCCAAGGAGACGTCTCATCAAGGGGGAATCGTCGACGATGAGAAGCCGGATCACGAAGCGGGCCGTTCCGGGTGATCCTCACCCATGGCGGCGAGCAGGTCTTTTTCCGCCCTGTCCAGCAAGGCGCGGGGATCGAGCAGGAGGATCATTCTTCCCTCGACCTCGATATTGGCGATGCGGTCGATGACCTGGCTCCCTTCCGCGGCCAGATCCGGGGTCGGGCGAAGCTGGGCGTGGGGAACGCGCAGAACCTCCGACACGGCATCGACGACGAAGCCGGCCTGCATCCGATCGATCCTGACGACGACGACGCGCTCCCGCCGCCTTTCTCCCTGGCCTTCGAGCTTGAAGCGCCGTCGCTGATCGATCACGGGAACGACGCGGCCGCGCAGGTTCATGACGCCCTCGATGAAGGCGGGAGCCTTGGGGACCCGTGTCAGCGTGTCGGGCATGCGCACCACTTCATCGACGGCCCCGATGGGCAGACCGTATTCCTCGCCGCCCAGCTGGAACACGATGAACTGCTCGTCGCCCGTCGACGGGCCGTCGGGTGTGTCCATTGCGTCGTACTTCCCCGTTTGAGACGTGATCTGCTCGAGCACCGCCTGATCCCTGAAGAGGCGGTCCGTGGACAGCACCGACACCAGCCGCGCTCCGCCGTCGAGGCGGCAGATGCCTTGGATCTGGGCCTCCGCATTCCCTCTCGTCATGATCGCCGGCACAGGGTCGATGTCGCCGTGGGCAAGCCGGAGGATCTCTCTCATCGCGTCGACGGCCAGCCCCACCAGCCCGTTGCCGATCTGCGCCACCACCACGCGGGATCGGTCACCGTCATGCCCTCCGGCCCGGAGCCCGAGGAGCGCGCGCAGGGAGACTAGCGGCAGCAACTGCCCGCGAAGCGACGCCACGCCCAGCATGACCGAGTCCGCGTGCGGGACGACGGCAACGTCGTCCGGCAGGGCGACCACCTCGCGAACCGAGGCGAGAGGCAGCGCGAAATCCTGCCCCGCCACGGCAAAGCACACCAGCGCGATCCGGCTCTGCTCCTCAGCCGTTCGATCGTGCCTGTCGATCGCAGCCGGAGCCTGCCGGTGCTGCGCCCGACGGGCGAGGCCGCCGAAGTCCCTGGCCAGCAGCGCGTCCAGGTCGATCATCCGCGCGGGCGTGCCCGCGCCGTCGCCGGCGGCCGCCTCGGGGGACGCGGTGCCCGCTTCTCCGAGCGAGGTCACCTTGTCGATCATGAGTCCGATCGGGCTTCCGCGATCGATCACCACGACGCGCGCCTGCGGCGAGGGGCGGGCCTCCGCGCCGATGAGGCGATGCAGCGATACCACGGGCATCACGGCGCCGCGCAGATTGGCCACGCCGAGCAGGCTCGAGGGCCCGAACGGGACCCGGGTCACGGCCGGTGGACGCATCACCTCGGCCACATCGGAGGCGGGGAGGGCGAAGCGCTCGCCGCCTACCTGCACGGTCAGGATCGACTGGGCGACAGCCGCGGAAGCCGCCTTGGCCATG
>JAEWKH010000050.1 GCA_023386155.1 Pseudomonadota bacterium
GTTCCTGCCCGTGGAGAACATCGAGCTCCTGACCCGCTACGGGTCGGAGGAAACCGAAGTCCAGCTCGACAAGCTCGGCGGCGGGGCCTGGCAGGCGCGCAAGGCGCGCATGAAGCAGCGGATCCGCGAGATGGCGGGCGCGCTCATGAAGATCGCGGCCGCGCGCATCCTCAAGGATGCTCCTCGCCTGACGCCGCCGGAAGGACTCTACGACGAGTTCGCGGCCCGCTTCCCCTATGACGAGACCGAGGACCAGCTCAACGCCATCGAGGCGGTGCTCGACGACATGGCTTCGGGCCGCCCGATGGATCGTCTCGTCTGCGGCGACGTGGGCTTCGGCAAGACGGAGGTGGCGCTGCGCGCCGCCTTCGTGGCGGCCATGAGCGGCAAGCAGGTGGCCGTTGTGGTGCCGACGACGCTTCTCTCCCGCCAGCACTACAAGACGTTTTGCGACCGCTTCCGTGGCCTGCCGCTCAACATTGCCCAGGCCTCCCGCTTCGTTCCGGCCGCCGAAATGAAGAAGACCAAGGAGGGGCTGACGGACGGCTCGGTCGACATCGTGATCGGCACCCATGCGGTTCTGGGCAAGACGATCAAGTTCAAGGATCTCGGCCTCATCATCGTCGACGAGGAGCAGCATTTCGGCGTGTCCCACAAGGAGCGACTGAAGGAGCTGCGGGCAGAGGTCCATGTGCTGACCCTGTCGGCCACGCCGATCCCGCGCACCCTGCAGCTGGCGCTGACGGGCGTGCGCGAGCTGTCGCTCATCACGACACCGCCGGTGGACCGCCTGGCGGTGCGCACCTTCATCACACCCTTCGACCCGCTCCTCATCCGCGAGGCGCTGCTGCGCGAGCGCTACCGGGGCGGGCAGGCCTTCTACGTGGTGCCGCGCCTCGACGATCTCGGCGAGGTGAAGGCCTTCCTCGACAAGGAGGTGCCGGAGGCGAAGGTGGCCGTGGCCCATGGCCAGATGGCCGCGGGCCAGCTGGAGGACGTCATGACGGCCTTCTACGAGGGCAAGTACGACATCCTGCTCTCCACCACAATCGTGGAATCGGGCCTCGACATCCCGACCGCAAACACTCTGATCGTCCACCGGGCGGACATGTTCGGCCTGTCGCAGCTCTACCAGTTGCGCGGCCGCGTCGGGCGCTCCAAGACCCGCGCCTATGCCCTGTTCTCGGTGCCGGCCAACAAGACCCTGACGGTCCAGGCCGAGCGGCGCCTGAAGGTGCTCCAGACCCTCGATACCCTGGGCGCGGGCTTCCAGCTCGCCTCGCACGACCTCGACATCCGCGGCGCCGGCAACCTGCTCGGCGAGGAGCAGTCGGGCCATATCAAGGAAGTCGGCTACGAGCTCTACCAGCAGATGCTGGAGGAGGCGGTGGCGCAGCTGAAGGCGGGCATCGAGGAGCCTGCGGAGGATCAATGGTCGCCCACCATCGCGGTCGGCGCGCCGGTGATGATCCCGGAGAGCTACATCGCCGACCTGCAATTGCGCCTCGGCCTCTACCGCCGCCTCTCGACCTTCGAGACCGACCAGGAGATCGATGCCTTCCGGGCGGAAATGGTGGACCGCTTCGGGCCGGTGCCGTCGGAGGTCGATCAGCTCCTCAAGATCATGGCGATCAAGGTGCTCTGCCGCCGCGCCAATGTGGAGAAGGTGGACGGTGGACCGAAGGGCATCATTATTTCCTTCCGCGACAATTCCTTCGCCAACCCGACCGGCCTCATCTCCTATGTCACCGAGCAGGCCTCCTTCGCCAAGGTCCGTCCCGACATGAAGATCGGGTTCGTGCGTGACACCGAGACGCCTGACGAGCGCATCAAGGCGGCGACCACGATCCTGCGCAGCCTCGTGCGCATCGCTGAGAAGAAGGCGGCATAGGGCGCGGGTTCGTCCTTCTGCCCTCCTGAGCCCTCATCCTGAGGAGCAGCCGTGAGGCTGCGTCTCGAAGGAGGAACCAGAGAGCACTGAAACCTCCTTCGAGACGCCGCTCCGCGGCTCCTCAGGATGAGGTTGAGGTATGGGCTTGCCCTTGAGGCCATGCCCTGGGTGCGGATCAAATGTGGGGCGACGGGTTCAGATGTCCGCCGCCGCGACGGCATGCATGCTGAGTTGGTTCTGGAGCATCGTGGCGGCTCCGCTCACTCCGCCCGTGACGATCACGGGGGTGCCCGTCTCGGCCAGGTTCTTGCGCAGGCGGTTGGCGAGTTCCATGAAACGCCGCCGCTCGGCCCATCCGGCCTGGCGCGGCATCTGCAGCACCACGGCCGCCGGGCTCGGAATCAGGGCCAGGACGTCGTCGGCAGCCTCGAAGGGGGTCGTCACGCTCGCATATCCCATGCCGGCGAGTTCCGCCGACAGGGCGCTGTCGGGAGCACGTTCGCCATTGTCGACGACGAGAACCTTCGGCATTGCGTTCATGACGGTACCCTGCGGTTGGACGCGACGGATGAGACGGGGGGTGCTCACCTAACGTCGAAGCAGAGCATTAGTTTCATTGTCTACATGAATGGAAGCTCAACAATAGGAGATATGAGCCGCCAATTCGGATTAATGCGGCTGCCGCCACCAGGTGTCGACATTGACCCCCATAAGCGGTGTCCTGTCCGGCCTCTTCAGGTCGCTGCTATGGGCAAGCCACTGATCTTTCAGGTAAAACAGCGGGACCACGTAGAAGCCTGACAGGAGAACCCGGTCGAGCGCATGCACGGCCGAGACGAAATCCTCCCGGCTCCTGGCCTCCAGCAGCGCATCGATGAGGCGGTCCACCGCAGGCGAGACCACCCCGGCGTGGTTATGGGAGCCGCTCCGCCCGGAAGCCGTCGAGCCCCAGCGGTTGCGCTGCTCGTTGCCCGGGGAGGGCGTCCCGGGCCAGAGCCACTGGACCATGTCGAAGTCGAAGCGGGCGAGCCGGCGCCAGTACTGCACGTCGTCGACGAGGCGCACGCGGGCCTGGATGCCGATCCGGCTCAGGGATTGCGAGAAGTTGAGGGCGAGCCGCTCCTGCGAGCGGGAGTTGACCAGCATCTCGAAGGCGAAGGGCTCACGGGTGTCTTTCCGGCGCAGGACGTCGTTGTCGAGCTCCCAGCCGGCCTCGGACAGGAGGGCGAGGGCGCGGCGCGCCATGTCCCGGTCACGGCCCGACCCGTCGCTCGCCGGGGGCACCCAGCGGCCTTCCAGAACGTCCTCCCGGACCGCGCCGGGAAAGGCGGCCAGCAGCGCCCGCTCCCGCTCATCCGCTGGCCTGCCGGTGGAGGCGAGGTCGGAGCCGGAGAAGTAGCTGTCGGAGCGGGTAAGCTGGCCGAAATAGAGATTGCGGTTCACCCAGTCGAAATCGAACAGGTAGCTCAGGGCCTCCCGCACCCGGACATCCGCGAAGAGAGCCTTTCGGGTGTTGAAGACGAAGCCGTTCATGCCCTTGGGCAGGCGCGTCGTCAGGGTCTCGCGGACGATGCGGCCGTCCCGGACGGCGGGAATGTCGTAGCCCGTGACCCACTGGCCCGGATCGCCCTCGATCCGGAAATCGTAAAGTCCTGCCTTAAAAGCCTCGAACAAGCTGTTGGCGTCGCGGTAGAAATCGTACCGGATCTCGTCGAAGTTATAGAGCCCGCGGGTGACCGGCAGATCCTCGCCCCAGTAATCCTTGCGGCGGGTCAGCACGACCCGCTCGCCGGGCCTCACCTCGGTGAGCGCATAGGGGCCGGAGCCGATGGGCGGGGTGAGGCTCGTCCTGTCGAAGGTGTCCATCCGGGTGGCATGGGCCGGGAAGATCGGCATGGTCATGCCGATGAGCAGCGGCAGCTCCCGGTCGTTCGACCCGGAGAGGTCGAACCTGATGCGGTGCGGATCCAGGATCTCGACCGCCTTGACCTGGCCGAAGCTCGAGCGGTGGAAGGGCTTCCCGTGCGTCTTCAGGGCCTCGAAGGAGAAGCGCACGTCCTCCGCCGTCAGCGGATGGCCATCGGAAAAGCGCGCCCTTGGATCGAGGTTGAAGGTGATGAAGCTGCGATCCTCCGGCATCTCGACCGAGCGCGCGATGAGGCCGTAGATCGAGAAGGGCTCGTCCGCCGAGCGCATCATCAGGGTCTGGAGCACGTAGCGAGGCACCACGTCAGGGGCCACGCCGAGAACGATCAGGGGATTGAGGCTGTCGAAGGTGCCCTGGAGGGCCAGCGTGATTCGACCGCCCTTCGGGGCCTGCGGGTTGGCATAGGGCAGGTGCCCGAAACCCGGCGCGAGCGCGGGCTCGCCATGCATCGCGATGCCATGCCGCAGAGACCCCGCCTCGGAGGCGGCGGCAAGTCCCAGTCCCGACAAGGCAAAGGCGGCAGCAAGCAGCAGTTTCCGTATAAGCCAGCGGCCCATGGCGCTCCCGGTGCAAGACGTCATTGAACCCGAGCAATGTTGTACAGAAATTTGCCTCGGGTGACTGGAAACCTAGCACACGAAAGGTTAAAGGAGCGCCACACGTCTTGTCTTCGCCACATTCGGCAAGGATTTGACCCCGTCATTGCAGGTTAAGAACACGCCGGGTAAACGGCCTATTCGAAAGCCGAACTTTCGACTGAAGAGGATCACACACATGTCATTCGCGACACGCTTCGCGAGCCTGGGGGGGACCCGTGGCCTGGCGACTGCCTTGGCTCTTCTGGTGAGCGCACCCGTTCTGGCTCAGACCGCTCCGGCCCAGAAGCCTGCGGCTCCAGCCGCCCAGCCGGCCAAGCCCGCCGCGCCGGCGCCGGGCCAGCCTGCCCAGCAGCAGCAGAACGCCGGCCCGACGGTCGTGCAGGTGAAGGCCGAGCCCTCCCAGCCGGAATGGACCAAGGTCTGCGGCAAGGACCAGAACACCAACACCGAGATCTGCTACACCACCCGCGACTTCGTCTCGGATCAGGGGCAGCCGGTTCTCGCTCTCGCCGTCTATGACGTGAAGGGCCCGCAGCCGCAGAAGGTGGTCCGTTTCGTGATGCCCCTCGGCCTGCTCCTGCAGCCCGGCCTGCGCTTCGCCGTGGACCAGGGCCAGGCGATCGCCGGCCGCTATGTCATGTGCCTGCCCAACGGCTGCTTCGCCGAGGCTCAGGTGAAGGACGACTTCATCGCCGCCATCAAGAAGGGCAGCAACCTGAACGTCAGCGTCCAGAACCAGATGGGCCGCGAGCTCACCTTCGCCGTTCCGGCCGCCGGCTTCGGCAAGGCCTTCGATGGTCCTCCGATCGACCCGAAGGTGCTGGAAGAGCAGCAGAAGAAGCTCCAGGAAGAGCTGCAGAAGAAGAGCGAGGAGATGCGCCAGCGCATGCTCCAGAGCCAGGGCGGCGCTGCCGCTCCCGGAGCCGCCGCTCCCGCGGCGCCGGCCGCCCCGGCTGCTCCGAAGCCGTAAGGCTCGAAGCTTCCGAAGAAACAGAAACGCCGGGCTCGACGCCCGGCGTTTTCTTTTGGCTCGAAGGGGAGAACCTCAGTGGGCCAGAATCGGCTTGGCCTTGTAGCTGCCGTTCTTCTCCCGGGTGAACATCTCCGCGATCATCGGATTGCGCAGGGGCTCGTCGGAATGGTCGGGCAGAAGGTTCTGCTCGGATACGTAGGCGATGTACTCGGTTTCCGCGTTCTCGGCGAAGAGGTGGTAGAAGGGCTGATCCTTGCGCGGGCGGACCTCCTCCGGGATCGACAGCCACCATTCCTCCGTGTTGTCGAATTCCGGGTCGACGTCGAAGATGAGGCCCCTGAAATCGAAGACCCGGTGCCGAACCACTTGGCCGATCGCGAATTTGGCTGAACTCGCTTTCATGGTCTTAACTCCTTGATCCTCATATAGAGATTTTGACGGGATTCTCCAAACCGGCCACCCGTCACAATCGGGAGAGCCGGGCTTTTCACCGCGGAGCCTTGCATTTCCGGACTGAGAGGCTTCCGGCAGACGGGATTGCCGCAAGGTTGGAACCTTGCCAGAAGAAACTCCCAGAACCGGCCTGCCGTCCTTTTCACTCCCTGTCCCATGGAGCCGCCCATGTCCGACCTGATCGGGCTGTTCAACCTCCTTGCGCCGTTCTTCGGCCTGATCGGGCTCGGCTTCTTCTGCGGCAGGGTGGTCAAGCAGCCCGAGGCGGGGCTGGCCTGGATGCAGTTCTTCCTGATCTACGTGGCGCTGCCCTGCCTGTTCTACCGGCTCATCGCCGACAAGCCCTTGGACGAACTGGCGAACTGGCCGTTCATCGCCGCCACCACCTTCTCGACGGCCTGCGCCTTCGTGCTCTCCTTCGCGACCGGCTGGCGCTACACCAGGGATCTGCCGCAATCGGTCATGCAGGGCGTCGCCGGGTCCTATTCCAATATCGGCTACATGGGCCCGCCGCTCATTCTCGCGGCGATCGGGGCCTCGGCCAGCGCCCCTGTGGTCCTGATCTTCGTGTTCGACAACCTGTTCCTGTTCTCGGTGGTCCCGCTCCTGATGTCGATGGCGGGCCTAGACAGGCTCAGCCTGCCGGCGACGATCCGCCGGATCGTCTGGCGCGTGGTGACCCATCCCTTCAACGTCGCCACCGCCGTGGGCATCGCGGCGAGCTACCTGCATCTGCAACTGCCCGGCCCCGCCGATCAGATCGTCAACTGGCTTTCGGGAGCGGCCGCGCCCTGTGCCCTGTTCATCCTGGGGGTGACCGTGGCCCTGCGGCCCATGCGCAAGATGCCGGGAGAAGTGCCGGCCCTGGTCTTCATCAAGCTGATCCTTCACCCGCTGCTGGTCTGGGTGGTGCTCTCGGCCGTCGGGGATTTCGGCCCGTCCTGGACCTATGCGGCCATGATCATGGCGGCCCTGCCGCCCGCGCTCAACATCTTCGTCATCTCGACGCAGTACAACGTGGGCGTGGAGCGCGCCTCGGCCTGCGTCCTCGTGGGAACGCTCGCCTCGATGTTCACCCTGACGGGCGCTCTCTATCTCACCACGAAGACGGGGATCCTGCCTTACGACCTCTTTCCGTGAGGATCTCCCGTGCGTCCGTCAGCGGCGTCAACCCTGCATCAGCCGGGGTGCTCCGACGCGGGGAAGAACGCCCTCGCGCATCACGGTCCGGCGCAGGGGGCCGATATTGCTCAAGGCGAGGAGGCCGGCACCGCGCAGGAAATCGGTCGGGACCATGCCGGTCAGCAGCGTCCGGTTGAGGCCGTCCACGGCCGCCGTCCGCAGGCGGACGTCGAGGTCCCGGCTGCGCTGGTAGCGGGTCAGGGTCTCGTCCGAACCGGGCGAGTGCCCCTCGTCTCCCCCGTCGACGACGGCATCGCGCAGTGAAGCCACGTCCCGGAAGCCGAGATTGAGGCCCTGGGCTCCGATGGGCGGGAAAACGTGGGCCGCTTCGCCAACAAGCGCGAGGTTCCGCGACCAGTAGCGATGGACCGAGAGGCCGCTCATGGGCACCAGTCCGCGCGGGCCGTCGACACGCATGGCGCCGAGATGCGACTGCGCCTGCCGCTCGATGGCAAGGGCGAGCGCCGCATCGTCGAGACCCGACAGGCGCTCCGCCTCCTCCTTGCTCGTGACCCAGACGAGGCTCGAACGGCGGCCGGGCAGGGGCACCAGGGTGAAGGGGCCATGGCGGGTGTGGAACTCGGTCGAGGTTTCACGGTGCTCGCGGTCATGGGCCAGGATCACCGTGACGGCGGATTGCGGATAGGACCAGGTTCGGGTGCCGATGCCCGCGACCTGGCGCAGCCTGGAGTTCCGTCCATCCGCCGCGACCACGAGGCCGGCGCGGACAGTGGTGCCGCCGGCCAGGGAGAGAGACGCTCCCGCGTCGTCCGTCGCGAAGCCGGTCGCGAATTCCGGGATCAGGGTCAGGCCCTCGCGGGAGCGCGCCGCCTCGGCGAGCGTCTCCACGAGAGCCACGTTCTCGATGTTCCAGCCGAAGGCGTCGAGGCCGATTTCCTCCGCCCGGAAGGATGCCGGCGGCGGGCGGAACAGGCTGCCCGTGTCGTCGATGATGCGCATGGTTTCGAGCGGAGCGGCGACGGACGACACCGCCGGCCAGACGCCGAGCGCTTCCAGGAAGCGGACCGAGCCGTTGAGCAGGGCGACCGTCCGTCCGTCGCGGCGGATATCGAGGGCACCGATGAGGACGGTCCTGTAGCCGTCGCGGGCGAAGGCCAGCGCGGCGCTCAGGCCCACGGCTCCCGCCCCGACGACGGCGATGTCATAGGTCTTCTCGGTCACGGGACTCTTTCCTCCACCAGATTGCGGACGGTTCGCGGACTCACAATAAACCACGGATTCGGCATTGCCGACCGGTGCGCCGCGTCCCTATGATCGTTCCACAACGGAAGCGCGCACCCGTATGGCCCTTGCCAAGAGCCGCACGGGCCGTCATCCATGTGCAAAATCATAACCCGGCTGCAACCCTTAAGTCAGAGTCGCTTGTGTGAAGCCAGACGTATCATCATCGGGGCCACCCCTCGTCGAACTTCAAGGGATCAGCAAGCGCTATGGCGACCTTCTCGCCAATGACGGAATCGATCTGGCCATCGAGCCGGGCGAGATCCACGCCCTCCTGGGCGAGAACGGGGCGGGCAAGTCGACCCTGGTCAAGATTCTCTACGGCGTCATCGAGCCGAGCGCCGGGGAGATCCGATGGGAGGGACGGCCGGTTTCCATCGGCTCTCCGGTCGAGGCGCGGAATCTCGGCCTCGGAATGGTATTCCAGCACTTCTCTCTGTTCGACGAACTGACCGTCGCCGAGAATATCGCCGTGGCGCTGTCCGGCGACTGGACCCTGTCCACGGTTCGCAGCAAGCTCGGCGAGATCAGCCGGACCTACGGTCTGGCGCTGGATGCCGACCGTGCGGTCTGGACGCTGTCGGCCGGCGAGCGGCAGCGCATCGAGATCGTCCGCTGCCTTCTCCAGAATCCGAGACTGCTGATCCTCGACGAACCGACCTCGGTTCTCACGCCTCAGGAGGCCGAGCATCTCTTCACCACCCTGGACCGGCTCTCGGCCGAGGGCTGTTCCATCCTCTACATCTCCCACAAGCTGGAGGAGGTGCGCCGCCTCTGTCGCCGCGCCACGATCCTGCGGGCCGGGCGCGTGGTCGCCACCATCGATCCACGGGCGAAAAGCGCCCGCGAAATCGCCGCGCTGATGGTCGGCAACGAGGTCGGCGAGGTCCGGACCGACGCGCCGCATCATGTTCACGGCGAGATGCTCAAGGTCTCGCACCTGTCCATGCCGCCGGCGGGGCTGCACGGGCAGGCCCTGCGCAACATCGATCTCGTGGCCCGGGCCGGCGAGGTCGTGGGCATCGCCGGCGTCGCGGGCAACGGGCAGAGCGAGCTGTTCGCCGCCTTGTCCGGCGAGCGGCTGGCGGATCGGGCGGATGCCATCGTCATCACTGGGCGACCGTCCGGTACCGCCGGCATCGACGCCAGGCGACGTCTCGGCGCTGCCTTCGTGCCCGAGGAGCGGCTGGGCCATGCGGCGGCACCGACCCATCGCCTCAGCGAGAACACCCTGATCTCCCACGCGGCCGCAGAGGTGAGCCGCTCCGGCTTCATCCTCGTCAACGCGGCCAAGCGCCTGGCTCGATCGATCGTTCAGAGCTTCGACGTGCGCACGCCCGAGGGCGATCCGCAGGCGCGCAAGCTCTCCGGCGGCAACCTGCAGAAATTCGTGATCGGCCGCGAGATCATCCGCAGGCCGAAGCTGCTCATCGTCGACCAGCCGACCTGGGGCGTGGATGCGGGCGCGGCGCGCCTGATCCGCCAGGCTCTCGTCGATCTCGCCCGCGCGGGCAGCGCCGTCGTCATCGTCAGCCAGGATCTCGACGAGCTGTTCGAGGTGGCCGACCGGATGGCCGTCATTCACCAGGGCTATCTGAGCCCGCTGAAGCCCGTCGGCGAATGGACCAGGGAGGCCGTCGGCCTCGAAATGCTCGGTGTCGCCCAAGCCCAGGGGGGCGCCCATGCGCTTTGAGCTGACGCCCCGTGCGAGCGTCTCGCCGGTCATGCGGGCGCTTGCGCCCGTTGCCGCCTTCGTGACCGCCTTCCTGATCGCGGGCTTCGTCATCTGGCTGATGGGGCGCTCGCCCATCGACGCCTTCGACGTCTATGTGCTCCAGCCCTTGAGCGATCCCTGGTCCCTCCAGGAGCTTCTCGTCAAGGCGACGCCGCTGGCACTCATTGCCATCGGCCTGTCCTATTGCTTCCGGGCCAATCTCTGGAACATCGGCGCGGAGGGCCAGTACGTGATCGGCGCCGTGCTCGGGAGCTGGCTTGCCCTCAAGACCCATGGGACTGAGGCCGGGGCCTGGGTCCTGCCGCTCATGCTCCTGCTCGGAATCATCGGCGGAGCGCTCTACGGCTTGATCCCGGCCTTCCTGAAGACGCGGTTCGGGGTCAACGAGATCCTGACCAGTCTCATGCTGGTCTATGTGGCGCAGCTGGTTCTCGATTATCTGGTCCGCGGCCCCTGGCGCGATCCCAAGGGCTTCAACTTCCCGCAATCGGTGACCTTCGATCCGGCCGCGACGCTGCATCCGGTGCTCGAAGGGGGGCGCGTCCATCTCGGCACCGTCTTCGCCCTCATCGCGGTCCTGGTGACCGCCGTGGTCCTCGGCCGGACGCTCTTCGGCTACCGGCTCAAGCTGACCGGCGATGCGCCCCGTGCGGCGCGGTTCGCGGGCTTCAGCTCCAAGGCGACCACCATGGCGGTCTTCGCGATCTCGGGCGGATTGGCGGGGCTGGCGGGCATTTCCGAGGTTTCGGGCCAGATCGGCCAGCTCCAGCCGTCGATCTCGCCCGGCTACGGCTTCACGGCCATCACGGTGGCGTTCCTGGGGCGTCTCAACCCCATCGGCATCCTGGTTGCGGCCCTCGTCGTCGCGCTGACCTTCATCGGCGGCGAGAGCGCCCAGATTCTCTTGAAGCTTCCGCTCGATCTCACCCAGGCCTTCCAGGGCATCCTGCTGCTCTGCGTGCTGGCGGCCGACGCGCTGGTGAGCTACCGCATTCGTTTCGTCACACGGGGAGGGGGCAAGTGACCACTTTCGAGGCCATCCTTCTCACCATCGTCACCGCTTCCACGCCTCTGCTGATCGCGGCCCTGGGAGAGCTGGTGGCGGAACGGGCCGGCGTGCTGAACCTCGGCGTCGAGGGCATGATGGCGATGGGAGCCGCCTGCAGCTTCGGCGCCGCCGTCACCTTCGACTCGACGCTCCTCGGCGTCGCCGCCGGAATGCTGGCCGGCGCCCTGATGGCCGCCCTGTTCGCCCTCGTGGTGCTGGGCTTTGCCGCGAACCAGGTCGGATCCGGCCTCGCGCTGACGATCTTCGGCCTCGGCCTGTCGGGCCTGATCGGCGCGCCCTTCGTCGGCGCGCGGCGCGATCCCGTCGCGCATATCGACATTCCCGTCCTGAGCGATATCCCCATGATCGGGCGCCTGTTTTTTGAGCAGGACCCCTTCGTCTACGCCTCGATCGCGCTCACCATCCTGGTGGCGCTCTATCTCACCCGGACCCGTTCCGGCCTGACCCTGCGCTCCATCGGGGAGAACCATACCTCGGCCAATGCGCTCGGCCTGCCGGTCTGGAGGGTGCGCTTCTGGGCCATCATCTTCGGCGGCGCCTGCGCCGGATTGGCCGGTGCGTATCTCGCCCTGGTCTATACCCGGTTCTGGTCCCCCGGGATGACGGCCGGGCGCGGCTGGATCGCCCTGGCGCTCGTCGTCTTCGCCGCGTGGCGGCCGGGCTGGGTGCTGGTCGGGGCCTACATCTTCGGCGGCGCGACGGTGCTGCAGCTTCACGCTCAGGCGGCCCAGTTCGGCGTGCCGTCCCAGCTGCTCTCGGCGGTGCCGTATCTCGCGACGATCATCGCGCTGCTGCTCCTGTCCCTGCGCCACGGCAGGGCCATCGGAGCGCCCGGTTCCCTGGGTACCCCGTTCGTGCCTGACCGGTAGGCAAAGAGGTGTTAATCTGACCAAAGTGCAGGCAGAGGAATTCTTGCCAGAAGCCTTCAGACCTGCGACGGAATGTTTGAAATCCAACCTCGAGGGAACGAGCATGTTTTCAGGGAAAGTCTTTGGGGCCGTGGCGGGGGCGACGGTCCTGGCGCTGTCGGCGACAGGAGCATTCGCCCAGGCGAAGGACAAGATCAAGGTCGGCTTTATCTATGTGGGGCCGATCGGCGACCACGGCTGGAGCTACCAGCACGATCAGGGCCGTCTGGCCATCGAGAAGGCCTTTCCGGGCAAGGTGACGACCACCTATGTCGAGAGCGTCCCGGAAGCCGATTCCGAGCGCGCCATTGAGCAGCTCGCCCGTACCGGCCATGACCTGATCTTCACGACCTCCTTCGGCTTCATGGAGCCGACCGTGAAGGTCGCCAAGAAGTACCCGAACATCAAGTTCGAGCACGCCACCGGCTTCAAGCGCGCCCCGAACCTCTCGACCTATGCGGCGAAGTTCCACGAAGGCCGCTACATCATCGGCAAGATCGCCGGCAAGATGACCAAGTCGAACACCATCGGCTATGTGGGCGCATTCCCGATCCCGGAAGTGATCGCAGGCATCAACGCGTTCTATCTCGGTGCCCAGTCGGTGAACCCGGACGTCAAGATCAAGATCGTGTTCGCCAACACCTGGTATGACCCGGCGAAGGAAGGCGATGCCGCCAAGGCGCTGCTCGACCAGGGCGTGGACATGCTGGCTCAGCACACGGACAGCCCGGCGCCGATCCAGGCCGCCGAGGCGCGCGGCAAGTTCGGCTTCGGCCAGGCTTCCGACATGGAGCGCTTCGCCCCGAAAGCCCAGCTCACCGCCATCGTCGACAACTGGTCCGACTACTACGTCGCCCGCGCCAAGGCGGTTCTCGACGGCACCTGGAAGTCCGAGGACACCTGGGGTGGCCTCAACGCCCACATGGTCGTGATGTCCCCGTACAAGAACATGCCCGACGACGTGAAGAAGCTGGCCGAGGAGACCGAGGCCGCCATCAAGTCCGGACAGCTCAACCCCTTCAAGTGCCCGATCGTCGGTCAGGACGGCAAGGAGATCGAGTGCAAGGGCAACGGCGCGCTCTCCGACGAGCAGGTTCTCGGCATGAACTTCTACGTGAAGGGCATCGACGACAAGATCCCGCAATAAGCGGTCGCATATCGCGTCGAAGGGGGCAGTCGGGGAACCGGCTGCCCTTTTCCTTGCGATCTTTCTATTCATCATCACGTATTCGGAGATGGCGCATGGCCGAACGGATGACGATCGAGCCGGGTGAGACCGACATCCTCATCGTCGTGGATGTTCAGAACGACTTCCTGCCGGGCGGGGCCCTCGCGGTGCCGGACGGCGACGCGGTGATCGAGCCCATCAACCGGCTCGCGAAGGTCTTCCCGCATGTGGTGCTGACGCAGGACTGGCATCCGGAAGGCCATGCCTCCTTTGCCTCGAGCCATTCCGCCAGGCAGCCCTTCGAGACGACCGAGCTGCATTACGGTCCCCAGGTGCTCTGGCCGGACCATTGCGTGCAGGGCACGCCCGGCGCCGAGATCGCCCGCGAGCTCGATATTCCGCACGCGCAGCTCGTCATCCGCAAAGGCTACAATGCGGGGATCGACAGCTATTCCGGCTTCAAGGAGGCGGACCGGCAAACCTCGACCGGGCTTGCAGGCTACCTGAAGGAGCGCGGCTTCCGCCGGGTCTTCTGCGCCGGGCTCGCCCTGGATTTCTGCGTCGCCTGGACGGCGCTCGACGCGGCCGAGGCCGGATTCGAGACCTACCTGATCGAGGACGCGTCGCGGGCCATCGATACGGACGGATCGCTCGAGCAGGCTTGGCGGGATCTGGAAGCGGCCGGTGTTCGGACGATCAGGAGCGGGCAGATCGCCGGCGCTTGAAACGTACGGTCATGCCCGGCCCTGGCCGGGACAAGCCCGGCCATGACGACGTAGGGCGGCGTGAATCGGGGCTTACACCGCCGTCCCGTGCAGGTCGTACTCGTCCGAGCTCTCGATCGTCACGTTGACGATCTCGCCCGGATTCAGCGGCTTCTTCGACGCCACATAGACGACGCCGTCGATCTCGGGGGCGTCGTATTTCGTGCGGCCGGTGGCGACGGTGGCGCCCTGTTCGTCGATGATGACCGGAAGGGTCTTGCCGACCTTGGCCTTCAGGATCCTGGCGCTGACCTTCTGCTGGGTCTGCATGAAGCGGTGCCAGCGCTCCTCCTTCACCTCCGGCGGAACGGCGCCGGCGATGTCGTTGGCGGGAGCGCCCTGGACCGGCTCGTACTGGAAGCAGCCCGCCCGGTCGATCCTGGCGTCCTTCAGCCATTGCATGAGGAAATCCACGTCCTCCTCGGTCTCGCCGGGGAAGCTGACGATGAAGGTCGAGCGGATGGCGAGATCCGGGCAGATTTCGCGCCACTTGCGGATCCGCTCCAGGGTCTTCTCCTGGTTGCCGGGCCGACGCATGGCCTTGAGCACGCTCGGAGAGGCATGCTGGAAGGGGATATCGAGATAGGGGAGGATCTTGCCCTCCGCCATCAGGGGAATGACCTCGTCCACATGCGGGTAGGGGTAGACGTAGTGCATGCGCACCCACATGCCGAGCTCGCCCAGCTCCCTGGCGAGCTCGAAGAACCGGGTGCGGACCTCACGATCCTTCCACAAGCTCGGCTGGTACTTGATGTCCAGGCCGTAGGCGCTCGTGTCCTGCGAAATCACCAGGAGTTCCTTGACCCCGGCCCTGGCAAGCTTCTCGGCCTCTCTCAGCACGTCCGCGATGGGGCGGCTGACGAGATCGCCGCGCAGCTTCGGGATGATGCAGAAGGAGCAGCGGTTGTTGCAGCCTTCCGAGATCTTCAGATAGGCGTAGTGACGGGGCGTCAGCTTCACGCCCTGGGGCGGCACAAGATCGACGAAGGGGTCGTGGGCCGGCGGCACGGCCTGGTGCACGGCCGAGACGACGGATTCGTAGGCCTGCGGGCCCGTGATCGCCAGGACGTTCGGGAATTGGTCGCGGATCTGCTCGGGCTCGGCGCCCATGCAGCCGGTGACGATGACCTTGCCGTTCTCCGCCATGGCCTCGCCGATGGCCTCCAGGGACTCGGCCTTGGCGCTGTCCAGGAAGCCGCAGGTGTTGACGATCACCACATCGGCCCCGTCATGCTCCTTGGTCAGCTGGTAGCCCTGGGCGCGGAGCTGAGTGATGATGCGCTCGGAATCGACCAGCGCCTTCGGGCAGCCGAGGGATACGAACGAGACTTTCGGCGCGGGAGCATTCATCCGCTACTTCCACTTATCTAATCGAGACTGACATCTGCAAGGTGCCCGCCTAAGACCGCGTCGATGCGAATTCACGGCGGGGGAAACTCGTCGATCGAGGGCAGGAACACTCGGCATTCCCGGCGGTATTTCGCCTGGGTCCGCTCAATCTGTCGCCTGGATCGATCCAACGCCTCGCGCAGGCGCTCCGGGCTCAGCGGAACGCGCGACTTAAGACGCGCGTGTGCCTTTACAACACTGGATCCGCCTTTACAACATCCGGGTTGAGGCGGGGCAGGTCTGCGGCAAGGCAGGGGCGGCATCGTGGCCCCCCGAAACCCAGGCGCAAATGGCCCCCTTCCGATGGAGCTACCCCCGAAAGGCGTCTGGCGCTGGGGCCGCGCCCGACTAAACTGTTTCTATCGCGGGTGAAGCAGGCGACGACGAGGAACCACCTTGCTCGGCGGCGGGGCAGCACCGTCCCACCCGCTCCATTTCTCAGGCTCGCCCACGCGACGAGACCTCAGGCACCCACATGCAGCGATCAAGTCCTGCCTTAGTGCATCGTGCCGGCCCTACGGGCCGCGCCAGCGACCCGTAGGGTCACGCAAGCGAAATGTAGCCCCGGTTATCCGGAGGAAAGCCGCGCTCTTCAAAGACTGAACCATCGGATCGGATCCCAGAAGTAGGTCCATTCATGGGTCCGATGCTTTAGCGGGAATCTCCTCACCCTGACGAATGAGAGAGCACAATCTGACAGCTCGGGAACTCAGACCATGTTGAAGCAAACAGTCAAGGCAGTTCTGCCGGAGTCGGTTACTCACCAATACTTCGAGTTCAGAGGGAAGATCCGGCTCCAGAAAGTCCCGGTACGAACATTCGATACGAGGAACCTGCGGTCGCTTTCCTCCGTGGACCTCTCCCGCGGCTTCTCCGATCCTGAAATCGCCAAGGCATGGGATGAGGATCACAGGGCCATCTCCACTCTCTACCGGGAGGGAGAGCTCAACATGGGCGTCAATCCCGGCGACCGACGTGCCATCTATTCTCTCGTCATGTCCCTGCGGCCCCGGCGCGTGCTCGAGATCGGCACCCATATCGGAACGTCGGCGATCTACATCGCAGCCGCGCTGCGAAGGCTGCAGGAGGGTGGAACGCTGACGACGGTCGACATCTTCGACGTCAATGATCCCAAGCAAGGATCGTGGCGGACGGTCGGTCTTCCTAAAAGCCCTGCCGAATGTGCGAAGGAGCTCGGCTTGTCCGAGCAGATCGAGCTATATCGAGGCCTGAGCCAGGATTACATGAAGACGACGCAGGAGCGTTACGATCTGATCTTTCTCGATGGCGATCATGACGCGTGGGCCGTCTATGAGGAACTCAGCTTGGCACTGCCGATCCTTCAGAAAAACGGCGCCGTTCTTCTCCACGACTTCTATCCTGGCGGAAAGCCCATTCGTGCGAACGGGCATTCCATCGGCGGCCCTTTCCGGGCGCTCGCACGGGTTCAGAAGGAAGATCCGGCCATTCAGGTCCTTCCGCTGGGGACCCTGCCATGGGAGACGCAGCGGGGAAGCAATACGACAAGTTTGGCGCTGGTGCTGAAAGGGCGCTGAAATTCGTCTCGCTCACCGCGCGAGGGCGAAGTTCCGCCCTCGGCGGTCCTTATGTTGCGAGAGTCTTGAACTCTACCCGGATGCCGCGAAAGCCGTGTGGTGCGTCAGCCGCAACCTCGATCGCATGAAGCCGCTGCGGCGGCAGACGCAGGGCGCGCGGTAGTTCAGCGCTCGTTCCGCCGGATGGAGGGATTTCATTGCCGTTAAAGCATCGGACCTAAAAGTGGAATCCACTTTTAGGTCCGATGCTCGTTCTCTTGGCTGGCGCATCGTTCTTCGCGGAAAACCGGATCCACTTTTCGCTGGCGCGGCCCTCCGGGCCCGCACGATGCGCTAGCGTCGAAGTTCCGGTAGTTCGGCCGGGCCAGCACAACCATGATGCTCGGCCAGCGGTGGTGATGAAGGCTCTCGCGTTCACCAGGGGCGACGCTGACGTCCAGCACTCTCACAGCACTGGCTTCAAAGAGGAGGTGGCCACTCCATATCATCGGACTCAGGCATGTGATCCTCCATGACGAGACACACGAATGATGCCATGAGGATCGGGCGCAAACTATGTCCACTCA
>JAEWKH010000015.1 GCA_023386155.1 Pseudomonadota bacterium
CGAAAGCAACTTCGCTATCCTACAAAGAAATATCGCTCTGAAGGAGAGCGATAGAAAACGAACGAAGCTTGTTCATGCCGCCGTCTCGGACGTGGAAGGGGACGCGCATATTCAATTGTCGCAGGCCTCCGATAACTGCTCTTTCTATAACCATCCGGCGAGCGGGAACCAAGGAACACAAGCAGTAAAGACGGTGAGCCTGGAAAGCATCATCTCGGAGCTTCCGACAAGCAGGATTCTCATCAAGATCGATACGGATGGTCATGAACTCCAGGTTCTGAAGGGATTGGAGGGGGCTCTTGGAACAGGGCACAATTTCAGCTTCCTTTTCGAAGCAAACCCCAAAATGTTCGATCGGGCAGGTCTCGACTTCAAAGTCCTCTCGGAATGGTTTGAAGGAAAGGGATATTCTCTCTATGCGATCGACGAAGAAACCCGCTTCGTCTCGCTGAGATCCGTCGAGGCGGTAGAGGCCTTCCTACTCAGATATCGCAAGAATTATTTCAATGTCGTGGCCTTGCGACAAACGGAAAGTTGTCTGATCACTCTAGTATCGCACACTGGCGGCCTCGACGGCGCAGGGCGATCACTCCTGGATTTTGCGGCTGGACTGACCCGGCTTGGGAATCTCTGCAACCTGGTCGTTCCTTACGAGGGACCATTGAGTGAGGAGGCCCGGCGTGCTGGGTGCGGAATCCTCGTCGCGCCACCGGTTATGAGTGACTTTTGGTGGATGACGCGCCAGGCTCAAAGGTCATTTGAGGGTGAGATTCCGTTTGCCCTGCTTGAATCTTCGTTCAAGCAGATGTGCGACTCGGTGGCCTTCACCGGTTCAAACATTGTGGTTACCCAATCGGTGGTTTCACCTTGGGGCGCGGCGATCGCCGAACACTGTGGCTTGCCTCATGTCCTATCCGCTCGCGAGTTCGGCGTTGCCGATCATCAACTCGATTTTGTGTACGGTTTCGAAGCGTCGCTGAGCGCACTCGCAGCGACGTCCGAGAAGACTTTTAGCATCTCAACCGCGGTGGCAGAGCATCTGTTCGGAGGAGCTTTTCCCAAGGGCGAGGTGATCTATAGTGGATTCGACATCGAAGGAATTCAAAAAAACCGTCACCTGAAGGACGACTGGTTCCCGCCCCGAAGGCCGATGATCTGCATGCCGGCCACGATCCAGCCCGGAAAGGGTCAGCTCGACCTTGTTGAGGCGCTTGCCCATCTCGCTCGGAAAGACATTCATGTTCACGCGGTCTTCCTTGGTCATGTTGCGGATCAAGGCTACATGGACCTGCTACAGAGACGCATTGATGAAGCCGGTCTGACCGAGCATTGTGAATTTCATGCTTTCCGTTCGGATGTCTACGGCATCATGTCGCAAGCCGACGTTGTCGTCTCCTGCTCCCGGAATGAGGCGCTTGGACGGACGATGTTTGAAGCATCCATACTTGACAGGCCCATCGTCTATGCCCGGGAGGGGGGCATTGTGGAGGTCTTCACCGAAGACCACGGCCTCTCGTACAAGCCTGGCGATCATTTCGAGCTTGCGTCGAAGATCGAGTTGATTCTCCTCGACCCCGAGGGGGCCACGGCTCGTGTTCACAATGCCTCCAGCCTGTGCCGAGAGCGTTTCACGAGAATGGCCTTTGCCGCCAGAGCGCTACCTGCCCTACGGGCGGCCGCGCAAACCGGACGAAGAGTTTCCGCTGGAAAGCGCCCGATGTTGGAGTTGCTCTCTCAGGCGAGCGCTCGCTCGGTCTTCGTCCCAACTTGGCGACCGCGCCTTTTCTGGGCAGACAGTGTGGAGACTTTCGAGCCGGATCGTTTCACGTGGTGCGATCCGATCAGCAGCGGTCCCTTTCGCATTGATATGGAGTTTGAGCCGGGACAAAAGGTTCGCTTCGTCGCCTTCCAGCCCATCGAGCGCTTCGCTTGCGAACTCGTACTCAGTTGCGTGACTGCTGAGGCTGAAAACGGTCGACGTTTGCACCCGGACGAATTCTCCCTCGTTATTGAAGACGGTCCTGTTGAAATCAACACCTTCTCCGGGGTTCTTTCGGCTACCCTCGTCACCGGAGACTCGCGCATCTGCTTGCAGTTTCCGGAGCCAATTCGGCATATAACCATTGTGGGGCAAATTTGCGCTAGACCGGTCGATTTGACCGTTGGACGCTTCATCAGTCTTGCGTCGGATGCCCGCTATGAACTTGACCGCGCGCGAAAAACGATCGCGGATTATGATGCTCAGACCCAGGAACTCGGACGGCAACTCGCTGTGGTTCGCAGCGATTCGAATAGTTTGCGCGCCGAGATTGACCGCGCCCGGGTTCTCATCATGGGGCACCGTGCTCAGCCAGGCGAGGCTCAGGAGAGATTAGATCAAATGGCTGCCTTGCTTCGGGCATGCGAAGCTCGATTGCAAAAGTCACGCGCCCGCGTGAAGGCGGGCGAAACGCGCGAGGCAGCATTGCGGGCCTCGTGGTCCTGGAAATTGTCCCGGCCGGTAAGGGGAGTTGGGCGTGCTGCGAGGTGGCTCCGCCACAGAGTTGGGCTCTAAGGAGACGTCGGTAAGCATCTGGACTTGCCGCCCTCCGGCCCCAACCACTCGCCCATCAGCGGGTTTATGCTTGCAAAACGTTTCGCGCGTCTTGGTCCTCTGTCAACAAATTTCCGATTGGCCATGTGAGGTTGCATGATGGCCGAAAAGGACTTCCGAGCATGGCTTATACCAAAACTCACTGATCAGCATTGGTGAGCGCAGTCGCGTAGGCCAATGGACATGATGAGCCGAGGCCGGTCGGTGAGCTTGTTCCAAGTCGCACAGCAGTGGTCGAGAATGTCCTTTTAGGACGTGAACACCTGGTTCGACATCCAGTTCTCACGCATGAACCACCAGGCGTTCTCCACCGGGTTCAGCTCAGGCGCCTTTGCCGGCAACGACACCAGGGTGATGTTGGGCGCCACCTTCAGCTTCCTCGAGATGAGCTAGCCAGCCTAGAGCATCGGACCCAAGAGTGGATTTGCACTTTTGGGATCCAATCCGATGCTCTCTTTATGGATGAGCGCATCGTTCGGGGCGGAAAACCGAGTCCACTTTTTCGCACGATGCGCTAAACCGCTTGGTCGAGCAGCAGCGCCTCATGAGCCCCGTCGCCACAGCCTGCATGATCTCCTCCAGGCCCACGGAGCAACCTTGCAAAAGACAGTGCCACCCAATTGCTGTTGAAACACAACTCAGGCGCCCTAAGGCAGCGACGAGTAGTCCCCACGAGGACGTGGTATAAAGCGGCGCTAATCAGAAGCCCCATTCCCGCAACTTGCGAATGATTGTCGCTGCACGGGCGTCAAAGGAGTGATTTGCGGCGATATAGGCTGCGACTTTCGCACGGCACTCTAAGTTCACTTCTTCTGAGCTGTTTACTAGTGACGCCAATTCCTTACCGCTCCCGAACACTTTGTATGCTTCTTTTGGCAGTAGGTCGGACAAACCTTCAACGGGGTCGACTGCTAAATTTCCACCTGCTGCCAGGACATCAAAGACGCGGTTTGATATATATCCGAGACGGCGCATGTCCTCCCAATGATCGCACAGCACCAGTCGGCTCGATGCATAAAACTCACCCAAAACCGAGTTCGGTACTTTTTGGCCCTTGAGACGGTTATCCGCAATAAACCGCTTCCATCCACTTCCATAAATATGAATGTTCAAACTATGCTCGATAGCCCAACGTACTGTGTCGCGGAGGATGCCGCGTGAGTTCCCAACGAACACGACACGATCTTTGGGATTGTTGACGAATGTCGGATCGAACTTAAATCGAGTAATGTCAGTGCATTGCGGCATATACTCCACCGGCACTTTACATTGCTTCCTGAGGATCTCGGCATGAAGGGCAGACGCGACATATACGTGATCGTATTTGTTTATTTCCTGTGTCGAAACATCCTCTGGGTGGCTTATGAGCCATAGAATATTCTTCTGATGCGGCTTTGGTTTCAGATCCTTTATGCCTCGTAACACGATTGCGACTTCATCCGTGTCGGACAAGGCGCATTCCCAATCCTCTCGCATGTCAACCCGGACCACACATCCAACGCGGCGGAGAGCGCCTGCGAGACTTTGAGCGAAATGATAATCGCCCCAATCTCTCCCACCAGCTAACGGAGCCGGACACTTGATCGCTACCCTAATGGAGCCAGCGGAAGTCGAGAGAAGGTCTAAGACCTTCATGGCCCGGTGCTCATAGGTGTGCTTTGCCTCAACCACTCGGCGGAGCTCCGCAATGCGCTGCTTCCTCTCTTCTTCGTGACTGAGCCAGTAGTTGAGTGTATCTGTCAGCGATTGGCGATCATGATAGGTTGGCACTAAATCGCCAAACAATTCACGGACGCCCGCGATGCCGTTGGTAACAACGAGACAGCCCGCAGAAATCGCGTCAAAAATTCCTCTGCTGCAGCCGCCCCATGTCTTCTCACTATACTGCGCATCTTGGATGACGATTTTGGCAGATGCGTAGACATCGGGATATTGCTCATAATCGACACGTGTTGTGCTGATTGAAGCGAGCGACGTCCCTTCCCAATTCGCCCCAAATACCTTCCCTAGGCCCTTGATCGAAAAAGGATCAAGGTCAAATTGGATGGTGCGCGGGACACCACTATTGTTGCCTATAAAGCAGTAGTCGCAAGTAAAATCTGGGCGCGCTCGGCCAGTGGAAAAGAGACTGGTATTGCTGGCAAGGGGTAGTATCTCGACTTCGCGTCCGTTGTGCCGTCGTAGGCAATCCGCAGCGCGCTCAGATAGAGCCCAAACATGGTGATATGGCTGAACCGAGGGAGCCTCAACCCAGCGGTCGTCCCACTGCTGTGCCCAGTTTACAGTCGTTGCAAAGGGATTGATCACTTTCACTTTGGTAAGATCGAACCCACTTACCATCGCGATCAGGATATCAATTCCACCTAAGCTGTACCAATCTTTCGCCTCCAGATACCGGAGGTGGACGGGCATCATCGTTTGAAGCGCGCGTCCCAGTTCGAGCGCAACCAGAAAGTCATCGCTGTGCAGCGTATCGGTCACAATAAACCCAACGGTTGGGCGAGCGCCGGTCCAATAGCCGGGACGAGACAACATGTCCCGGCGAACGTTGCGCCGAAGCCATTGGGACCATGTGCGGTTAAAGTGATGATTATTATTGCGGCGCCTTATCGCAGCGCTATCATCCTTGCTGCGGCTATAGCCGTATTGATGAATGATCTCCAGGCCTTGATCACAAAGTACTTCTTTCTCCAGCTGCTTTTTGACCTTGAAGCTGAGGTCGACGTCCTCGAGCCCGTATGAGTAAGCCTCATCGAAGCCGCCAACAGCTTCAAAATCGCTCCGCCGCATCGCAATGAATGCAGCCGTGACGGCTGGCCGCATCTGCCGGGCACTAGGGAGGACTGGTGTTTCTCCCGTCAGGCGTGACTCGTATGGCCGCAAACACCCGTTCTCCGTCCTTGGTTGGACGAACACTCCAAGGTGCTGCACGGGAAGTCGAGTGTCCCAGCCTGGCGCCTCGACGGGATCAAGGAGCTTAGCTCCAATGATGCCAACCCGATCATCTTCGAGAGCTTCTAGAATGCGCTCGCGCATCGGATGTCGAAAAAGCAGATCATTATTGGCAAATATTAAGATGTCGCCGGTTGCCTTCTTCGATCCGAAATTATTTGATTCGCTAAAGCTGAAATTCCCTTTTCGGTCAAAGAATTGAATGTCGATGCCGCTGTTCTTCACGTTGGCGCAAATATCAGCAGAATTATCAGTCGAATGATGGTCAACGACGATCCACTCGAAATGCTCAAGATCGCCGGATCGCCGTGCTGAATCAAATAAATCTTTCAGAACGTCGGCTCCGTTACGGTTCAGAATGATGACTGATACGTTTTGACCCCGCCGCATCCTGGAACGTACATCGAAGAGATAAAGCTCCGGAGGAAGCCTTGATTCAATGTGATGTCCTGATGGTTTGATCACGCGAACATTTTGAGCAATCGCTGGCTTCCCGATTGAGGGTTCCACGCTTGCCCTGATTCTTCCGCCGGCAATGACATTTGAAGCGAGAGGAAACTCGAAGCCAACAATGTCGTCTTTGCCTTCAACTTTTTGAAGGTCGTCACGCACTCGCGCGGATTTCGTACGAGCATAAGGGGCACCGTCGATGGTCAAAATTAACTCTACGGGAGCGCTCCGAATGTTGGTTTTATTTGAAGCCCATCCGCTGATACGATTGGTTCCCGCCTTCTCGACCTGGCCAACAATAAGGTCGATCGCACTCGCGCTCACATTCGCGTCTGGGGGAGAGATCTCATTGCGCTGATGGGAGGGGCTTTTACCCCAGTTTATGAGTAGGCCTTCAAAGACAACATCATCGTCCAGGGCCCGGATTCGGACATCGCGCTCGAACAGGCTTTCAGGAATTTCATGAGAGATGCTGAAGTACAGAGCCGAGTCTGGAAGACCACATGCGAGGTCTTCGGGTGGCTTATGTGCGAAGAAGGCTTTCAGTACATCCGCCGATTCAGAGAGTTCAAGCGCGAGTTGGAGAGGGAGGCCTGGATATTGCTCATGGAGCACCCAGCCTGTGATCACGAGTGTGAAGTCCTGCACATCTGCAGTCAGTATCCCTAATCGGATTGGCGTAGTCTTATTGGGGCGGATCTCGGTAGTCTCCCATCCGATTTCTGTGCGCTGTTCGGAAGCTTGCTGCTTTGGATACCGAAATGTGGAAGAGATTATTTTGCCGGGAATAAAGCGAGCGCCTTTCCCATTCGCGATGGCCCCAACTTTAATGCGTGACCGCAACGCTGAGAGGCGCATCGGCATCCGGTGAGGTGTGAGGAGCCACCAAACCGCTCTGACGCTACGCTGAATCAACATGCGTAGAGGTTTAGGAATGCTCGCAGCAATGCGACTAAGCTCTTGAAGCGCCTTTTCTTGAGTTGCAATCTCAGCAGCGTGTTGACGCTTTTGCTCAACAAAGCTAGCGCGCAGCCTGCGTTGTTCAGTTACAGCGTCTACGAGATCTCCCTTAGTCTGTTCAAGTTCGAATGCTCCTTTCACGGCGTCTCCCAGCCTGCCATAGGTCGCACGAATAATGTCGACGTCACCGTCACGGAGGGTGAGTAAGGATTGGAGAGGAACCGGGACTTCCATTCCAACCCCGAGTACACCCAACCCGCCACTGTGAAGGAATTCAAACGACGGAAATCTGGTCTTTAATTCAGACCAAAGACGCCAGGCACCAGAATCATCGTCATGGCCATTGATGTTATGAATAAGGACTACGCCTCGCGAGGAAAGCTTCGGTTGCCAATTCTTGAACGTGTTTTGCAGTTCTTCGTAGGTATAATGCCCATCAATATGGAGTAAGTCGATGCTGCCGTCAGCAAAACGCGGCAGAGCCTCGTCAAACTGCTGGCGTAACAATTGTGAGAAACCTGCATAGTTCTGATTGTTAAATGCATCTAAGCGAGCTAAATCGTCTTCGCTGGAGGTGCCTGCATTCTCCACGTATGGCCAAGCGCCGACAGCATAGGAAGCTGTGTTGTAGCCAAGGCGGTGCACAGCTTGGCAGAAGGCGAGATACGAGAACCCATCCTGAGTACCAAGTTCAACAAATGTTTTCGGTTTGAGTGCCTCGATCAACCAAAATGCGAACGGGCCGTGCTCAAGCCAAGCTGATCCGATCAGATGCGAGCAAGGCCAGAAGGATACTGGCGATATACATTGGGTCCAGTGAGTAGAGGCTATGGCGAGATGAGACTCCGCTCCAAGAGGGGATACATCGCTCGCGTCAGATTTGCTCATATTCACTACCATTGGTTGAGGCGTCTGCTGTCAAGCCCTCTAAAGCCTTGTGACCAATAAAATTAGCAGGGTGAGACCGCAATCGCCCGCGAGAGCCTGTCCGGCATCAAGGCCTTCATCCCCCGCCTCACTGGCCGGGGGATCCTGAACAGCGCGGACTTCAGAAGAGCTCTCATCGTTCCCATGTAATCTAATGCCAAGGCTGCCCGGCCCATCTCGCTTCAAGGGCGTGTAACAGAAATACCCCAAAGTCAATGAAGGATCGGGCGCCGCTGCCCGGGGAATGGCGGGAGGGGCCGGAGGGCGGCGGCTTGCCCCGTTATCTGCCCGGATGATAAGTCTCGCGCCCTACATGCAGCAGGCTGACCATTCCCCGATGAAACATCTCATCCGGCGAGCAATCGTTCGCCTCAAGCAGAACAACCTCCTCAGGAGGGCGGTCTTTCGGTTGAGGGCGATCTCGCCGGACAGCCGGACGGCAGTCCTGGGGCGGGCCGGAACCCTTCTCGAAGAGGGCAACTTCAACCAGGCCGCCGAGTGCCTGGCAGGAGCCGAGCCGAAGACCGTGCGGATATGGAGAGCTCTGCTCAATGCGCTGCTCGCGGCGCATCGGTTCGACGAACTCGCGGAGACCTATGAGGCGATGCCTGAAGAGGCCCGGAAGGACTTCGATTGCCGGTACCTTTATCTCCTGGCCGCGGCCAATCTGAAGCGCTCCGATGCGGTGAGGGGGATCATCGAGGGCGTCCTGCAGGATCCTGACAGCGAGGCGGCATCCGCGTTTCTGGCAAAAGTGTACCTGTTTGCCCAGGCCTCGGGCTCGGCGGCCGGCAAGGAGGCGCTGAGGCGCATCCTGGATCACGGCCCCTCGCTCGCAGCAGGTCATTTCGACATCCTCCTGAAGTGCGCTCATTACCTTAGGACAGAGCGCAGGAGTGCCGAATCTCTTGATCTCGAGGCCGCGCTCAGGCGGGAAGCCCGCAGCGACAGGAACAGATCCAAGATCGAAATTCTCGATGCGCAGATTCATTTCGGGAACGGCCGCTATGACCTCCAGCTGGCGGGTATCAATGCCGTCCTTGCTAGGCAGGCGCTCGACCCCGTTTCCCTGAAAGATGCGAATGCGCCGTTCTCCTGCGACAACCTCGCCGCATCGTCCGTCGGGGCAGGATCGGTGCGAGGGCCGCTGGTCTCGATCCTGATGCCCGCCTACAACAGCGCGCAGACCCTTTCCTACGCCCTGGAATCGTTGCGCAACCAAACCTATCGGGATTTCGAGGTCCTCGTCGTCGATGACAGCAGCGACGACGAGACGGCTCTGATTGCTGCCCGATTCTGCGACGCCGATCCGCGCTTCCGCTTGATCGGCCTGGAGCGGAATGCGGGAGCCTTCGTCGCCCGGAACACGGCGCTGGCTGCCGCAACAGGGGAGTTCGTCACCAATCAGGACGCGGACGATTGGGCGCACCCGCAAAAGATCGCGACGGCCGTCGCCGAGCTGCAAAGGAACCGGGCGGCCATCGCAACGTGGGTCGAGCACATTCGCTGTTCCCGTGAGCGGGGATTCAGGGCGTTGAACGGCTATCTCCGGCCGGACGCCTCATCCTTGATGTTCAGGCGCAGTCCCGTGATCGATAAGATCGGCTGGTATGATTCCGTGCGGGCGGCAGGCGATGGGGAGTTCCACCTGAGGATGGAGCGGGCCTTCGGTCGGCACAGCATCCTGAAGATCGACAAGCTGCTGTCCTTCGTCCACTGGTCCGAAGCGACGCTCTCGGGCGGCGGTGCCTTCGCGATCGACAGCGAGATGGGGCTGTTCAGCCCCGCACGCAGCGCCTATCGCCGCGCGTTCGGTCTTTGGCACGAGACGACGGAAAAGCTCTACATGCCTTTTCCGCTCGAGACGCGCCCGTTCCCGATCCCGGAAAGCCTGCGTTCGACCCTTGGGTGATCCGCCGCTCGCAAAATCCTTTCTATGCGAGAGGCGCTTCCGGCGTAACGGGCTTGAGGCAATCCAGGACAGGCGCCAGGTAGTCCTCTCCGAAAAGCAGGGGGGCGCAGCCGAACTGGCTCGTCGCAGTCTTCTCCTGGGATGCGGAGAGACCGGCTCCGCCGCCGACGTACAGGCGTTGGGCAGCGATGGCCGGTAGCGGCGAAGGAGGATCATCGAGAAGGTTCGCGTCCAGGAGAACGGCGAGCCTGCAAGCTGCGCTCTCCCCCGGAACGACATTCTCAATGAGGCCTGCCGCGATGGCAGAGCGGACCGGGGTGGCGATGTTGGCCTCGGCGCGTCTGAAGGTGGGCCAGTGAACGAGGCCGAGCTTCAGGCCTGCATCGGCCAGATTCCGCCAGCGGGCGACGTCCTGCTCGAACGGCCGGGCGGCATCGGCAAAGTTCCCGACAATGACGACGTCGATGTCCTGAATCGGCTCTCGATGTCCTAGGATGATGCGGGGAGCGGGAAAGCGCCGGCCGGGTGTCATGCGCAGGTCGGGCTCGGGCTTTGCCATCTCGGTGGCATGCCAGAAGCGATAGGCCTCCTTGTACTGGCGCCGCGCTCCATAATTGACGGTCGCGATCCCGGCGGCCTTGGTCTGGGTGAGCGAGGATCCGCTGAACAGGATGAGGGTCAGGGGCGTCGCGGGGAAGAGCTTGTTGGGCAGGAGGTTATGCCGGGCCCTGATGCGCTCGTACAGTTCCGAGTCGGCCCCGAGCCGGGTCGCATCCCAGCCGCCGAGATCGACCAGGATCTGCCTCCTGACCAGCAGGGACGAAGTGTTCTCCATCAGCATTCCGGCCATGTTGGCCTTGACGTCGAACCGGAGATCCATCGAGACGCGAACGCCGATCGTCGTGCTGATGCCCTCGGGATGAGAAACGGCATGGAGCATCTGGGCGGCGAACTTTTCCGGATGCGACCAGTCATCCGCATCGTGAACGGTGACGAAGTCTCCTGTCGCGCGGGCAAGCGCCGTGTTTCTCGCCGCGTATGCGCCGCCATTTTGTTCATGCCGTAGCGGAATGACACGGCTGTCGCGTTCGGCAAAGCGCCGGATGACCTGCCAGGTCTCATCCTGGCTTTGGTCGTCGACAACCAGAACCTCCAGGTTGCGCCATGTCTGGTTAAGAACGCTGTTCAGCGCGATCGGCAGCGTCTCGGCGCAATTGTAGGCAGGGATGAGGACGCTGAGCTTCGCCGATGCTTCGGTAGGACGTGGATCGACGACGGTGATGTTATCGAGGCTCAGCGGCGCATTTCCGTTCAGCAGGCTGAGTTTCGAGAACCCGTTTTCCTCGTAGACCCTGTTCAGCCAGGCCAGGCGCTCGCCATCGGCGGACGTAACGGAACCCGCCCGCTGAGCCAGGGCATGGCAGATGTTCGCGGCCGAGAAATAGAACTCTGCCCGCATTCTGGTGTGTTTCGAGGCCCATTGCAGCCACGCTTGAGCCTCGTCCGGACGGTCGAGGCGGAGCAGGCATTCGACCATCATGAGCTGCGTGTAGACATTCCGCCGCATCCGGGGGAAAGCCGTCGTCATGAGGACCAGATTTTCGAGCGTGGCGCCGTAATTCCCATTGTAGGCATACCACTTCGCGAGGGACCATGCCGTTGCGGCCAGAGTGCCTCGGTCGCGCTGGGCCAGGGGCTTGGAAAGCTCGAGCTCGCGCGCGGCCCGTTCGCCGAACCCCGACCAGATCTTGGAGAACAGGGGGTGTGGCTCCCGGTTGGGATTGGGCTGCTGAAATCTCTCCCAGGCCTGGCCGTTCAGGACCAGGGGAATCGAATCCAGCCCGATGGCGAGTTTCTTGACCGGCTCAGGGAACTTCCGCTTGATGCGATTTCGTGCCTCGGCCGGAAGGATATGCTTGAGGCTCTGTGCAATGCTCATCTGTGAGGATCAGATCCCGATTACCGGTCGCCACATGTGAATGGAGGTTGGGCCAGAGCCCGAACCTATATAGCCGTTGCGATGATAAGCAAAGGGAGCCGGCCTTGGACGAGGCCGGGAGCAGGCCTCCTGTGACGGACGCGTTCCGTCGTCGATGTCGGGCGCCCCTCAGGTATGGCCGGTTTCCCCTTGCCTTGCGAGCGGATGCCTATGTTCGTGCGCCCTTAGAAGACATATTGATGAGACAATGTTGCTACTCTAGGATGAGGTTCAGGATCTAGAAGGCCTCCCATGAGCCACGGCATCTCCCGGATTTGCCCCATCATCCTCTGCGGCGGCTCTGGAACGCGTCTTTGGCCCGCCTCGCGGGCCAGCCGGCCAAAGCAGTTCGTCGATCTTCTGGGACCTCGCTCGACATTCCAGATGGCAGCGCTTCGCGTCACGGCCTCCGATGTGTTCTCGCGCCCGGCCGTCATCCTGAGCAGCGCCGCCCGGTTCATCGCCGCGGAGCAGCTGGCGCAGGTCGGGGCCGTGGCGGACATTATCCTCGAGCCTGTCCAGCGGGATTCCGCTACAGCCGTTGCGGTTGCCGCCTGTTACGCGGCCCGTCGCGCCCCCGAGGCGATTGTTCTCATCGTTGCGTCCGACCATGTCATTGACGATGTGGATTCTTTCGTTGCGTCATGCGAAGCGGCCGCCGAGGCGGCTCGCCACGGGTACATCATGACCCTGGGGATGGCCCCGGACCACCCGGTCACGCGCTATGGCTATATCCGTCCCGGCAAGCCCATCGAGGGCACGGGCGCCTTCAAGGTCGACCGCTTCGTCGAAAAGCCCGATGCGCAAGCCGCGCGGCATTATGTCGAGCAGGGCTTCCTCTGGAACAGCGGCAATCTCGTGTTCCGGGCCGATGCGATGCTGGAGGAGCTGGGGCGCCTCGAGCCGGCCGTCCTCGCGGCTGCGCGGGACGCGCTCGATTACGCGGTGACGGACCCGGATTTCATCCGCCTTCACGAGGAATCCTTCAGGCTCGCTCCCAGGATTTCCATCGATTACGCCGTGATGGAGCGAACGGAGCAGGCAGGCGTCGTGCCGGCGTCCTTCGCCTGGTCCGATATCGGAACATGGGAAACCCTGTGGGAGGCATCGCCGCGGGATGAGGCCGGCAATTGCCTGCGCGGCAACGCGGTGGTTAAGGAGGCGCGCAACAGCCTCGTTCATGGCGACGGCATTCTCGCAACCGTGGTCGGCCTGGACGATGTCGTGGTGGTCGCCAAGCGCGATGCCGTGCTCGTCGCTTCGCGCAAGCGCTCGGATCTCGTGAGGGACCTGGTGATGTCGCTCCGGGCCCGGCGGCACCCCGAAGCCAGCGAGCACGACCGCACCGATCGCCCGTGGGGCTGGTTCCAGCGGATCGATCGGGGCCCTGGCTCCCAGGTCAGGCGCATCGTGGTCAAGCCTGGCGGACAGCTTTCGCTGCGAAAGAACCCGCATGCGGGGCATTGGGTTGTGCTGCACGGGGTCGCGGAGGTGGCCGCCGACGAAAGGGTCTCGTTCCTGAGGGAGACCGAGGCGTTCCACATTCCAGCCGGGGTTGCGCACCGCCTCGCCAATCCGGGGCCCGATCCCCTGGAGCTCATTGAAGTTCGGGCCGGAGGGGACGGCGGCACCTCCATCGAAGGCGACGAGTGAGCCGGACGAGCCAGCCGGTGCGATCTTTTCCCTCCCTCGCGTGTTGTGCCTCCTGTGAAGCCAGCGGGAGGATCGGGCGGGCATGGGGTCGAACGGGGATATTCTGGATTGCCTGGTGGTCGGGGGAGGGCCGGCGGGTCTGACGACGGCCTTGTACCTCGCCCGCTTCAAGCGCCGTTTCCTGGTGGTCGACAGCGGCACGCCGCGGGCGGCCTGGATCCCCACCAGCCACAACATCCCGGTCTTCGCCGAGGGCATCTCCGGCAACGACATCCTGGCCCGGGCCCGGGCCAATCTCGAGCAGTACGGGGCTGCGATCCAGGCCGGGCGGGTCACGGGCCTGCGCAAGCAGCCGGACCGCTTCATCGGGGTCGTCGAAGACAACGACGGCGGCATGACCCAGATCGCGGCCCGTCGCGTGGTGCTGGCCACGGGCTCCGTCGATATCGAGCCCGATCTTCCGGACGTGCCCAATGCGATCCAGCGGGGACTCGTTCGCTATTGCCCGATCTGCGACGGCTACGAGTCCCGGGATCGGAAGATCGCGGTCATCGCCTATGGCTCCCACGGAATAGGGGAGGCGGTCTTCATCGCCCGTACCTATTCCCGCGACGTGACCCTGCTCACCTTGGGTCAGCCTCTGGAGCTGGGTCCGGAGCAGCGCGCGCGGCTCGAGGAGCACGACATCAAGATCGTGGAAGCTCCTGTCGAGACGCTCGACATGGAGGGCGACCGGATCTCGGCGATTCACATGGGCGGCAAGGAGCACCGCTTCGATGTGCTCTATTCGGCGCTCGGACTCAAATATCGCTCGGACCTCGCGATCTCGCTCGGCGCCGAGCACGATCCCTCAGGCAGCCTCATCGTCGACAGCCATTGCCAGACCAGCGTCAAAGGCCTCTATGCCGCCGGCGACATCGTCCGCGGCCTCGACCAGATCGTGGTCGGCATGGGCCATGCGGCCATTGCTGCGACCCATATCCACAACCACTGCGAACTGCCGACCGAGGACGAGCCGGGCGGGGCGTAACGCGGCCCCTCAGGAAAGCGCCTTCGCCAGGAGCGGGAGGCTGATGTCCATGCGGTAATCGACCGAGGAATGGTCGTCGTGGAATTCCTCGTAGGTGTGGGGAATGCCGGCGGCCTCGAGCTTCCGGTGCATGATCCGCGAACCGTAGACCATGTTGTACTGGTCGATGTCGCCGCAATCGATGAAGAAGGCCTTCAGCTTGCGCAGATTCGCCTGATACTCGGCCCGATCGACCATGCGCAGAGGGTCCCAGCGCAGCCAGTTGTCCCAGCGCTCCTCGATGATCTCGCAGGTCCGAAGGTCCACCGGCAGGCGGATGCCACGGAACTGGCTCGGATCGGGGTCGAAGCTCGCCGCCTGGGCGAGCAGCATCAGCACATGCCAGTCCTTGTCCTTCGCCTTGGGGCCGGCCTCGAACCTGGTCAGGAAGGCCTCGATCGACATGTCGTGGCCGGCGAGGTGGCGCAGCGCCCCGGCGAACTCGCCGAGATGGTAGAGGTACTCGAAGCCCACGTCGCCGGAGTGAGAGGCCGCCGCCGACCAGACCGAGCCGCCATGCCGCAGGGCATGGACCATCGCGCCGTAGCCGCCCGAGCTCTTGCCGAACACGCCTCGGCGCCCGTCCCCGCCGCAGCCGAAATGGTTCTCGACGAAAGGCAGCATCTCGCGGATGAGGAACGTCTCCCACGGCCCCATGGCTGCGCTGTCCACGTATTGGTTGCCGCCAAGGCGCGTGAAGCAATCCGGGAAGGCCGCCACGACCGGCGGCATGGCGCCCGTGCCGATCAGGCGGTCGAGGCGTTCCGGCACGTTCTCGCCGTAGTTCTTCCAGTTGGTGTGAGCGGGGCCGCCCGCCGTGTACCCGACGAGGTCGACCAGGAGGGGCAGGCCGCGGCCGTCATGGCCCGCGGGCACGTACACATCGATCCGGCGGCGCGACGGGTCGCCGAGAAGGTTTCCTTCGAGGCTGCGGCTGTCGAGCCAGAGGCTGTGCACCGTGCCTGCGGGCACGTCGTGGTCCTTTCGCATCGTCATCCTCATCGGTCGTGATCGTCCAGATGTGGCTCCCGAATGGGCGCTTGTCCAGAATCCGGGCTTTCCTGGCAGTTAATAAGTCCTTACCCCACCTAGCCATTCCGGTGACCGCGGGTCTACGGTGCGGGTCGATAAGTCATCGCTTGGGGGAATATTCATGACAGACGGTTTCTTGCCACGATGGAGCCTGAAGACCGAAGGCGTCATCATGCCGGACGAGCGGCTGCCGATGGGCCAGATGGTCGTCGTCGGCCTGCAGCACGTGGTCGCCATGTTCGGCGCGACCGTGCTCGCGCCGATCCTGATGGGTTTCGATCCGAACGTTTCGATCCTGTTCTCGGGCCTCGCCACTATCATCTTCTTCTTCGTGGTCGGCGGCCGGGTGCCGAGCTATCTCGGCTCGAGCTTCGCCTTCATCGGGCCGGTCCTCGTCGCGACCGGCGCGAGCGTCGGCAGCCCCAACCCGAACATCCCGCTGGCGCTCGGCGGCATCATCGCGGCGGGTGCGCTGTATTTCCTGATCGGCGTCGTGGTGCAGATGGCGGGACACCGCTGGATCGAGCGGCTGATGCCGCCGGTGGTCACGGGCGCCATCGTGGCCGCCATCGGGCTCGTGCTCGCGCCCATCGCGATCAACAGCGCCTCCGGCGTCACGCCTGACAATCAGGCCGGCACCGATTTCGCCCGCTGGATTGCGCTCGCCACCGTCGTGGCGGTCGGCTTCGTGGCCGTCTATGCGCCGGGAACGCTCCGCCGCCTGCCCGTGCTGATCGGCGGCGCGGCCGGCTACCTGATCTATTACATCTGCGCCAATGTCCTGGGACTCGGGCAACCCATCGACTTCACCAAGATCGGCGAGGCGGCGTGGTTCGGCCTGCCTTCCTTCCAGAGCCCGGTCTTCGACGCGCGAGCGATCAGCCTGATCGCCCCCGTGGCGATCATCCTGGTGGCGGAGAACCTCGGTCACATCAAGGCCATCGGCGCCATGACGGGCCGCAACCTCGATCCCTATCTCGGCCGCGCCTTCATGGGTGACGGCCTGGCCACCATGCTGTCCGGCTCCGCTGGCGGCACGGGCATGACGACCTATGCCGAGAACATGGGCGTGATGGCCGTGACCCGCATCTACTCGACGCTGGTCTTCGTCATCGCGGCCGGGTTCGCGCTTCTCCTCGGATTGTCGCCCAAGTTCGGCGCCTTCATCGGCACCATTCCCGGGCCGGTGCTCGGCGGGCTGTCGATCGTGGTGTTCGGCCTCATCGCGGCGACCGCAGGCCGGATCTGGGTGGAGAACCGGGTCGATTTCTCGAACCCGCGCAATCTCATCACCGTGGCCGTCGCTTTGGTCCTGGGAGCCGGCAACTTCAAGCTGAACGTCGCGGGCTTCACCCTGGACGGCATCGGCACGGCAACCTTCGGCGCCATCATCCTCTACCACATCCTGCGGATGGCACCCGGGACGGCCGAGCGTACGCAACCGGCCGAGTAGGCAGGTTTCCATTTTCCGGAACACGCTTTTGGAGCCCGCGTTGAGCCTCAACGCGGGCTTCGTCTTGCATGGCCTTTCTCGAACCCGGCCGCTCGAAGCTCCGCATTCCTTCTATGCACGGGAGATGCCATGAGCTCCGAAAAGAAACAGACCTTGCCTCCGCAGGTACAGGACCGGCAGCCCGGTCACGAAACCGAGATGAATCCGCGGCCCGATTACGAGCCCCGCTATCCCGGCAGCGGCCGGTTGAAGGGAAAGGTCGCTCTCATCACGGGCGGCGACAGCGGCATCGGCCGGGCAACCGCGGTGCTCTTCGCCCGCGAGGGCGCGGATCTCGGCGTCGTGTACCTGGACGAGGGCGAGGATGCGCAGGAGACGAAACGCCTGATCGAGCGGGAAGGGCGCTCGTGCCTGACGATTGCCGGCGATGTCGGCGACCCGAGCTTCTGCCGCTCCGCCGTCGACCAGATCGTCCAGCGCTTCGGCAAGCTCGACGTGCTGGTCAACAACGCGGCCGAGCAGCACCCCAAGAAGGAGATCGACGAGATCACGCCCGATCAGATCGAGCGCACCTTCCGTACCAACATCTTCGGCTATTTCTACATGGTGCAGGCGGCCATGCCGCATCTCAAGAAGGGATCCGCGATCATCAACACCACCTCGGTGACCGCCTATCGCGGCAGTTCCGAGCTTCTCGACTACAGCGCCACCAAGGGGGCGATCGTGGCCTTCACGCGTTCCCTGGCGCAGAAGCTCGCGAGCGAGGGCATCCGGGTCAATGGCGTGGCTCCGGGGCCGATCTGGACGCCGCTCATTCCATCCACCTTCCCGGTCGAGAAGGTGAAGCACTTCGGCGCCAACACGCCCATGGAGCGGCCGGGCCAGCCGAACGAGGTGGCGCCATCCTTCCTGTTCCTGGCCTGCGAGGATTCCTCCTACATCACCGGTTCGGTCCTGCATCCCAACGGCGGCGATCCGACGGAGGCCTGATGCGAAAAGGGCGGCTCTTCCGAGCCGCCCGCTTCAACCGCATTGAAGTTTCTCTTGTCTCAGCGTCTGCGACGGACGCGAACCGGAACGAGGCCGGGCGACGGAGCCGTCACGGCGAAAAGAAGCATGACGGCTGAAATCGAGCCACCGATCAGGAACAGAATTTCTGCAATTTCGACCTGAGAGGCCATACCGGTAATCGCCGCAAAGGCAGTAACAACGGCAAAGATACAAAATGCACGAAGGGCAACTGAACGAGTCATTGACCATCTCTCCCAAGTGATCTGGAAAACGTATGGGCTAAGGGGCGGGTTCCATGCGAATAAAAGCCTGCCGGAATACTTTTGAACGATTAATGAACGCAGTGGATACTCCTCATATGGTGGAACCCTACAGTCGCGCTTGGCGTTGTTTTGACATCGTCGGCCTCGAGCCGATTGTAATTTCAGCGAGGTAACACCATGCTCGGTTGGGCAGTCACTTTTCTCATCATCGCCCTGGTCGCAGCTCTGTTCGGCTTCGGTGGCATCGCCGGTACGGCGGTCGAAATCGCGAAGCTGATCTTCTTCGTTGCGATCGTCCTTTTCGCCATCTCGGCCGTGATCGGCCTGCTGCGCGGACGAAGCCCCATGTGATGCCGAAACGGCATCCGTGACATGAACGCCGCCCCGCAAGGGCGGCGTTTTCGTTCGAGCCATCGACGATCGGTATCTGACGATAGGGAAGGCAGAAGAGGGGGAGGCAGGAAAAGGGAAGGTGCTCAACCCTGAAGGGCGGCCCGCGTCATGCTGTCGGGGCCCAGATCCTCGATGTCTTCCACGTTCAGCAGGGAGGCGAGGCGAAAGCGGGCGCGGTTCACGCGGCTCTTGATGGTGCCGACCGCGCAGCCGCAGATATGCGCGGCCTCCTCGTAGGAGAAGCCCGAGGCCCCGACCAGGAGGAGCGCCTCGCGCTGGTCGGCCGGGAGCTTGGCGAGCGCGCTGCGAAAATCCTCGAAGTCCAGGTGGGAGCCCTGTTCCGGCTGCACCTTCAGGCGCCCGGCATAGGAACCGTCCGGATCCTCGACCTCCCGGCGGCGCTTGCGGTACTCGGAGTGAAAGAGATTGCGCAGGATCGTGAAGAGCCACGCATTCAGGTTCGTTCCCGGCTCGAACCGATGCAGATTGGCCAAGGCCCTGAGGAGAGTGTCCTGAACGAGGTCGTCAGCCCTGTCGACCTGGCCGGAAAGCGAGATGGCGAAGGCGCGAAGGCTGGGGACCGCCGCAAGAAGTGCCTCCCGTAACTCCGGCTCGGGGTCTGGGGTCATTGAGACCCCTCCTTTCCCCCGTTCTTCTTGTCCAATTGTTCGAGGAGCTCCTTGAAGCGGTCTGGGACAGGCTGCTGCATGAGTTCGTCATACATGGCGCGAAGCTGGTCGCCGATGCGCTTCTGGCTGCCGCTGTCGAGTTTGGGATCGGTTGCAAGCTTGTCGTTCACAGACGTGTCCAAAATAGTCCGAGCAAGCTTGTTCCCCTTTTCAACCGTCATCTTCGTCCCCTTGCCATCCCATATCTTTCAGAGGGATAGCCAACCTTGGCAATATCCATATATTAGTTTTCGAGCAATAACGCTGGTTGCAGCGAGCGGTTCCATCCATGGAACTTTTGCAGCTTTGCCACGTTGAATGGTCCGTCGGTACAACGAGTCAAAAGCACAGTTAAGGGGAAGCGAATGTCGACAGCGCAGCTTGTCGTCCAGCACTTACCATACCTCCGCCGCTACGCACGCGCTCTCACAGGCAGCCAGATGGCTGGGGACGCCTATGTGGCCGCCACCCTGGAAACCCTCGTCAGCGAGCCGGAGACCATCGGTCCTTCCGGAAACGTGAAGGTCGAGCTCTTCCAGGTCTTCACCCGAATCTGGAATTCCCTGTCAGTGAACGGACGCAGCGAGCAGATCCAGCGCGACCTGCCGGCGGAAGTCCGCCTTGGACAGATCACGCCGCTTCCCCGTCAGGCTTTCCTCCTGTCCTGCCTCGAAGGCTTCGGCGAGGAGGAGGTCGGCCAGATCCTGAGCGTCGACACCAGGACCGTTCGCGAACTCGTCGACGAGGCTGGCCGTGAACTGGCGGCCGACATGGCGACGGACATCCTCATCATCGAGGACGAGCCCCTGATCGCCATGGATCTCGAGGCCCTGGTCGAGGGACTCGGCCACAACGTGACCGGCGTCGCCCGCACGAGGACGGAAGCGGTCAAGCTCGCCTCGGCCAAGCAGCCGGGCCTGATCCTGGCGGATATCCAGCTCGCCGACGGCAGCTCGGGTCTCGATGCGGTCAACGATCTCCTCAAGGCCTTCGAGGTGCCGGTGATCTTCATCACGGCCTATCCGGAACGCTTCCTCACGGGCGAGCGGCCCGAGCCGGCCTTCCTGATCGCCAAGCCCTTCCAGCCGGCGAACGTCTCGGCCGTCATCAGCCAGGCCCTGTTTTTCCAGCAGAGCGCCAGACGTCGCGAGGCTCGCGCAGCGACGGCCTGAAGCTAGACTGTTTGGATTACCAAGTAATAGCCCGGCCAATGGCCGGGCTTTTCGTTTATTATGATGTATTAGATACAAAAAAAGACGGGCTCATGAGCCCGTCTAAGGTGCCGGCCAATGCACAAGGGGAATGCGGGGAGGACCAGGAGGCCGGTGCTTAAAGAACGCCCTGTCGAAAACAAAGGTTCCCAGCTTTTTTCTTCCTCTTTTTATTCTTCAATCCTACGGAATGAGGCAGGAACATCAAAGATATGGTCGCGTTGTTTTTTAGAATTGTCGAGCTGGGATAGCAGGAGAGAAGGATGTTCCGCACACCTGTGGCTTTGGTCGGATTGGCTGGGGCTTTCTTTGTGGCCGGAAGTTTTGCCCCTGCTTCGTTCACCGCGTCGCCCCTGGTCCGCTCGGGAGCGCAGGCTCTCGCCGGGACTGCATCGGTGAAGGGCGACAGGATTTCCGCGCCGGTTCCCGCGAGCAGAACGGTGGCGGTCTCGATCGTGGAGCTGGTCGGCGTGAGCAACGCCACGGTGATCCTGCGAGGCCAGGACGGACGAGTTCTCTACAAGTCGGACCCGCGCACCGGGATCACCACCTTCGCCCGCGACACCGATCTGCCGGTCGTCGCCGTGAAGGACGAGGAGAGGGGGCCTGTTGCGCAGCGTCCCGTTCGCCGCCAGGAGGGCAGCGAAACGCCGCAGGAGCGCAAGCCCAAGGTCCGTCCGGTCGGCTGCATGAGCGATGTCAGCCCGCTGGCCAAGGCGAGTGGCAACCGGATGCCGAGCCTCTGCCTGGCGTCCCTCGGCCGGGTGCTTTCTTAAGCCATCACGCATTCCTCCCCGAAACGCCGGGCCATGCGCTCTCCAAGGGCGCATGGGCGCAGAGCCCCATCTTCCGCGGCGTGACGGAGGCAGCTTTCCCGGCTGGAACCATTCCATCCAGAAACGGTTGCCATTTTTGGTGAGGTTGTCGCTGCTTGTCGAGAGATAGGCGGTAGATATATCTCTTTGTCTTAAAATATTAACAAGTATTAATGTTGATGAACGTACTATATGGCCAGATAAAATTGTCTTGATTGCGGCAATTTTCGGAACGGTTGCTTGTGTGGTGCGTTACACCACCGCGCACTTCGGTGCACGAAGCGAATTCTTGTTGGTTTTCAGGAGAAATAACAATGCTGAAGAAGCACATGGCAGCTTGCCTCGTCGTGACGGCCTTTGTGGCTGCCCCCGCTCTCGCACAGACATCCTCCCCGTCGGCTCCGACGGACCGTCCTGCGGCCTCGGGCTCGGGCTCGACCACCACGGGCTCGCCGGCCATGCAGCCCGGCGCTCCTGCGTCCGGCCAGACTTCGGCGACCATGGGCCAGAACAGCGCTGCGTCCGGCCAGTTCATGACCCAGATGGATGCCAATCACATCATGGCTTCCGACCTGATCGGCACCCGCGTGGTCAGCACGAACAACGAGTCGATCGGCGACATCAATGACGTCGTCCTGGATCGCAACGGCCGGATCATGGCCGCTGTCGTCGGCGTGGGCGGCTTCCTCGGCATCGGTGAAAAGGACGTGGCCGTTCCGTTCGAGTCGCTCGAGTTCATGAGCGAGGAGCAGGTCCAGGCCATGGGCAACAACAACAACAGCAGCGTCAACACCACCGGCTCGACCGCGACCACCGGCACGACCACGGCCCCTGGCGCGGCAGCCGGTTCGGCCAACACGGCGACGACGACCTCCTCGACCAACCAGAACAAGCCCGAGCGCGTCGTTCTACGGATGACGAAGGCTGAGCTTCAGGCTGCTCCGGCCTTCGACGACGATGGCGACAACAATGCCAATCGCTCGACGACCGGCACGACGGGACCCGCAACGACGACGGCCCCGAAGCCGTAATCGGGACATCGACCCGCTGACGCGCGGCGCCTGGGGAAACCCGGGCGCCGTTTCTTTAGAGCATTTTCGGCGAAGTGGGTCCGGGCGCCGTCAAAAAATGCGGCGCAAAAAGGAAGAGAGCTGATCCCACGCAAGTGGAAACAGCCCTAGGGAATTCGGCCCGCCACGGGCCAAAATAAAAGGCGCAGCCGGTTCGGCCGCGCCATCAAGGTGCCGGTCCGAGGGGGCATTCGGACCAGTTGGAGTGATAACGCCGGTCTGCGGGACGGGTTCCGGCGCGATCGCGAACTTTTTCGCCATATGGCTAGCCCCTGTCGCGGCCTGACTTCTTGCCGCACGAGGACAGGGCCAAGGAACCCGCGATCTGCGCGCACGTTGCCGCTTCAAGCGCAATCGGAGGACCGGCGATGACCGCCACGAACGAACTGGACGCAGTGCTGTGCCAGGAAGAGCTTCCTGACGAGTTTTCCCGCATCGGTTCGAGCGCCTCTCCGAGGGACAAGCCGTCCGTTGCTTTGATGCTCAGCGGTATCGTCCCCGCCTGTTCCGAGGACGAGGTGACCTGTCCCCTGCTGTTGCGGCGGCACCTTCTCGTCCCTGCGTTGCCGCACGTGATGCCGACGGCTGGCAGTCCGCAAATCTAGGGTTTGTTTATTGATGGTTGAAGTGTCTTCATGGTCGCCGGCGCCCGGAGCCGTCGCGTTCCTGCTCCATCCGAGCGTCGTGCCGGTCATCGACGTGTTCCGGTCGCTCAACAGTCTCGAGGATCAATACGATCTGGCCCTTCTCGACAGGCCGGAGAGGGGGCTGGCATCCTATGTCGAGCCCGACGCAGCCAAGGGGATCGTGTCCGACGCCCTGCTGCTCGCCTTCTCGCTGACACGGCAGCGGGGCCGGCCATTTTGCTATCGGCCGCTCGGATCCCGTCATGGAAGCGTCGATGAATATTGCCTGCTGGCGCTGATCGGCTCCTCGGGCAACGCGCTGTCGGACGTCGCCCTCGAATCGGCGGCATTCCTGGAGGTCGAGCCGCTCGATCCCCTGATGGCCCTCACCCGGGAGACCCGGCGCCAGATGCAGATCGGAACGCTTGTCTTCGAGCCTCCGCGCCTGTCCGAGTTCAGGGCTATGATGGGGCAAGCTCCGTCCGAGGACGTCCTCATTGAGTCCGCCATGGAGAAGGCGGAGTTCAACTTCAGGGGCTGAGCCCGGACCCGATCCGCCTGGAGGGCCGCGGCCCTTCTGTGAACTTCGCCCGCAATCGGCTGTTCAAACACGCCGGCAGATGCCACGATACGGGCGAATGCGTAACCTTTCCTTGGACAGCGGAATCAACGCCGTCGGGCCTCTCCGGCATCGGAGAGCGCATCGCTCCGTTCCGCCCGATGCGCCGGCGTGAGCCGCGTCGCGGCTTTTGCCCTGATGGCGCTCATCTGGGGCCTGACATGGCTGCCGACGAAGGTGGCCTCGGAAGCCGTTCCGCCGATCTTCCTCGCCGCGACACGCTTCCTGCTCGTGGCGCCCTGCTTTCTTGCGATCGCCGTGACGCAGGGCCTACCCCTCGGATCCGGCCGGTTCGGCCGCATCGTTCTCGCCTCCCTGCTGATCACCACCGGCTGCTACGGCTTCCTGTTCTGGGGCGTCGCGAGGGCTCCGAGCGGCATATCGGCCATCGTGAACCTGTCCTTGATGCCCGTCTTCCTCGTGGTCATCGGGACCCTCTACGGCCAGGAGCGCATCACGATGCGCCGTGCGGCCGCCATCGGGCTCGGAATCCTCGGGGTCGTCCTTCTGTTCTCCGATCGGACGGGCGCCGTTCAGGGAGGCGCGATGTCCACCTCGGGGCTCATCGCGGTCGCCATCGGGACCGTTTCCTATGCCTGGGGCTCGGTGGTCAGCCGGCCGCTGACCCAATCCATGCCTCCCCTGGTCCTGGCCTTCTGGCAGAGCCTCATCGGCGGGCTCGCGCTCGTCCCGGTCTCCCTCGCGGTCGAGGGACACGATCCGGAGCATCTTGCGGGTCTTTCCGACGCAAGGGCCATTTTCGGCCTCGGCTTCCTGGTCCTGGGAGGGTCGCTGGTCGCGTTCTGGATCTATCTCTGGCTGGTGCGTGACTGGGGCGCCTTTCGGGCAGGCCTTTACGCCTTCGTCAGCCCGATCATCGCCGTTGCCGTCGGGGTCGTCTTCGCGGGGGAGCCGTTCGGGTGGGCGGAAGGCCTCGGCATGGGCATCATGCTGGCCGCGACAGCCCTCTCCCTCTCCGAAAAGAAGTCGGCCGCGACCGCTGCATCCGGATGAGGTTCCTCCTCACCCTGGATCCAGAGCATTTCTGGCGAAGTGGACCCGGTTTTTCGCCCTCAACGCTGCTCTCTCTATAGAGCGGAGCATCGGATACGATCCCAAAAGTGGAATCCACTTTTGGGCCCGATGCTCTAGAATTGAAAAGTAAAGGGGCCGCTGAGCGGCCCCTAAACCTAAAGCACCAGAAAAAACTTATTCCTGATTGCCGCGGGTGTTGCCCGACGCCTGACCGCCTTTGCGGCCGGCTTCGGAAGCGAGTTCGCGGTCCTGGGAAAATGACCGTTTCTCGGCGGGAACGCTCTTTCCGCCTTTGCTTGCGATTTCGCGCTGCCGGTCAGAGTCCATCGATGCGAAACCACGCTTCGAGGTTGAACCACCTGGCGTCATCTATGCCTCCTTATCGAATCGTGTCCGTGCTTCATCAACCGCGCTCGGATTCGATGGTTCCGATGGGGAACATGGAACCTTTGCAAAAAATTTCGCGAAAATATTCATCCGATACGAATAGTTACGCTTGGCGCAAATATTTGAGCACGATAAACGTGGCAACATCTTGTTCTTGGGAAAATGAACCAAGAAGCTACTTGCTTCGATGCAAGTTGTGATGCGGATCTATTTGCGAATAAACACCCTCCACCGTCGCCATCTGCCTCGGGGCGCGGTCCTCATGCGGCGTCGGCAGGACGGTATCCAGCGGAGCGCGAGGCCGATCAGGAGATGATTGTCCGTACGGATCGGTATAAAAGGCGTCGAACGGGCGCTCCCGCTGGAGTGCCCGCAAGGGTGGCTCATGATGAAGAGGGCGGGATGACCTACGACGACAACAACGTGTTCGCGAAAATCCTACGCGGTGAGCTTCCGTGCCATAAGGTCTACGAGACGGACCGTGCGCTCGCCTTCATGGACGTTATGCCGCGCGGAGACGGGCATGTGCTTGTCATTCCCAAGACCAAGGCCCGCAACCTCCTCGATGTGGACCCGGACGATCTGGCCGAACTGGTGAAGACGGTTCAGGTCGTCGGAAAGGCGGCCAAGAGCGCACTGTCCGCCGACGGCCTGACGATCCAGCAGTTCAACGAAAGCGCCGGCGGCCAGGTGGTCTTCCACATCCACTTCCATGTGCTCCCGCGTTTCGAAGGGGTGGCGCTGAAGCCCCATACGGGTCAGATGGAAAAGCCCGAAGTCCTGGCGGATCTCGCCGCGAAGATCCGCGCCGCCCTGCCGGCGGCCTGAAGGATTCCCCTCCACGTCATGGCCGTCCCCGGACGTGATCCGGGGACGGCCATCCCGATTCCGTAAGGCCGGTGATGACGGGGCAGGGAGAGCGCTGACGTCTTTCGGGTCAGTCGGCCCAATCGAGGGAGCGGGCGATGGCCTTGTCCCAGACGGCGTTCAGCCGCTCGCGGCGATCCGCCTCCATGGCCGGAACCCAGCGCTTGTCCACGGCCCAATTGCGCACGAGTTCGTCCGTCCCGCTCCAGAAGCCCGTGGCGAGGCCGGCCGCGTAGGCTGCGCCCAGCGCGGTGGTTTCGATCACCTTGGGGCGCACCACCGGCACGTTCAGGATATCGGCTTGGAACTGCATCAGGAGTTCGTTGACGACCATGCCGCCGTCCGTGCGCAGCTCCTTGACGGCGATGCCGGTGTCCTTGGTCATGGCGTCCAGCACCTCGCGGGTCTGGAAAGCGGTGGCCTCGAGCGCCGCGCGGGCGATGTGGCCCTTGTTGGCGAAGCGCGTCAGGCCGCCGATCAGGCCGCGGGCATGGGAGTTCCAGTGCGGCGCGTAGAGGCCCGAGAAGGCCGGCACGATGGTCACGCCGCCATTGTCATCGACGCCGCGGGCGAGGGCTTCGATGTCGGTGCTCTTCTGGATGATCCCGAGATTGTCCCGCAGCCATTGCACGAGGGCCCCGGCGATCGCGATGGAGCCCTCCAGGGCATAGACGGTCTTGCCCTGGCCGAAGCGGTAGCCGACCGTGGTGAGCAGGCCGCATTTCGAAGGGTAGGGGGTCTCGCCGGTGTTCATGAGCATGAAGCAGCCGGTCCCGTAGGTGTTCTTGGCCTCGCCCTGCTGGAAGCAGGCCTGCCCCACGAGGGCCGCCTGCTGGTCGCCGAGAATGCCCGCGATGGGGATCCCGGCGAGGCCGCCGGCCGCCTCGCCGTAGACCTCGCTCGACGAACGGATCTGCGGCAGGCAGGCCTTCGGGATTCCGAAGAGGCTCAGGATCTCGTCGTCCCAGGCGAGGGTCCGGAGGTTCATGAGCTGCGTGCGGCTGGCATTGGTCACGTCGGTGATGTGGCAGCCGCCATCGACGCCGCCCGTCAGGTTCCAGACCAGCCAGGTGTCGATATTGCCGAACAGCACGTCCCCGGCTTCCGCCTTCTCGCGGGCGCCCGGCACGTTGTCCAGGAGCCAGCGCAGCTTCAGCCCGGAGAAATAGCTCGCCAGCGGCAGGCCGGTCTTGTCCCGGAGGCGGTCATACCCGCCGTCCCGCGCGAATTCCTCGACGATGGAATCGACGCGGGTGTCCTGCCAGACGAGGGCGTTGTGGAGCGGCTTGCCGGTGCGCCTGTCCCAGATCAGCGTCGTCTCGCGCTGGTTGGTGATCCCGATGGCGGCGAGGTCGCGGAGCGAAAGCCCTTTCCTTGCCAGCGCCTCCTGGATCACCTCCTGCGTGTTGCGCCAGATCTCGAGCGGATCGTGCTCCACATGGCCGGGCCTGGGATAGATCTGCTCGTGCTCCTTCTGGCCGACCGAGACGATCGTTCCGGCCTTGTCGAACACGATGAAGCGCGAGCTGGTCGTGCCCTGGTCGATGGCACCGACATATTGAGCCATGTCCTTCCCCGAATTTATTGCGCGGCGACGGCGGCCACTTTCTTCTTGGCCAAGTAGGCATCGATCTTGGCCGCAGCGTCAACCGGCACATGCAGACCGAGCTTGGAGCGGCGCCAGAGGATGTCCTCGGCGCTGCGGGCCCATTCGCGGCGCATGAGATAATCGACCTCCGCGGCCGTCAGCCCGGCGCCGAAATCCTCGCCGAGATCGGCCATGGATTTCGCCGGGCCGAGAAGCTCTTCCATCCGGGTGCCGTAGGCCCGCGCCAGACGGAGGGCGAGGGGCTCCGGCAGGAAGGCCCAGCGCTGGCGCGCCTGGGCGAGGAAGCGGTCGAAATCCGCATCCGGCATGTCGCCGCCGGGCATTTTCGCCGTCTCGGTCCAGGCGGGCTTCATGGCCGGGAAATAGGCCTTCAGCTCGTCGAGGGCGTGCTCGGCGAGCTTGCGGAAGGTGGTGATCTTGCCGCCGAAGATCGACAGCACCGGCGCCTGTCCCTGGGGCGCATCCATGTCGAACACGTAATCGCGGGTCACCGCGGACGCGTTCGTCGAGCCGTCGTCGAAGAGCGGGCGCACGCCGGAATAGGTCCAGACCACGTCGGCCGGGGTCACCGAGTGCTTGAAGAAGTGGTTCACGATGTTGCAGAGATACTGAATCTCGTCCTGGCTGATTTCCACCTTCTTGTCCGGCACGGACTCGACCGGGATGTCTGTCGTGCCGATCAGGGTGAACTTCTCCTGGTAGGGGATCGCGAAGACGATCCGCTTGTCCGTGTTCTGGAGAATGAATGCTTCCTTGGTGTCGAAGAGCTTCGGCACCACGATGTGGCTGCCCTTCACCAGGCGGACGTTCTTGGTGGTGTTGAGGCCGAGCTTGGAATTGAGCACGTCGGCCACGAAGGGGCCGCCCGCATTGACGATGACCCGCGCGCGGACCTCCTCGGTCTGGCCCGTCTCCACGTTCTGGAGGCTCGCCACCCAGGTGTCGCCGTCCCGGCGGGCCGAGGCGAGCTTGGTGCGAACCCGGATGTCGGCGCCCTTCTCGAAGGCGTCGAGGGCGTTCAGCGCCACCATGCGGCTGTCCTCGACCCAGCAGTCCGAATAGACGAAGGCCGTGTCGAAACCGGGCTTCAGGGCCTGGCCGGCAGGGTGCCGGGTCAGGTGGATGGTCTCCGTGCCCGGGAGCTTCTTGCGCGGCGCCAGGTGGTCGTAGAGGAACAGGCCGAGGCGGACGAACCAGGCCGGGCGAATGCCCTTCTCGTGGGGCAGGATGAAGCGCAGGGGCCAGATGATGTGCGGGGCGGATTCCAGCAGGCGCTCGCGCTCGAACAGAGCCTCGCGGACCAGGCGGAACTCGTAATATTCCAGGTAGCGCAGGCCGCCATGGATCAGCTTCGTGGAGGCAGAGGACGTGTAGCCGGCCAGGTCGCCCTGCTCGCAGAGCACGACCGAGAGGCCTCGGCCCACCGCATCGCGCGCGATGCCCGCGCCATTGATTCCGCCGCCGACAATCAGGAGATCAGTCACTGTGGTCACGAAATTCGTCTTTCCTTGCAACCCGGTTGCCCCGAAACCTTGCACATGATTTCTTTAGACGGCTAAAGCAAGTAAATTCTTGAGGTTGTTCAGGGCTCCCTCGCCAGGGCGAGGTTTAGCATGAAAGCCCCGAAGGCGCACACGGCCATGCCCAGGCACAGCAGCACCACGGCGTCATAATTGCCCCGCCAGGCCCAGAGGGCCCCGAACGCGAAGGGGGCGCCCGCCATGGCGATCCGGACCGGCATGGCGATCATGCCCTGGATCGCCCCGTAATCCTCCCGGCCGAACAGTTCGGGCGGCAGGAGGGCGCGCACGATGGTGAGCATGCCGTTGGCCGCCCCATAGAGCGCCGCGAAGCCCAGGATCAGCCAGGATCCGGCCGGGACGAAGGGCAGGAGCGCGAAGGCGAGGACGCTCAGGGCCATGGTCGCCACCCCGATCCCCCGCAGGCTCATGGCGCGCTCCCCGAACCCGGTCAGGAACCGCGCGGCGACCTGGGCCGGGCCGATCACCGTATAGGCGGCCACGGCGGCATCGATGGAAAAGCCCCTTTCCAGCAGGATCGGGATCAGGTGGACCGGGATTCCGGTGGAGATGATCCCCAGGAGGACGTTCGTGATCACGAACAGCCAGAAGGCCGGCTTGGCGAGCACCCGGCGGGAGGCCGAGGCAGGCCGGGCGGAGGCGTGGCTCTCTCCGCCGTGCCTGGGCCGTGCCGGCGCGGCCGGGATGCTCGCCGCATGCAGGACGGCGCAGATTGCGAGGTTCAGGGCCGCCAGGACCAGCAGGGCGCCGCGCCAGCCATAGGCCTCGATCAGCAGATGGGTGAGGGGGATGAAGACCGTGCTGGCGAAGCCGCCGACGAGGGTCATGAAGGTGATCCCCCGGCGGGTCAGAAGGCCGAGCCGGGAGGCCAGGACCGCAAAACCCGGCTCGTAGAAGACGGCGCTCATGGCCGCCCCGATGCCGAGCCAGATCAGCACGAAGGCCAGGTAATGCTCCGTCCAGGCCCAGAGGGCGAGGAAGAGGGCGGCGAGGACCGATCCTCCCGTCATGACGGCCCGGCCGTAGCCCTCGTCGATCATGCGGCCGACCGGAACCGCGAAGAAGGCGGACGAGACCAGGGCCAGGGAATAGGCAGCGGTCAGGGCCGTCTTCGACCAGCCGAGCTCCCGCTCCATGGGCTCGATGATGAGGGCGAAGGCATAGAAGAGCGTCCCGTAGGAGATCAGCTGCGTGAACGACAGGGCCGAGACGAAGCGCCAGGGCATGGAGCCGGAAGGAGACATTCCTGCTTTATGTCAGGCCTTGCGGTTGACGGATAGGTTTTTAGCCTCCATATGCACAGCAGGCGACGGCGTCCGGCAACCGGAACGCTTGAGCGGGACTGCGTGACGGATAATCGCGAAACGGCGAAGACCCCGGTCCCCTTCTTCAATCGCTCCATCATAAGACGGCCCCATCACGCGGGCTGTTTCCCAAAGAGCCCTGAAGCGCCTTTGCTTTCTAAAGCCGAACCTGCTTTGCGGCTCACCGCATCCGTTCGAAAGACCTACTTTGACACTCTTCACCGATTTCGGATTGGCCCAGCCGATCCTGAAGGCTCTGGCTGCCGAGGGCTATGAGAAGCCCACGCCGATCCAGGCCCAGACCATTCCCTATGCCATGGAAGGCCGCGACGTCTGCGGCATCGCCCAGACCGGCACCGGCAAGACGGCCGCTTTCGCGCTGCCGATCCTCCACCGCCTCAACGCGAACCCGAAGCCGCGCAAGCCCAAGAGCCCCCGCGTGCTCGTGCTCAGCCCGACCCGCGAGCTGTCCGGCCAGATCGCCGACAGCTTCAAGGCCTATGGCCGCAACCTACGCCTCACCACCGAGGTGGTGTTCGGCGGCGTCACCATCTCCCGCCAGGAGAAGGCGCTGGTTCAGGGCGTCGACGTGCTCGTCGCCACGCCGGGCCGCCTGCTCGACCTCGTCGACCGCAGGTCGCTCTCCCTGCGCGACATCGAGATCCTCGTCCTCGACGAGGCCGACCAGATGCTCGACCTCGGCTTCATCCATGCGCTCAAGCGCATCGTGACCCTGCTGCCGAAGGACCGCCAGAGCCTGTTCTTCTCGGCCACCATGCCGAAGACGATCTCGACGCTGGCCGATTCCTTCCTGCGCGATCCGGCCCATGTGGCCGTCACCCCCGTGGCGACCACCGCCGAGCGCGTGGAGCAGAGCGTCATTTTCGTGCAGACCGGCCGCAAGCAGGTCCTGCTCGAAACGCTCCTGCGCGATCCGTCCATCGACCGCGTGCTCGTCTTCACCCGCACCAAGCACGGCGCGGACAAGGTGGTGCGCGGCCTCGACAAGGCGGGCATCTCGGGTGCCGCCATTCACGGCAACAAGTCGCAGCCGCAGCGCGAGCGCGCGCTCGCCGGCTTCCGCGACGGCTCCTGCCGGGTGCTCGTGGCGACGGACATCGCCGCGCGCGGCATCGACGTCGAGGGCGTGACGCACGTCATCAACTACGACCTGCCGAACGTGCCGGAATCCTACGTTCACCGCATCGGCCGCACGGCCCGCGCGGGAGCGACCGGCCTTGCGATCTCGTTCTGCAACGACGAGGAAAAGGCCTACCTGAAGGACATCGAGAAGCTGACCCGCCTGAAGGTTCCGGTCATGCCTCTGCCGGAGGGTCTGCCCGCCGCCCCGCCTCCATCCGAGGCTGGCGAGCGTCGCGAGCCGCAGCGGGGACGTCCCGCTCCCCATGCCCGCGGGCATCAGGGCCACGGTCAGCCGCGCAGCGCCGATCCGAACGCCGAGCGAGGCCCCAAGCGCCGCCGCGGCCGCGGCGGAAAGCCCGCTGGCGGACAGCCGCAGCAGGGCGGCAAGCCGTCCGGACAGCAGCAGCAGCGCCCCGCCCAGGGCCAGCGCACGCAGGCACAGGGACAGCAGCGGGCTGCACAGGGGCAAAAGCCCTCGGGCCAGCCGCAACGGCAATCCGGAGGCCGGAGCGACGGCGCCCAGGTGGCCTGGCTCGATAAGAGCCCCCGCCGCCGGTAAGACCTTAAAGGCGCCTTCGGGCGCCTTTTTCTTGTGAGGATAGCTCAACATATTTCCCTCCCCACAAGGGGGAGGAGAGTAGGTCGCGTTATCGTCGCGACTCATGGCATATCACCTGTCGAAGCATCCAAATCCAGGAGACAACGCCCGATGGCCAAGCGCGCCGGAAGCGCCGATCTGCCGCTGCATTCCGGCCATGTGCCGAAATGGCTGGCGGACCGCATGACGCGCCTCGGCGGCGTGATCAGCGAGGCCGTCGTGCATCATTACGGCCGGGACGAACTGCTGCGCCGGCTCGCGCATCCGTTCTGGTTCCAGTCGTTCGGCGCCGTGATGGGGATGGACTGGCATTCCTCCGGCATCACCACCAGCGTCATCGGCGCCTTGAAGCGCGGGCTGACGCCCCAGTCGAAGGAACTCGGGATTCATGTCTGCGGCGGACGCGGACGGCACTCGCGGCAGACGCCGCATGAGCTGGTCGCCATCGGTGAGCGCGTCGGCTTCGACGGCGCGGCCCTGGCGAATGCGAGCCGCCTCGTGGCGAAGGTGGACAGCGCCGCGATCCAGGACGGCTTCGACCTGTATCTTCACGGCTTCATCGTCACGGATGACGGCAAGTGGGCCGTCGTCCAGCAGGGAATGAACGATGGGCTCCGGCAGGCGCGCCGTTACCATTGGCTGTCCGAGGATCTGGAGAGCTTCGTCGACGAGCCGCATACGGCCATCGACGGCAAAGGGCAGGGCACGATCGTCAATCTCACCGACCGCCGGGCCGCCGCTTCCCGCAAGGCGCAGATCGACATTCTGGATTCGCTCGGGCCCGACGGGATCGCGCGGAAATTCCTGGCGCTCGAAGAGCGCGAGGCGGATGCGACGCCCGCCGCGAGCCCGCAGCCCCTGCTGCCGCATCTGGTCATGCCCGAGCATCACGACGTTCGCGCCAAGGACGTGGTGCTGCGCCGCCTCCACGGGACCCTCGCGGCGGCGGCCGACCGCGGGCCTACGGACTTTCCCGACCTGCTGATGACCCCCGGCGTCGGCCCCCGGACCGTGCAGGCCCTCGCCATGGTGGCGGAGGTCGTCCACGGCACGCCCTGCCGCTTCAGCGACCCGGCCCGGTTCTCCTTCGCCCATGGCGGCAAGGACCGGCATCCCTATCCGGTGCCCGTGCGCGTCTACGACGAGACGATCCGGGTGCTGAAATCGGCGGTCCAGAAGGCGAGGCTCGGGCAGCAGGAGGAACTCTTCGCCCTGAAGAGGCTCGACGATCAGGCCCGCGCCCTCGAACGCCATGCCGCAGGGCCGAGCGTCGAGGAGCATATCGGGCAGGAGCGGGCGAAGTCGCATTCCTACGGCGGCCGTTCCGTGTTCGGCGACGAGCCGCCGCCGTCCGAGTGAGTGTCCGATTGCGCCGTCTTCATCCTCACCAGCCGGCGAAGAACGCGAAATCCCGCCGCATGGGCTTCCAGGTCTCGACCTGCCTCGGCTCCCGGAGGAGCGCGGGCAGGCGCTCCCAATAGGCCTTGCGATACTCCCGGTACATCTGGACCTCGACGACGTCGTCGAGGTCCGTCCAGGTCTCGTAGATCATGAACCGGGTCGGGTCCTGCGGATCCTGGTGCAGGACGGCGTTGATGAAGGTCCTCTCGTGACGCATGGCATCGAGCGCCGGCATCAGGAGGTCGAGAAACTCCTCCTCGCAGCCGGGCTTGAGGGCGAGCGTCACGACGAACGTGACGGGGTCGTTCCGGCTCCCGGCGACCGCCATCGACTTCACGTTCGCACCCAGTTTCATCGTCGTCTCCTTCGCTTCGGTTCTGAAGCCAGAATGGCCGTGAGACCGGGCGAAGGAAATTACCTGGCAGGTAACGGGATGCGGAAAAGATCAGCGCCGCGCCTGCTGCAGCAGGCTCTTGTCGAGCATCACGTGGACGCCCTTGTTGCCGTTCACCACCTGCGTGATGCGTAAATCCGCCGCGAGGCTGCACAGGGCATAAGCCTCCGCCTTGGTGATGCCGGTGCGGGCGGCGATCAGGTCGATCATGCTGCGCAGCGCAATGACGACGCAATCGTCGAGGTCGGGATCGAACGCCATGGTCAAGACGTGCGTCGGCGTCTCGGCCATGGGCCAGGTGAGGTGCATGTCCTCGCGCAGGTGCAGCTCGAAGGTGCCGATGAGCCCCGTTTCGATGGCCGTCACGCAGACCTCGCCGTCGCCCTGGACGCCATGCCCGTCGCCGACGGAGAACAGGGCGCCGTCCACATGGATCGGCAGATAGAGTATCGTTCCGGCCACGAGTTCCTTGTTGTCGAGATTGCCGCCGTTGCGGCGCGGCGGAAGGGTGCTGAGAGAGCCCCAGGCAGCCGGAGGAGCAACGGCCATGACGCCGAAGAACGGCTTCAGGGGCAGCTCCAGTCCCCACGGCAGCTTACCCGTCATCCGCTCGCGGTCGAGCGGGATGGTCATGAAGTGGATCTCGTCGAAATCGTCCGGCAGGGCGCCTTTGAGAGGTGCGGAATAGGTGAAGCCCCAGTCGTAATGCAGCGCGATGTCCCTGATGCGGACCTCGAGGACCTGACCGGCCTTCGCGCCGCGCACGGCGACAGGGCCGGTGCAGATATGCCCCGGCAGCTTCGGCTTGTGGGCCGCATGAATGTCCGTCAGCGCGGGCGGGATGACGAAGGGCGCCTTCGGCATGGCCTCGGGGCCGCCGGACACGGTCGAGATCGTGACCGTGTCGCCGGAATCGACCGTCAGCAGCGGTTCGAGGCTCGCATCGAAATAGCCCCAGTGGATTGTCTCCGGGGATGCATCAATCCTGTATTCGGCCACGAAACACCTCTGCCTTCGCCATCGATGCGGAATGTCTCGCATTCCCATGCGTGAAGGACAACAGGCTTTCCGGCTAATGGTAGGGATCCGCCGCGTCCCTCAGCCCGTCGCCCATGAAGTTGAAGGCCAGCACCACGATCACCACCGGCACCATCGGGAAGAGCAGCCAGGGATGGAGCTGCACGGCGGCGAGGTTCTGCGCCTCGTTGAGCAGCACGCCCCAGCTCGTCACGGGCGGGCGCAGGCCCAGTCCCAGGAAGGAGAGGGCGGTCTCGCCGAGGATCATGGACGGGATCGAGAGCGTCGCCGAGGCGATCAGGTGGCTCATGAAGTTCGGGATGAGGTGCCGCGCGATGATGCGCGGCTTGGAGGCGCCCATCAGCTCCGCGGCCTTCACGAAGTCCTCCTCGCGCAGGGAGAGCAGCTTCGAGCGCACGGCGCGGGCCAGCCCCGGCCAGTCGAGAAGGCCCAGGATGATCGTGATGCCGAAGAACACGAGGATCGGGCTCCAGTTCGCCGGCAGGGCGGCGGAAAGGGCGAGCCACAGGGGCAGCTCCGGAAGCGAGCGCAGGATCTCGATCATGCGCTGGATCACGTGATCGACCCAGCCGCCGAGATAGCCGGCGAGCCCGCCGAAGAAGAGGCCGAGCGCGAACGACACGGCGATGCCGACGATGCCGATGGTGAGCGAGATCCGCGCCCCGTAGATGATGCGCGAGAGCAGGTCGCGTCCGAGCCGGTCGGTGCCGAGCAGGAACATCGTGCCGCCTTCCGGAGGGCAGACGAGATGGAAGTCCATCTCCCAGAGGCCCCAGAACTGATAGGCGTCGCCCCGGCAGAGAAAGCGGATGGGCTGCGGCTTCGACGTGTCGGGCGTGTAGACACGCCGGAAGCTCTCCAGGTCGAAGCTGTAGCTGTAGGGATAGGTGAAGGGGCCGACGAAGCGGCCCTCGTGCATCAGATGGATGCCCTGCGGAGGCGCATAGAGGAAATCGCCGTGGCGCTTGACATGGTTGTAGGGCGCGACGATCTCGACGAAGGGCACGAGGGCGTAGAAGGCGAGCAGGATGAAGGCAGCGGCCACCGCCACCCTGTGTCGGCGGAACTTCCACCACATCAGCTGCCAGGACGAGGCCCGGTAGAAACTCTCGTTCTCGGCCCCGACGGGCTCGGTCGCGCCGGGATCGAACGGCGCGGGATCGACGTAGTGGCGCTTGGAGGTGACGGCCGTGTTCATCGTCCGCCTCCGAGCCGGATGCGAGGATCGAGCCAGGCGAGCAGCAGATCGGAGATCAGCATACCGACGACCGTGAGCATGGCAACGAACATGAGGATGAAGCCGGCCAGGAACTGATCCTGGCTCTTGAGCGCGCTCAGCAGGATCGGGCCGACCGTCGGCAGGCTCAGGACCAGCGACACCAGCACGGACCCGGACACGAGATGCGGCAGGAGGTTGCCGATATCGGCGATGAAGGGGTTGAGCGACATGCGGAAGGGATATTTCAGCAGGGCCTTCGTGGGTCCGAGGCCCTTCGCCTTCGCGGTCACGTAATATTGCTTGCCGAGCTCATCGAGCAGGTTCGCCCGCATGCGCCGGATCATGGCCGCCGTGCCGCCGAGGCCGATCACGACGGTCGGGACGACGAGATGCGAGAGCAGGGATTGCGTCTTGGCCCAGGTCCAGGGCTCGCCGGCGAACTCCGCGTCGTAGAGGCCGCCGATGGAAATGCCGAACCAGCGGTTCATGTAGTAGAGTAGGATCAGCGCGAGCAGGAAGCTCGGGGTGGCGAGCCCGATATAGCCGATGAAAGTGGCGAGGTAGTCGCCGACGGAATATTGCCGCGTGGCCGAATAGATCGCGATGGGAATCGAGATCACGTGGATGAAGATCACCACCGCGAGATTGACGAGGAGCGTCAGCCACAGGGCGTCGCCGACCACGTCCACCACGGGCTTGTCGTACTCGAAGGACCAGCCCCAATCGCCCTGCAGCAGGCCGGAAAAGCCGTTCGGCCCGGGCATGACGCCGATCCAGACCAGGTATTGCTGCCAGGCGGGCTTGTCGAGCCCGTACTGCTTGATGAGGAATTCGGCTTTCGCGATCGAGGCGGATTCGCCCTGCGCCCGCAGCTCGGCGATCTGGTTGGTCAGGAAGTCGCCCGGCGGCAGCTTGATGATGAAGAAGACCAGGGCCGAGATGATCAGCAATGTCACCGCCATGGTGAGGATGCGGCGCAATAGGAAGCGGATCATCGACGGGCCTCTTTGCCGGCGGCTTTGTTCCAGTAGATCTCATCCACCCGATAGATCCCGAGCATGGCCGTCGGCTCCCAGCTATAGAGCGCCTTGGCGGGAAGTCCATGCAATCCGTTGCGGACGACGATGGGCTGCAGGGCGCCCGAGATGGTGCCGATGGACCATTGGTTCTCGGCGTGGTTACGCAGCATCTCGGTCCAGGCGTCCCTCTGCACGCTCCGGTTCCCGGTGTTCATCCAGGTCGAGTAGAGCTCGAGAAGGCGCTGGGCCTGCGGAATGTCGACCTGTTCGCCGTTCTTGCCCTTGGTCTCCACGTACTGCCCCCATTTCGGCCAGCTGTAGTTGTCCTGGCGCATGGGGGCGAGCTCGGTCGGCGGCATGATGGCGGTGGGAATCGCATTGTCGAGGCCGGGGGCCGCGACCATCACGGTCAGCCCGGCATAGGAGCGGTTGCGCAGGACGGTGCGGTCCTGCGGCTTCACGAAGAGCCTCACGCCGATTTCGCGCCAGAACTCGCCGATCAGCGTCAGCCCGTCGACCACGAGGCTGCTCTCGCCGTCGGTCTCGACGATGATCTCCAGTTCGCGCCCGTCGGGCAGGAGGCGGATGCCGGCGCCGTTGCGTTTCGTCAGGCCGATCTCGTCGAGGAGGCGCGAGGCTTTCTCCGGATCATAATCGGCATTCGCCGTGCGCAGTTCAGGCGTGAAGAGCGGGCTTTCCGACACGATGGTGTTGTTGCCTTCGGTGCCGAGCCCGAAGAGCAGGGCGTTGTTCAACGTATTGCGGTCGATGCCCAGCGACAGGGCGCGGCGGAATCGGATGTCCCGGTTGAGCTGGCGCCAGACGGGGTCGACCGTGTTGAGATTGGGATAGAGCCCGAGCTCGGTGCCGCGCGCGTAGGGCCAGAGCAGGGTGGTATATCCCTTCGCCTTCTCGCCCTCCTTCAGGACGGGAATGTCGCTCATGGAGAGGCCGCGGAACAGGAGGTCGGTCTCGCCCGCATTGGCCTTGGCCGCGAAGAGCCCGGGAGCCGAGACGTCCATGATCAGCCGGTCGACGTAAGGCAACTGATGTCCCTGCCTGTCGATGCGGTGGTAATAGGGATTGCGCTCGAAGATGAAGCGGTTGGCCGGCGCCGCGTTCATGACGCGCCAGGGCATGAGCGTGGGCAGGGCAGGATTCGTCTGCTCCTTCATGTCGTCCATGCGGTTGTGCAGGGCTGCCCAGGATTTCAGCTTCTGCTGCTTGGCCTGTTCCTCGAGGGCGGCCTTGTCGGCGTATTTGGCGTGGAACTGCTTGAGATAGGCCGAGGCGCGATAGATGCCGGGATCGAGCGGTCCCGCCAGCTGCGGCAGGAAGCGCGGATTGGGACTGTCCCATGTGAAGCGCAAGGTCCGCTCGTCGAGGATCTCGAAGCGCGGAGGCTTGCCGTTCACCAGCATGAATTCCGGCGGACCGGCCGGCGACAGGTCCGGGTTCTGCGCCACGTCCTCCCAGTAATAGCGGAAGTCCTCGGTCGTGAAGGGCGAGCCGTCGGACCAGCGATGGCCGGGACGCAGGGTGAAGGTGAAAATCCGGTCGTCCTCGTTCTCGAACGACTCGACGAGATCGGGCTGGAGCTGGAGATGCCTGTCGTAGCCGACGAGGCGGGTATAGGTGAAGGTGGAGATGTAGCGGATGTCGCGCGGCCGCGGCACCAGGGTCACGATATCGCCGCCGTACCGACCCGCCGAATCGACGACGATGGGCGTTTTCGGGATCCGCTCCGCGAGGGGCGGCAGCTTCTTGTCCTTCACCTGTTCGGCGAAGAAGGGGACGGCTTTCAGGTCCATCGCTGCGGCAGGCAGCGCCAGGGCGCCGAGGGCGACGGCAAGGACGAGCGATCGTGTGCGGGCGGTGAGAAGCATCACGCGGCCTCCCGGGCTGTCAGGTGCCCCAAACGAACCTTGTGGCCAGGTTCGATCTCTTTCATCAGGCCGAACTCGCCGGGCTTGATGCGGAAGGGCTCGGGCCATTCCGACGGGTGCGAGAAGCGGCCGGTGCGCAGTTTGGCGAAATCCAGGGGCCGGTCGATGTCCGGGTCCGGCACGGCGGCGAGGAGCGCCTGCGTGTACGGATGAACCGGGTTGCGGAAGAGGGAGGATTTCGGCGCCTCCTCGACGATGTAGCCCCGGCACATGACCGCGATGGTGTCGGCGATGTAGTCCACGACGGCCAGATTGTGGGAGACGAAGAGATAGGACAGGCCGAGGGCCGCCTGCAGGTCCTTGAGCAGGTTGAGCACCTGCGCCTGCACGGACACGTCGAGGGCCGAGACCGGTTCGTCGCACAACAGGACCCGCGGCTCGAGGGCGAGCGCCCGCGCGATGCCGAGGCGCTGGCGCTGGCCGCCGGAGAAGGAATGCGGATAGCGCCGGAGCGAGCGCCGGTCGAGCCCGACCATGTCGAGGAGCTGCTTCACGCGTTCATAGCGCTCGTCCGAGGTGCCGATGTCGTGGATGCGCAGGGGCTCGGTCAGAAGCTCGTAGACCGTCATGCGGGGATTGAGGGACGAGAACGGGTCCTGGAAGATGAACTGCACCGAGCGGCGGTAGGCGGTCAGCGCATCCCCTTCCAGCTTGTGCACGTCCTTCGGGCCCGTGCCGTCGTCGAAGAGCACCCGGCCCGCATTGGGGTTGAGCGCGCGCATGATCATCTTGGACACGGTCGTCTTGCCGCAGCCGGATTCGCCTACGAGTCCCAGCGTCTTGCCGGCGGGAAGGGACAGGTCGACCTCGCTGACGGCACGGATCTCCTGAGTCCTGCCGGAGAACCATCCCGACCGGAGCGTGAAGCATTTCGTCAGGCGCTCGGCCTTCAGGATGGCCCCCTTGGGCTGAATGCGCTCGGGCGCGTCGGCCGAGGCGAGGGACGCGCTCTTCACCTCGCGGATCGGCGTCAGGCGCTCGTTCTCCCCCATGGCGAAGCGCGGGACGGCGCGCATGAGCGCCTGGAGGTAGGGATGCTGCGGGTTGCGGAAGATGTTCTCCCGTGTACCGGCCTCCATGACCTTTCCGCGATACATCACGACCACCTCGTCGGCCACATTGGCGACGACGCCGAGATCGTGGGTGATGAGGAGGACCGACATGCCGGTCTCGATCTGAAGCTCCTTGATGAGGTCCAGGATCTGCGCCTGCGTGGTCACGTCGAGCGCGGTCGTCGGCTCGTCCGCGATCAGAAGCGCCGGGCGCGTGATGAGCGCCATGGCGATCATGGCGCGCTGGCGAAGGCCGCCGGAGAGCTCGAACGGATAGGTGTTCAAGGCGCGCTTCGGATCGGGGAAGCCGACCCGCGCCAGCACCTCGATGGTCCGCTGGTTCGCCTCGGCCTGATCCGCATGGGAGTGGATCATCAGCGCCTCGGAGATCTGGTCGCCGATGGTGTGGAGCGGGGACAGGGATGTCATCGGCTCCTGGAAGATCATGGCGATGCGCGCGCCGCGCAGGGCATGCATGGCGTCGCTCTCGGGCTGGAGCGCCGCGATGTCGACGGTGGCGCCGTTCGCCGGATCGTGGAAGACGATGGAGCCGCTCGCGATCCTGGCCTTCTTCGACAGGATCTGGAGGATGGCCTGCGCCGTCACCGATTTGCCCGATCCGGACTCGCCCACGAGCGCCACCGTCTTGCCCTTGGGAATGTCGAAGGTCAGGCCGTCGACCGCCCGGAAATTTCCGGCATCGGTGTTGAAGTCAACTGTCAGCCCATGAACCGACAGGAGTGGCGCTTCCATATGCTCCTCCAGGAACTATGAGCATAACGCATTAGATCCCATTAGATCGCAATTGTGATCATGTTTCCAAGCCAAAACACGCATCTGGCGACAGGAAACGTATGCCTCGGGCGGCGAGGCGGGCGATGAGACTTTCGCAGAACGACCAGATGGCGTCGTCATGGACGAGATGATGGGTCAGGAATCCGACCGGCTCGTCCCGGTCGGCATGGCCGGCCGCCCGCCGTTCGATCGCGCCGGCGAGCCCGGCGACGATCAGGGCCGGGTCGGCCAGACTTCTCGTGCCATGCCAGTCTATGGGGTCGACGTGGGTGTTGATCTGGACGAGCCCCGGCGCGGGATGTGCGGCCTGTCGGTCCGTGAAGGTGGACAATCCCCGAAACCCCAGGGGCGGCAGGCGGGCGATGAGGTCCTGGGAGATTCGGTTCCAGGGCGGCACGAAGACCGGCAGGAGCTTCGGCCCGAGGCGTTCCTGCGCCGCCTGCAGGGCCTGTCCGGCCTGTGCGGCCATGGCGTCAGCAGGGCGATGGGCGCCGAATTCCGCCTTCTTCGCGCCCGCCGGGGCATGGTTGGCATGGCTCCAGCCATGGACGAGGGCGAAGGCGCTCCGCTCCTCCGCCAGCCGCGCCGCGAGCGAGGCCTCCAGGCCTTCGGGAACGACCGCGAGGCCCAGCCCCGCATCGTACCGGCGCGCGAGGCCGAGAAGCCGGGCGAGCTGGGGCGTATCGGCCACCGCGTCGTCGTCCCGCCACCAGAGGCGGATGGGGCAGTCCCGGTCCCTGGCCCGGTCCAAGGCCCGGTCCAGGGGCGACCAGTCGATGCCTCGGTGCAGGGCAGGGCCGGAATGCAGGAGGCGCTCGGCCACGGCGACGCTCCGGCGGGCCCCGTCGAGGGATATGGGCGGCGGCGGGGAGGGCGGCCGGGCGAGCCCGCGCCGGATCGCCCCGGCCAGATTCCGCGGCGACAGATCCGCCTCGGGCAGGATCTCGGCGAGGCCCAGCGCCACCAGCCGCTCGGCGCGCAGGCGCTGCTCGGTCTCGCGGCCGGCCTCGAAGGGCACGAGGACCGATGTCGTGCCGCAGCGCAGGAGGTCGACGACGGTGTTGTAGCCCGCCTGGCTCACGGAGAGTTCGGCCGCGCCGAGCAGGGCCCGGAAATCGGGCCTCGCCCGTTCGACGGCGACATGCGCCGGGGCGCTCTCCCGGAGGGCGAGGAAGTCGGCTTCCGGGACGCCCCGGCCGATGAGGATGCGCCAGGCGCGGTCGGCGATCTCCCGCGCGGCCGCGATGGCGGCCCGGTAGAGCGGAAGGCCTGCCGCGCTCGATCCGCCGGAGACGACGATTCCGTGCCGGCGAGCCTGCGGAACGGGAGCCTCGTTCTCGTCCACGTAGCCGGTATAGCGGATGAGAGGCCTGATCCGCTCGTCCACGGGCCACGAGGCCTCCAGCGGCACCAGTTCCGGGTCGCCATGGACGAGCACGCCATCGTAATCGCGCAGCACGCGCTCATGAGATTCCGTAATCCGCGAGGCCTTCGACGAAGGCGCGAGGATGTCCCGGATCGAGCACAGAACCAGCAGACGCGGGTTCATGCCGCGCGCGGCGTCGAGCAGGGCGGAGAACTCGTCCGCGAGGACACGGCGGCCGAAGGGAAAAAGCTCGGTGACGAGAATATCCGGCCGGACGGTTTCCAGGGTATCGAGCAGGAGCCTGCGGCGCCTTTCGAGATGGGCCGCATCGACAGGCGCGAAGTCCTCGCCGAGCAGCGTCCTGAAATCCGTGCCGATGGTCCGCACGGGCGGGAGCTGCACGAAGCGGGCAGGATCCAGATCGGCGAGGCGCGCAGGGCTTCCGCCCGATACCAGCGTCGTCTCGTGTCCCCGTCGCGCAAAAGCCCGCGCCAGAGCGGCGGCCCTCGTCAGGTGGCCCGCTCCCAGCAGATGCGTGACGGCGATCAGGACGCGCAAGCTCATTCTCCGCGGCTAACTCGTGAGCGGTTCGAGCGCATTGCGCAGGCGCAATGCAGCCTGATCGAGATCGCGCTCCTCTCGCACGAAACGCGACGCGCTGGCGCCAAGGCCGCGCAAGCGTTCACGATCCCGCAGGAGATCGCTCAACGCATCGGCGAAAGCCGTCACGTCGCCCGGCGACGTCAAGCGTCCGGTCTCGCCATCGCGCACCACGCTGGCGACGCCGCCATAGGCGCCGGCAACCACCGCGCAGCCGAGAGCCTGCGCTTCCAGAAGAACCATGCCGTAGGCTTCGTTGACGGCAGGCCAGACGAAGAGATCGGCGGCCTCGTAGAGCGCCGCCAGTGCGGCTTTGCTCTCGACCTGCCCATGGAAGCGCACCCGCTGCGCCAGGGGCGAGAAGAGCCGCGCGATCTCGTCCCGCGCCTCGCCGTCGCCGACGATATCGAGCGTCCAGGGCAGGTGCGGCAGCCTCTCGAGGGCTGCCGCCAGAATGCGATAGGAGGCGAGCTTGTCGCCCTCCCGCATCATCGCCACCGTGAGAAGGCGCGCCCCGGCCGTCCGCGAAGGCCGGACGCCCGATGCGGACCATTCCCTTACGTCAAGAAACGGCGGCAGGTCGATCAGGGCCTGATGCGGTGGCCGGGCCGCCGCCAGGGCTTCCCGGTCATGGGCCGTCATGACGAAGATCGCATCGGCCCGGTCGAGGGCCGCTTCTGCTCCCTCGTGCCCGAGAGCCCAGGGGCCCTGCGCGCGTTTCGCCGCCCGGGAGCCTTCGGCGACCGCGTAGGGAATGCCCAGCGCCTCGGCGACGCGCGGACCGATCCAGTCCGGCGCCTTGTAATAGACGTGATAGGTGAACCACAGCGCCGGGCGCATCGCTTCGGGCAGGGCCCTGAAATGGGCCGCGAGGCGATCGGCCTCCTCGACCGCTTGCCGGCGGAGATTCTCCTGCCGCTTGCGGTCGCCCGTCCTGTCGAGCGTTCGCAGCTCGCTCGCGAGGAGCGGCGGATAGCCAGCCCGGTCGAGGGCCTTCATCAGCAGGCGGGCCATGGTGCGGTCGCCCGAGGGAAGCGGATGGTTCGGGCTCTTCAGGGGAGCGTAGAACGCAACGGGCCGCGGGATCGTCACACGCGCTCCGGTTCTCTCGTCCGGATCGCGGTCACGGTGCGCAAGCGCGCTTCCAGCACGTCGATCCCGCCTTCCATGGAAAAGTCCCGCCGCAGGCGCGAAAGGGCGGCCGCGCCGAGGATTTTCCGGCGGTCCGGATCGCGGGCGAGGAGGTTGAGGGCATTCGACAAAGCCTCCCAGTCGCCCGGCGGCACGAGCCGGCCCTCCACATCGTCGCGGATGAACTCGGGAATGCCCGCGAAATCCGTCGCCACGATGGCGAGCCCCTGGCTGGCCGCCTCCATGATCACGTTGGGCAGCCCGTCCCGGTCGCCCGATTTCGCTTCCTTCGAGGGCAGGACGAAGAGGTCCGCCTCCCGCAGCAGGGCGACGATGTCGGGCTGCGCCTTGGAGCCGAGAAAGGCCACCTTGTCGGCGATGCCCGCGTCCTGCGCCTGCTTCTTCAGGCTGGTGAGCAGTTCCCCGCTGCCCACATGGGCAAAGCGCCAGTGAAGATCCGGCGGCAGGGCGGCAAGGGCCTGGATCAGATCCCGGAAGCCCTTCTTCGCGACGGCCCGGCCGATGGACACGATCCGCACCGGATCGAGCGGGTCCGAGCCGTCCCGGGCCGGGCGGTCCTCGGGAGCCGCCGGGAAGCGGGAGAGATCGAGCCCGTGATAGACGAGCGAGACCTTGCCGGGCTGCGACAGGGCTTGAAGATTGCCCGCCCCTTGCGCCGTGCAGGTCACCCCCCAGAGGGCTTCCGCCATCTTCTCGCGCTTTTCCCACTCAGGGGTGGTCCAGATGTCCTTGGCATGGGCCGAGAAGGTCCAGCTGCGCCCCGTGAGCAGGGCCGCATAGCGGACGACGGAGGCCGGCGTGTGGAGGTAATGCACATGCAGGTGCCGCACGTCCGCCGGCATCTCCCGCGCCATCACGAAGGCCTGGCCGAGGCGGCGCACCCGGTTGGCGGTGAAATCTCGCTTCAGGTCGCGCCAGAAGGCCCTGATCGTCGGCCAAAAGCCTTTCCGGCCCAGGCTCCAGAAGGCGCCGCGCAGCACGCGCAGGGGCTCCTCGTAGAGGTATTCCGGCAGATAGGCGACCCGGGCCGCGATCGCCTTGTGCATGGGATGAATCGCCCGCTCCGTCGGATGCCGGAGGGACCAGATCTCGATCTCGAGGCCGCGCTGCTCGAGGGCCAGGATCTCCTGGGCGATGAAGGTCTCGGAGAGGCGTGGGTAGCCTTTGACGACGACGGCGATGCGCCGGGCTGTCTTCGAGGGAAGCATGGGGCGGTTACTCGGCCGCCTGATGATAGGCGGCGGGGAACCGCGCCCTGGAAGCCGTGAGCGACCGCAGCCGCTCCCGCACCCGGTCGAGGCCGTCGAGCAGGCCGGGAACGACCACCTCCGAGGGGCGCGGCTGCGACGAGAGGGAGCGCAGGGCCGCCGCCATGCGCTCGGGCGTGCGCGGCGTCTTGTAGTCGCTCAGCATGCTCACCAGCCCGAGCCGTTCCCCTTCCACCGCGCGGATATACTGCTCGAGACGGGGGCGCGTGCGCGGGACGATCAGCGTGCGCTTGTCGAAGGACAGGGCCTCGCAGAAGGTGTTGTACCCGCCCATGGCCACGATGGCGTCCGCCCTCTGCATCAGCCGCTCGATCTTGTTGTCGAAGGACATCACGTCGAGCTTCGGCTGCCTGGCGATGCGTTCCACGAAGGAATGGCGCTTGTCCCGGTCGATGAACGGCCCGAAGAGGATGAGCGCCGGCTGCTCGAGCTCCGCATCGTGCTCGTAGGCCGAGATCACCCAGTCGATCAGGTCGTCGCCATCGCCGCCGCCGCCCGTGGTCACGAGGATGAAGGGCTGCTTGGTGATCTTGGGGTAGCGGGTCAGGGACGGGGTCGGCGGCATGTCCCGGCGCAGATAGCCGGTATAGGTAATCCGCTTTTCCACATGCGCGGGCAGTTCCAGGGCCTGGAGGGGCTGGTAGACGTCCTTGAGGCCGTAGACCCAGATCTCGTCGTAATAGCTGATCAGGGCCTCCTTCGCGCCCTTGCGCTCCCATTCCGGCACGAGGAGGGCGGGTTCGTCCATCACGTCGCGGATGCCGAGCACGAGGCGGCAGCCGGCCGCCTTGAGGTAATCGAGCGCCGGCATGACCTCGCCCCGAAACCCGGTCGGCTCCTTGTCCACGATGAACACGTCCGGTCGGAAGGCCTTGGCGGCCTGGAGGATCAGGGCCTGGCGCAGGCCCACGGCTTCGTCGAGCTCCACATTGAGGTTGAGGCTGCGGTAATCCCCGTCCGGCAGCTTCGTGACCCCCGGGATGCGGATGTAGTCGACCCCGCTGTCGAACTCGAAATTGCCGATGACGGGTGAGCCCGAGATGATGACGACGGACGTGTCGGGGTGGTCCTGCACGATGGCGTTGGCGATCGCCCGCGACCGGCGCAGGTGCCCGAGGCCGAAGGTATCGTGGCTGTAGATGAGAACCCTCGTTCCGCGGCCGCTCTCGGGCCGCCCCGGGGAAGGACCTGCGTCCTGATCAAAGTCCATCGCCAGGTCTGCCATGCGGCTGCCCCTACAGTCGGTCGGGCGGGTCGCTTGACGACCCATTCCCCTTCGCTACCTTTCAAGGTCCCCGTCGATCAAATAAGGCGCTGCCCGAGATCGGAAAGAGGTTCATCCACGCGTATAGAAGTGGTAACGCTACGGCAATGGAAAAGAGCCTCTTTAGGTATATTTGGACACATTCAAAGCGCGACCAATTGTTTGTTTGCGCCGTAGTGCTCGCTTCCCTACCGTTTTATTTCATGTCCCTGGATCTGCCTCGCCAGATCGTGAACCAGGCCATTCAGGGGGAGGCCTTCAGGGACGGCAACCCCACGGCCCCCTTCCTCCATCTCAGCTATGAGTTGCCGCGATGGCTGGGCGGCGGCAACCTGGAGATCTTCGAGGGGTTCCAGGTCGGCCGCCTCTGGCTGCTGCTCGACCTTTCGTTCCTGTTCCTGTTCTTCGTCGTCGTCAACGGGGCGTTCAAGTACTGGATCAACGTCGCCAAGGGCGCGCTGGGCGAGCGGATGCTGCGGCGGATGCGCTTCGACCTGTTCGCCATGGTCCTCCGCTTCACCCCGGAGGCCCTGCGCACCGTCAAATCGTCCGAAACCGCAACGATCATCAAGGATGAGGTCGAGCCCATCGGCGGTTTCATCGGGGATGCCTTCATCACGCCGATCTTTCTCGGCACGCAGGCCATCACCGCGCTCGTCTTCATCATGATCCAGAACATGTGGCTCGGCCTGATCGCGCTGGCCGTGATCGCCATCCAGTTCACGATCATTCCGCGGCTGCGGCGGGAGCTTCTCCGGCTTGGCAAGCAGCGGCAGCTGGCCTCCCGCCAGTTGGCGGGGCGCATCGCGGAGGTCCAGGACGGCATCGAGGTCATCCATGTCCACAATGCCTATAACTGGGAGCGGGCGGAGATCGGGCACCGGCTGTTCGATCTCTTCTCCATCCGGCTCAAGATCTATAACCGGAAGTTCTTCGTCAAATCCCTCAACAACTTCCTGGCGCAGCTGACGCCGTTCTTCTTCTACGCGATCGGCGGCTATTTCGCCCTGCGCGGCACCCTCGACATCGGTCAGCTCGTGGCGGTCATCGGCGCCTATCGCGAACTGCCGCCGCCGCTCAAGGAGCTGATCGACTGGGACCAGCAGCGACTCGACGTCCAGGTGAAGTACGATCAGGTCACCCAGCATTTCGCCGAGGAGCGGCTTGCGCCGCTGATCGAGGCCCGCGAGGAGGCGGAGGCGGATCAACCCCTGGTCGGTCCGCTCGTGGCCGAGGACATCTGCGTCGCCGGCCCCCATGGCGACATGATCATCGAGGGTGGAGCCTTCACGGTCGACCTGCCCGCGAGCGTGGCGCTGGTGTCCAATGGCGGCGGCGCAGCCAGCGCCCTGGCGCGCATCATCGCCCGGCGCACGTCGGAATTCAGGGGCCAGGTCCGGATCGGGGAGCGTGACCTGATGCAGCTCCCGGTTTCCGTGGCCGGGCGCCGGATCGCCTATGCGGGCGTCGATCCGATCCTCTTTCCCGGCAGCATCCGCGACAACCTGATCTACGGCCTCCGGACCAAGCCCCTGACGAGGATGGAGGAGGAGAAGAGGGACATGGAACGCCGGATCGCCGAGGCGCTCAAGACGGGCAATCCGGTCGAGAACATCAGCGACCGCTGGGTGGATTACGAGCGGATCGGCGCCAGCGACGAGAACGATCTCGATCGTATCCTTCTCGACCTCCTGGACCGGGTCGGCATGGGCGACACGATCTATCTGTTCGGCCTGACGGGCAGGATCGATCCCGAGCGTCACATGGCCCTCGCGGAGCGTGTCGTCGAAGCCCGGCGGCGCCTGCGCGAGACGTTCCAGTCGAACGGCATGGCCGACCTGGTCGAGCCCTTCGATCCGGCGCGCTACAACAGCCAGGCCACCATTGCCGAGAACCTGCTCTTCGGGGTCCCGATCTCGGAGGAGTTCAAGGGGCGCAATCTCGCCGAGAACGGCCAGTTCCGGAACGCCATCGACCGGGCCGGCCTGACCGGCGACCTCGTCCGCATGGGCCTGCAGATCGCCGAGACCATGACCGAGATCTTCGAGGGGCTGCCCCCCGGCCACTCCCTGTTCGAGCAGTTCTCCTTCATCGGCGCCGACGAGCTGCCGGATTTCGGGGCCATCCTGCGCCGGCAGGCCCGGGGCGAGGGCAGCCTGAGGCGGGAGGACCGGACGCGGCTTCTGGCTCTCCCGCTCGCCTATATCGAGGCCCGGCACCGCCTCGGCCTTCTCGACGACGCTCTGACGGCCCGCATCGTGGAGGCCCGCGGCCTCGTCCGGGAGGTCTTGGCGAAGTCCGAAGGCGTGGAGTTTCTCGACCCCGAGCGCTACTGCGCGGCCGCGCCGCTGCGCGACAACCTCCTGTTCGGGCGCGTCAGCTACCAGGTCGCCAATGCCCGCCTCAGGGTCGCCGAGGCCGTCGCAACGGTCGTCCAGGAGCTCGACCTCCTGGAGGACATCGAGCGGATCGGCCTCGATTACGAGGTCGGAACGGCGGGCCGGCTCCTCTCTTCCGACGAGAGGGCCAGCGTGAACCTGGTGCGGTGCCTGGTGAAACGCCCGGATATCCTCGTCATCGACGGGGCCCTCGCGCCGTTCGACGAGGCGCGCGGCCAGCAGCTGCTCGAATTGCTGCTGGAGCTTCTCGACCAACAAAGCCTGTTCATGGTCCTTCCGAATGATCGACAGGCGGGTGCTTTCGATGTTCAGTTGCGGTTCCGTGACGGACAAATCATGACAGAAAAGACGGCCTCACCGGCTCTCAGGCCCACCGGACCTGAACCGGACGCCGCCCAGAGAGTGACAGGAGAGGTGGCATGACGCTTGAGACAGAGGTTCAGTCCTTGCGGCAGGTTCCGATGTTTCGGGATGTGGATCCGGCTCGCCTGAAGCTCCTCGCCTTCACGAGCGAGCGGGTCCAGTTCTCCGGCGGGCAGCGCTTCTTCTCGCAGGGGGATCCGTCCGACGCCGCCTATGTGATCCTGGACGGCCGGGCGAACGTGCTCCTCAACACCCCCGGGGGCGACATCCAGGTGGCCGAACTCGGGAGCAACGCCCTCGTCGGCGAGATGGGCATTCTCTCGGATACGCCGCGCTCCGCCACGATCATGGCGGCCGAGCCGACCACGGCCCTGCGAATCGACAAGCGGGTCTTCCTCGAGCTTCTCGCCCAGTTTCCGCAGATGTCCCTGGCGATCATGCGGGAACTGGCGATGCGGCTCGAGCGGACCAATGCACAGCTTGTCGCACAGTCATCATCCTGAATTTCCAGGCTTGCCCTGAGATTTTTCCGGGGAAATGCCGGTTATGGTTAGCGAAAACCTACCTCTTATGGTCAAGCTGACCGATTCTCGTCACAACTACCCGTCAACCCTTGTCCCAGAATGACACAAGGGAAGACCCGGCTGTCAGGCCGGGCCGTTGCGGGATAAGTGATGATGAGTAACGCGAGATCGCTGCTGTGCGCAGTTCCGCAGCCTGTTGCGGATGAGCGCAAGTCCGGACGTCGCCGTTTCCTCCACTTGACCTTGACCGCGGGCCTGCTTCTGGGCCTCCAGGGCCTCGCCGCCGGCCCGGCGGCGGTGGCCACCCTCCCGAGCGCTCTTCTGGCCAGGCCGGTCGCAGCGGCGTCCGCCCAGCCGGTCGTGACCGGCTCGATCATCACGGCCTCCATGGATTTCACGCCGAAGCTGATGAAGGAGCCGGGCCTCTTCTCGGCCATCCTCGAGGGCGCATTCACCTTCAAGAAGCCGCGGGCCGCGAAGCCGGCTCCCCAGGAGGTCCCGACGGACGAGGCCGCGGGCGATCCGGACGAGCTGATCCCGTTCAACGGGCGCACCGTTCCGCGCTGGCTGGTGCATTCCATCCTCAAGGCCGCCCACGTGACCGGCGTCGATCCGGTCTACATGATGACCCTTGCCGACGTGGAATCGAGCCTCTCGCCGGAAGCCAAGGCGCCGACCTCGTCCGCCCAGGGCCTGTTCCAGTTCATCGACAGCACCTGGATCGAGACTGTCTATCATCATGCGGCCGATTACGGGTTTAACGCCGTGGCGGAAGCGATCGGCTATGTGAACGGCGACCTGGAGGTGGACTCCAGGCACCGGGACTGGATCATGAGCCTGCGCACGGATCCGTATTTTTCGGCTCTCATGGCCGGCGAGCTGATCAAGGACGTGGAGCGCGCCCTTCAGGCCGAAGGGGAGCGGGAGCTGGCCGAGGCCGAGCTCTACCTGGCCCATTTCCTCGGCGCATCCAGCGCCGTCCGTTTCCTCGAGGTTCTCGACCAGGATCCGAACATGAAGGCCTCCAAGCTCTTCCCGAAGGCCGCCAAGGCCAATGCGGGGCTGTTCATGGAGGGCAAGGGCCGCAAGCGCCGCCCGGTCAGCGTGGCCGAGCTCTACAACAAGATCGACTCGAAGATCGTCCGCCGCCTCGACCGCTACGAGGGGATCGGGCCCTATCTCGCCGAGATCTCCCGGCAATCCGAGCGGACGACGGCCGAGGCCGAGCCGCTCGTGCAGTGACGGGCTCCCCGCCGAGGCCCGATCGACCGGAAAGGACCCGACCGGTCATCCGATCGCGCTGATGGCCGACGATGCCGAGGCCGGCAGCGAGCGGGTATGGACGAAATCGCCCTTGGCCAGATAGGCCAGCTCCTCCCTGGTGGAGGCGCGCCCGAGGACCGGATTGCGGTGCGGGAAGCGGCCGAAGCGGGCGATGATGTCGAAATTGGCCCGGGCCTGGCTGAGCGAGAACTGCCAGACCGGCTTGAGATGCTCCGGGGCCTCCTCGAGGGCCTTTTCCGAGATGGCAACGATGCGCCGCATCCGCTCCAGGTGATCCGGACCCTCCGCGTGGGCGAGGGGAAGGAAGTGGAAGAACTTCTCATAAGGGCTCGTCAGCGCCTCGTAATGCCCGTTCCTGAAGCCTTCCTCGGCGATCCGCAGGGTTTCCGGATCGGACGAATAGGCTTCCCGCGTGCCTGCGAACAGGCCGCGCGGGAACTGGTCGAGGACGATGATCAGGGACAGCCGCCCGAGCGGCGTGCCGAGCCAGTGATCGAGACCGCCGGCCCTGGCCGCGCTGACCAGGGGAGCGAACTGGTGCAGCTCCGCATTGGCCCCGCCGCGCATCCACCAGGCCATCATCTGCCAGTGGGCCGCGATGCCGGCCTCCGACAGGTCGACCGGAAACCAGAAATCGTAGACCCTGCGCCATTCCGTGCGAGACGACATCGACTCCTCCTTGGAAGGAGCCACGATCCTATCTCGGGTGGAATCCCCGTGCTGTGCTTGGAAACACCTGAGGGTGGCCGGAGCATCGGACCCAAAAGTGGATTCGCACTTTTGGAATCAATCCGATGCTCCGCTCCGAGCGATGCGCTAGAGCTGTTTCCACTGGCATGGAATCAGCTCTCTTCTTTGTTGTGCCGCATTTTTTGACGACGAACCGGATCCACTTCGCCGAAAAATGCTCTAGGGAATCAGAACGCCTTGAAGGTGATGATCGTGTGCGTGTCGGCGATCTCGGGGATGACCTGCACGTTCTCGGCGATGAAATGGCCGATATCGACCCCGTCGTCCACGTGGAACTTGGCGAGGATGTCGTAATTGCCGGCCGTGGAGTAGATCTCGGACGCGATCTCCCGGTCGGCAAGAGCGTTCGCGACGGCATAGGTCTTGCCGAGCTTGCATTTGATCTCGACGAAGAAGGTCTGCATGGGGGGCTCCGAGAAATCGTCTGGAATTCGATCGTCAGGGAGATATGGCACGGGACCGCGCCGGTGAGAACCTCCCGGTTCGATCATCCACGGTGCCGTTCCCGGCCTTCGGCCGCCGGGAGCGACAGGGAGGCGGGGTCAGGACCGCCCGATGCTCACATAGGTGAAGCCGTGGCGTTGCATCTCCTCCGGGCGGTAGACATTGCGCAGGTCCACCACCACCGGGGCGGCGAGCGTCGCCTTCAGGCGGGAGAGGTCGAGGGCGCGGAACGTGTCCCACTCGGTCACCAGCACCAGGGCATCGGCGCCGCGGGCGCAGTCATAGGCGTCCTTGGCGTATTGCACGTCCGTCAGGATGGAGCCGGCCGCCTTCATGCCCTCCGGGTCGTAGGCCCTCACCCGGGCGCCCGCATCCTGGAGCGCCGTGATCACGTCGATGGAGGGCGCGTCGCGCATGTCGTCCGTGTTCGGCTTGAAGGTCAGGCCGAGCACCGCGATGGTCTTGCCGCGCACGGAGCCGCCGCAGGCGGCGATCACCTTGCGGCCCATGGCGCGCTTGCGCTGGCTGTTGACCGCCGCCACCGTCTCGACGATGCGGATCGGGGCCTCGTAATCCTGGGCGGTCTTGATCAGGGCCAGCGTGTCCTTGGGGAAGCAGGAGCCGCCATAGCCCGGGCCGGCATGGAGGAACTTGGAGCCGATGCGGTTGTCGAGGCCGATGCCGCGGGCCACGTCCTGCACGTTGGCGCCCACCTGCTCGCAGAGGTCGGCGATCTCGTTGATGAAGGTGATCTTGGTGGCCAGGAAGGCGTTCGCCGCGTATTTCGTCAGTTCCGCCGTGCGCCGGGACATGGTGAGCAGGGGGGACTGGTTGAGGTAGAGCGGGCGGTAGAGCTCGTTCATGACCCCCTTGGCGCGCTCGTCCTCCGTGCCGACGACGATGCGGTCGGGCCGCTTGAAGTCGGCGATGGCCGCGCCCTCGCGCAGGAACTCGGGGTTAGACACCACGGCGAAATCCGCATCGGGCCGGGTCTCGCGGATGATCCGCTCCACCTCGTCGCCGGTGCCCACGGGCACGGTCGACTTGGTGACGACCACGGTATAGCCGTCCATGGCGGCGGCGATGTCGCGGGCGGCCTGATAGACATAGGACAGGTCGGCATGGCCGTCGCCGCGGCGGGACGGGGTGCCCACCGCGATGAAGACCGCTTCGGCGTTCCTGACCGCCTGCGACAGATCGGTCGTGAAGGTCAGGCGCTCCTCGCGTACGTTCTTGGCGACGAGATCGTCGAGGCCCGGCTCGAAGATGGGGATCTCGCCCCGGTTGAGAGCCTCGATCTTGGCCGGATCCTTGTCGACGCAGCAGATTTCGTGCCCGAAATCGGCAAAGCAGGCGCCGGAGACGAGGCCCACATAGCCGGCTCCGATCATCGCGACACGCATCGAGAACTCCCTGTTTGTTCGAGCCTTGGGTTTAGAATGGCGAGGGCTTCGCAGCAACCCGTGGCATCCGACCATTTGGGGGCACTTTTTCCGGCTTTTGCAACAATCCCCCCTTTGACTTCTGGAGTAAGTCCATCCACAACACCGCCGCTTTTTACACGGGGCATTGATGAACAATCCTTTTCTCGTCGAGGTCACCCGCGGAAACCTGGTCGAGTCGCGCCACAGGGGCAGCGTCTCGGTGGTCGATTCCGAGGGGGCCACGGTTCTGTCGATCGGAGATGTCGACCGGCGCGTTTTTCCGCGCTCCGCCGTGAAGGCGCTCCAGGCCATGCCCTTGGTCGAGAGCGGAATCGCGGACAAGTACGGCCTGACCGACGAAGAGATCGCGCTGGCCTGCGCGTCCCATTCGGGCGAGCCGGAGCATGCGGAGACCGCTAGGGCCATGCTGCTCAAGGCCGGGCAGGATGTCGGCTGCCTCGAATGCGGCACGCACTGGCCCATGGGCGAGGCCGCCAACCGGGCGCTGGCCGCGACCGGCGGAAGCCCGAGCGCCCTGCACAACAACTGCTCCGGCAAGCATGCGGGCTTCGTCTGCCTCGCCTGCGGCCAGGGCCAGAGCCCGAAGGGCTACGTGCTGGCGGACCATCCGGTGCAGCGCAGCGTGCGCGAGGCCCTGGAGGAGATCACCGGCGCCTGCCACACGGTCGAGAAGAGCGGCATCGACGGCTGCTCCATCCCGACCTATGCGATCCCGCTGCCCTCGCTCGCCTTCGGCTTCGCCCGGTTCGGCACCGGAAGCGGCCTGCCGGGCGACGGGAAGGCCGCGTCCGCCCGGATCCGCAAGGCCGTGGCGCGCCATCCCTTCATGGTCGCCGGCACCGGCCGCTTCGACACGAAGCTCATGGAGCTCCTCGGCGAGCGCGCCTTCGTGAAGGTGGGCGCCGAGGGCGTCTATTGCGCCAGCCTGCCCGAGCTGGGTTACGGCATCGCCCTGAAGGTCGAGGACGGCAATGCCCGCGCGGCCGAGGCCATGATGGCCGGCCTCGTCCTCCGGTTCCTCTCCCTGGGCGCCGAGGAGCGCCGCACCGTCGAGACGCTGGCCGGGCCGGTGCTCAGGAACTGGAACGGGATCGAGGTCGGCCGGATCAGCGTCTCGTCGGAGATCACGGGCGCGGCCTGACCGATTTCGTCTCAGCAGCACTCACTTGAGCCTTCATCCTGAGCGTTTGCTAATCGTTCGTCCTGAGACGCAGGCGCTGTTTCCCTCCCCCTTGTGGGGAGGGATTAAGGGTGGGGGTGTGAGCGATAGCCTATCAGGGTCAGGCGCCGACACCCCCACCTCCACCTCCTCCCCACAAGGGGGAGGAGAGCCTGTCGGCGCTTCTTGAGCCAAGCTCTCAGGATGGGGTGAGAGTTTGATGAACCTGCCGTTCAAGGACGCGGGTTCATCTGCTGGCGCGCATGGAGGAGGTCGTCCGGCTTCAGGCCGTGCGCGCCGTGGAACGGCCGGTCGAGGACCCCGACCATGTAGACGACCAGGCCGATGAAGATCATGAGCACGCCGCCGAGAATGAAGTGCGTCGTCCGCTTCAGGTCGAACAGCCACAGGATGAACACGTTCAGGGCCGCCCCGACGATCACGACGGCCCAGATCACCCTTGGAATGCTGGTCCCGGCCGCCTGGATGCGCAGGCGGCGCTGTTCGATGAAATGCTCGAAGATCCTCAGGGCCGCCTCATGGATCAGGTCCTCGCCCGCATCGCGGTTGGGCCTGAAGCCCATGAGCTGGCGGCCCAACTGGTCGACCAGAAGCGTTCCGCGGGTCGAGGCCTGGTTGCTCCGCTGGAACGACCAGCCGGGTCCGGTTTCCTCGTCGACATACTGGCGCAGCGTCTCCGACAGCGATGTGCGGGCCGGCTCCGGATAGCCGCCGAAGGTGCGGTAGAGTGCGATGATGCTGGACGCCTCGCGGCCGACCGCATCCTGCGCCTTGCCGTAATTCTCGAACACCGCGATGGAGAGCAGTGCCAGGAGAACGCCGTAATAGAGCGAGAAGGCGTTCAGGAGCAGCCCGACGATCATGTTCGGATCCCGCTCGGCGCGCAGAAGGCGCCCGACAGCGGGTTGCAGCAGCGCCGAGCCGATCAGGGTGGGCACCAGGAAGAGGAGGCAGACGATTACGGCGCCCATGACGATGGGCAGTTGATGCAGCCTGTCGATCACGACGCGCTCGCTCTCTTCGCGGCTGACGGTGGTTCAGCGCCGATAGAAACGGATTTTTCGTCAGAGATCAGGTGGAATTCAGGATAGGCCGAAGGGATATCCCGTCAGATCCCCAGCAGCTTCACGATCTCGCTCGCTCCGGCGTTCGGCGACAGGGTGCCGTCGGCGATGGCCTTCTCGATCTCGGGCACGCGCCGGCGCAGGGCCGGGTCGTGATGCAGGCGCTCGTGGAGGCGCTCATGGACGAGGGCCCACATCCATTTCGTGTCCTGCGCCCGGCGCTTGGCCGCAAGCTCCCCGGTCGCCTCGAGGCGCCTGCGGTGATCCAGGACCTTCGCCCAGAGCTCGTCGAGTCCCAGGCCGGTCAGGCCCGACACCGTGAGCACGGGCGGTGTCCAGGTCTGCGACGCGGGCGACAGGATGTGAAGGGCTGCCTTGTACTCGGCGGCGGCGGCCTTCGCCTTCGCGCCCGCATCGTCCGCCTTGTTGACGGCGATCAGGTCGGCGAGTTCCAGGATGCCCTTCTTGATCCCCTGCAACTCGTCGCCCGCGCCCGGCAGCATGAGGACAAGGAAGAAATCGGTCAGGTCCGCGACCGCGGTCTCCGACTGCCCGACCCCGACGGTCTCGACCAGGATCACGTCGAAGCCGGCGGCCTCGCAGAGCAGCATGGTCTCCCGCGTCTTGGCCGCGACGCCGCCCAGGGTGCCGGAGGACGGGGAGGGGCGGATGAAGGCGTTGGGATCGCCCGCCAGCCGCGCCATCCGGGTCTTGTCGCCGAGGATCGCGCCGCCGGTGCGGGTGGAGGAGGGGTCGACCGCGAGCACGGCGACCTTGTGCCCATTCCCGGTGAGCATGGAGCCCAGGGTGTCGATGGTGGTGGATTTGCCGACGCCGGGAACGCCGGTGATCCCGATGCGCACCGCATGGCCCGTGCGGGGCATCAGCTCCTGCAGAAGCGCGTGCGCGGCCTCGCGATGATCCGGGCGGCGCGATTCCATGAGCGTGATGGCGCGCGCGAGCGCGGCGCGGTCGCCCTTGGCGACCATCTCCGCCGTCACTGCCTTTCGTGGTGAGCCCCCGGTCATGGGAGAGCTTTAACTCATCTGGTGGCGAGTTTCACCACGTGATCGGGTCCATGCCGATTCGTCCCCAGGCGGGAACCTTGATGGCGGGGCGGCGCACGTCGACGCCCGCCACGAGGCCCATGAAGTCGATCTCGATTCCCTCGACCCAGCCGAGGGCGATGCCCGCATAGCCGCCGAGGGAGACCTGGACGCCGGTGCGGCTCGGGGTCAGGCCGACGATGTCGCGCCAGGGCTGCCAGTCCTTGCCCAGGGCCGTCGGCGGCAGGGCCGCGCCGAGTTCCGGGACGGAGCGCATCACATGGGCCACGAAGGTGTTCGAGTTCGGGCCCGGCCAGGCGTTGTAGGCCCCGAAGCCCTGGTACGGGTAGCTCGTCACCGCCTTGCGGACCTGCGGGATCAGCCTTTCCGCCGCCTCGCCCTCGATCACGACGACCGGATGCGGCGCGTTGCCGAACCAGCGCCCGTCCGGCGCCCAGCCGTTGGTGCGCACCGGGCTGCCCCAGCCGACCTTGTCGTAGCGGGTATAGGTGTTGGCGCCGGCCTCCTTCACGACGATCCAGGTGTGGTGGGCGAAGATGCCGCGCCAGCGGCCGACCCGCGCCGCATAGACCGCCACGATGGCCTGCGGCGCTTCGGACGCGGCCGGCAGGAGCTCCGCGCTCGACCAGTCGGCGGCGCGCCAGCTCGGCGCGACATCGTCGCGCATGGTCCACCAGAGCGCGTGCGCGCCGAGCGGCAGGACGAAAAGGCCGACAATGACAAGGAAAACGCGGGACAGAAAGGCAAGCATCGTATCACGGTACGTGCGGTCCCATCGGCCATCAAGGCGGCCCGCCGGCGCACCCGTTCACCATTGGGTTACCACGTTCCTGCTCGAATGCGGCCTCGACGGGCCTCTGCCTTGCGCATGCCACGATCGCGGACAACACAGCACTGCCCCCATCGTCTCCTGAAATCCGGCCTCATGCTTTTCCCCGTCTCCCGCCTTGCTCTCGCCTGTCTCGCAAGCCTCGCCCTGTCCGGCTGCCTCGGGGATGAATCGGCGCTCACCAGCCCGGTCTCGTCGCAGGTGGGGCTTGCGCGGGACCCGAAGCTTCTCGTGGCGACCACGCGGCTTCCGGTGGGCGATCCGCCGAGGAAGCCCTGGTTCAGCAGCGAGCGCTCCGCGGATCTGGTCTTCGCGGAAGCGCGCCTGAAGCCGCCGTCGGATTCGCTCATCGGGACCAGCGGCTGGAGCATCGCAAAGGTCGAGAACGTGGAGCGCGGCAACGCGGCCCAGGCCTTCGCCCAGGCGGCGTTCGGGCGCAACCTTCTGCTCTACATCCATGGCTATCGCGAGAGCTTCGAGACGGCCGCGACATCGACCATCGACCTTTCCGAAGGCATCAAGTTCGGCGGCGTGACGGGCCTGTTCACCTGGCCTTCCGCGGCCTCGACCTTCAGCTACGTGGCCGACCGCGAGAGCGCCATGTGGTCCCGCGATGCCCTGGAGGACCTCCTCGCCGCCATCGCCAAGACCCCGAGCGGCGGGCGCATCCACATCGTCGCCCACAGCATGGGAACGCTCCTGACGCTGGAGACCCTGCGGATGCTGCGCGCCTCGGGCGGCGAGAACGCCATGGAGCGCATCGGCGCCGTGGTGCTGGCGGCCCCGGACATCGACATCGACCTTTTCGCCCGCGGCCTGGAGCGCCTCGGCCCCGACGCGAAGAAGATCACCGTCATCAGCTCCACCAACGACCGGGCGCTCGCCGTCTCGAGCCGCCTCGCCGGCGGCATCCTCCGCGCGGGAGCGGCGGACCGCGAGCGGCTGGAGGCCCTCGGCGTGCGCGTGGCCGACGCCTCCGAGTTCGGCGGCGGCATCATCAACCACGACCTGTTCCTGACGAACAAGGACGTGCAGCAAGTGATCAAGCGGGCGATCGAGCGGTCTTGAGGGGCTGGCTTGCCCTTAATGGAGAACGGATGGAGTGACACTGAACTCTGTTTGTGCCTTAAATTCTCTCATCAGAAGGGTCCGTCACCCCAGAGGTGCCGCGTGAGCCAAGCGCAAGAGCAATGACGCAGACAGATATCTCTGATCGCTCCAAGTCACTGGAAGAATTGGAGGGCGTATACTGGCCTAAAGTCGATTTCGAATCCTACGTTGTTCGAACAACACATGCACTTCGAAAAAAACCTCTCAATACTCTAACCGTTGAGGAGGTCAGAGTTGGGATAAGGCAAAAGGTTGGATTGCCGTATCTTGTGCCTATCGCACTTGAGTGGCTCAAAGACGATCCGTGGAGCAGTGGTGATTTATATGAGGGTGACCTTTTTCAAGCTGTTCTTCACGTGTCAAAAGAATTTTGGGATTGCAGACGTGATCTGCGAGAGAAGTTCGAAGCAATAGCGAAAATCATCCCAGCTAATGACATTCAAAAATAGTCTGGATGGCTGAGAAATAGAACTACTCCGCCGCCTGTTTCGGCCCGTAACCGAGCCGCTTGTTCAGGTCTGCGAGCAGGTTCACGGCCGCATCGGCGATCACGGTGCCGGGCGGGAAGATGGCCGAGGCGCCGGCCTGATGCAGCGCATCGAAATCCTGCGGCGGGATCACGCCGCCGACCACGATCATGATGTCGTCGCGGCCGAACTTGGCGAGTTCGCCCTTCAGCTCCGGCACCAGGGTCAGGTGGCCGGCCGCCAGCGACGACACGCCGATGATGTGCACGTCGTTCTCGATCGCCTGGCGGGCGGCTTCCGCCGGCGTGGCGAAGAGCGGGCCGATATCGACATCGAAGCCGAGATCGGCGAAGGCCGAGGCGATCACCTTCTGGCCGCGGTCGTGCCCGTCCTGGCCCATCTTGGCGACGAGAATGCGCGGGCGGCGCCCGTCGTCGTGCTCGAACTGATCCACCAGTTGGCGCACCTTCTCCACGGCTGGCGACGCCATGCCGACCTCCCGTTTGTACACGCCCGAGATCGCCTTGATCTCCGCGCGGTGACGGCCCCAGACCTTCTCCAGCGCATCGGAAATCTCGCCCACCGTCGCCTTCGCCCGCGCGGCCTTCACGGCGAGGTCGAGCAGGTTGCCCTCGCCGGATGCCGCCTGCGACAGGGCGGCAAGCGCCGCATCCACGTCGGCCTGGCTGCGCTCGGCCTTCAGGCACTTCAGCTTCTCGATCTGGCTAGCGCGCACGGCGGCGTTGTCCACCTTCAGGATATCGATGGAGGCCTCGTCCGTGGTGCGGTAGGCGTTGACGCCGATGATCTTCTGGTGGCCGGAATCGATGCGCGCCTGCGTGCGCGCCGCGGCCTCCTCGATCTTCAGTTTCGGGATGCCTGCCTCGATGGCCTTCGCCATGCCGCCGAGTTCCTCGACCTCCTGGATGTGGCTCCAGGCCTTCTGCGCGAGCTCGTAGGTGAGGCGCTCGACGTAGTAGGAGCCGCCCCAGGGATCGATGATGCGCGTGGTGCCGCTCTCCTGCTGCAGGAAGAGCTGCGTGTTGCGGGCGATGCGGGCGGAGAAATCGGTCGGCAGCGCCAGCGCCTCGTCGAGGGCGTTGGTGTGCAGCGACTGGGTATGGCCCTGCGTGGCCGCCATCGCCTCGATGCAGGTGCGGGTGACGTTGTTGAACACGTCCTGCGCGGTCAGCGACCAGCCGGATGTCTGCGAATGGGTGCGCAAGGGGAGCGATTTCTCGTTCTGCGGGTTGAAGCCTTTCACGAGCTTCGCCCAGAGAAGGCGCGCGGCGCGCATCTTGGCGACTTCCATGAAGAAGTTCATGCCCACCGCCCAGAAGAACGACAGGCGCGGCGCGAACTGGTCGATGGTGAGCCCCGCCTGGATGCCGGCGCGGATGTATTCGACGCCGTCGGCGAGCGTGTAGGCGAGCTCGAGGTCCTGCGTCGCGCCCGCCTCCTGCATGTGGTAGCCCGAGATCGAGATCGAGTTGAACTTCGGCATGTTGGCCGAGGTATAGGCGAAGATGTCCGAGATGATGCGCATCGACCCCTTGGGCGGGTAGATGTAGGTGTTGCGCACCATGAACTCCTTCAGGATGTCGTTCTGGATCGTGCCCGACAGCTGGCTCGCCGCCACGCCCTGTTCCTCGGCCGCGACGATGTAGAGCGCGAGGATCGGCAGCACGGCGCCGTTCATGGTCATCGACACGCTCATCCGGTCGAGCGGGATGCCGGCAAACAGCGTGCGCATGTCGTAGATGGAATCGATGGCGACGCCCGCCATGCCGACATCGCCCGCCACGCGCGGATGGTCGGAATCGTAGCCGCGATGGGTGGCGAGATCGAAGGCGACCGACAGGCCCTTCTGGCCGGCCGCGAGGTTGCGGCGGTAGAAGGCGTTGGAATCCTCGGCCGTCGAGAAGCCCGCGTACTGGCGCACGGTCCAGGGCTGGTTCACGTACATGGTGGGGTAGGGACCGCGCAGGTAGGGCGCGATGCCCGGAAGCGTGTCGAGGAAGTCGAGGCCCGCACGGTCCTGTGGCCCATAGGCGGCCCTGACCGCAATCCCCTCCGGCGTCAGCCAGGGCTCGGAGGCGGGCTGCGGGAAGGACGCCAGGGGGGCGTCCTGAAAAGCGACGCTTGAGAAATCCGGGATGCTGGTCATGGCCTTGGAACGGATGCCCTCGACGGATGAAACAATATGAATTGCCGTCATTCTAGGGCATCCGGCACGGGGATGCTATCGGCGCATGGTCGGAGACAGTGCGCCCGGCCCCCTCGTCACCCCCGCTTCTCCGCGTTCCAGTAGCCCGAGCAGACCCGCCCGCCCGAGGTCGACCAGGTGCCGCGGCCGGTACTGCCCGACAGGCGGCCGGAGACGTTGGCCCGGTCCTGCCCGCGGGAGATGCTCGCGGAAACGGAGCCGTTCGGCCGCACCTGGCCGTTCACGTTGAAGTTCTCCGGTCCGCCATAGCGGGCGCGGCCGTTCTGGACGACGACCGCATAGCGATAGGCCCGGTCGCAGGCGCCCTTCTCGGTGACGACCTCCACGCTCCAGTTGCCGTCGTGGCGATTGGCCGGGGCCGCAAGCGCGCTGCCGGCCAGAAGGGTGCCGAGGCCGAGGGCCACAGCCAGGCGCTTCGTCAAGGTCAAAACCGCGCTCCTCTCGGTCTGCAATCGCCGGGAGGAGCGTCCCAAAGCCTTAAGCGCCGGCCTCGTCGAGGGCCTGGGTCAGAACCTTGAGGGTGTCGCACCCGGCATAGATGAAGGTGGTGATGCCGGCTCGGGTCAGCCGCTCTTCGTGCTCCCCTGGCCGTCCTGCGAGGTAGATGAGGGACGATCCGGCCGAACGCAAGGTTTCTGCGGCATCTTCGGCATGTCGTTCGTAAATTTCATCTGTCGAGCAGATGCAGGAGAGCTTGGCTTTGCTTGCCAGGTAGGCCTGCCGAAGCTTGTCGTTGTCCGAGAAGCCGTCATTCGTCACGGCTTCTATTCCGCCGGTCTCGAAGAAGTTCTTGGCGAAGGTCGCCCGCGCCGTGAAGGCCGAGATCGGGCCGAGGCAGGCGAGGAAGATTCGGGGCCGTTCCCCGGTCCTCGCCACATGCGCGTCCGCACGGTCCCGCAACCGCTCGAACGGCTCGGCCGTCCGGTGGGACGACAGGGGAGCGATGGCGACCGGCGAGGGGCCGGCCGCGGTGCCGACGAGCTGGGGCAGGGTGGCTCCCTGTGCCGCCATCTGGACGAGGGCGGGGAAGGTGGTTTCCGCTCCCTCTTTCCCTTCCCCCTTGTGGGGAGGGGTGGGGGTGTTGGCGTCAGGGCTTGAGGAGGAGGGCTCGTCCGGAGCGGCCATCAGCACCGTCACGTCCGCCTCGGCGATGTTCGGGAACTCGCTCGTGCCGGTGATCGGCTCCCTGCGGGTGGCGACGGCCTTCTCGCGCTGTGCCCTGACGTTGGCGATGCGCGCCTGGAGCCGGTCGCCCTTGAGGCTCTCCAGGATGCCGCCCTCGCGTTCGATTTCCTGGAACAGCCCCCAGGCCTTCTCGCAGAGGGCGTCGGTGAGCGCCTCGAACCCTCCGGCGCCGGCCGCCGGGTCGGCCACGCGGGCGAGGTTCGACTCGTCGAGCAGGATGGCCTGGGTGTTGCGGGCGATCCGGCGGGCGAAGGCATCGGGCAGGCCGAGCGCCGCCGTGAAGGGCAGGACCGTGATCGCATCCGCCCCGCCGATCCCGGCCGAGAAGGCGGCCAGCGTGGTGCGCAGCATGTTCACCCATGGGTCGCGCCGGGTGGTCATGCGCCAGGCCGTCTCCGCATGCAGGCGGATCGGCCTCGGCTCCAGGCTGCAGGCCTGCTCCACCCGCGCCCAGAGGCGGCGCAGCGCGCGCAGCTTCGCCACGGTGAGGAACTCGTCCGCATCGGCCACCAGCAGGAAGGAGAGCGCCCGGCGCGCGGCGTCGAGCGGATGCCCCTGCGCTTCCAAGGCGCGCAGATAGCCGATCCCCGTCGCCAGCACGGCGGCGAGCTCCTGCGCCTCGCTGGCGCCCGCCTCGTGATAGACGCGCCCGTCGGCCAGGAAGGCGCGGCCGGCAAAGCCCTGCTTCGTCAGATGGCCGAGGGTGTCGCCCATGCGCTGCGCCATCGCGTCCCAGGACGCCGACATGCGTCCCTGGGCCGCCATGGCGCCGATGGGGTCGAGGCCGAGATCGATCGAGAGATCGGAGAGCCCGTGGCCGCGCCGCTCGGCCAGGGCGAGGATCAGCGCTGCCATCTGGCGGCCATGCCCGCCCGCGTCGAGGCGCAGGTGGATGAGGTCGAGCATCACGCCGGACAGGGCCCGGTCGAGGGCGTCGAGGCCGTCGATCCCGACGCCGAAGCCGCGGGCGGCGGGCGCCTTGCGGGTGACGAGCGTCAGCGCGTCGGCGCCGCCTTCGAGGTCCAGCAGGGCGAGCTCGTTCGCCTTCTGCGGATCCGGATGGTCGACCCGCTGCGCCACGCGCCAGCGGCCGGGCCGCTCGCGGCTGACCGGTTCCGCTCCTTCGGCTTTCGGATAGAGCGGCTGGATCGCGATGCCGTCATGGGTGCGGGAGACGAGCTTCTTCTCGAAGTCCGCGCCTTTCAGGACGCCTTCGACCAGCGCGAGCCATCGCTCGCGGGTGGCCTGCGGGAAGTCGGCGGCGAGGGAGAGATCGTCCATGGGTGTTCCCGTCCGGAAGAGAGCGCTTCAATGGTGCCGGACAATACCGGGACGAGAAGAGGGTGGGAATGCCCCAAAGGATGGGTGCATCACACTGTCATTCCGAGGCGGCTCGCAAGAGCCGAGCCCGGAATCCATGGCCACCGACGAGTCGAGGTTGGAGTGCCGTCCGTGTCGATGGATCCCCGCCTTCGCGGGGATGACATCGGAACCGGATCAAACGAACTGCGACAGGCCGGGGATCGAGCCCATGATGGCGCCCATCGTGTCCTCGCCGGCCTTCTCGCGGCCATAGGCGAAGAGTTCCTTGCCGAGCGGCTGCATCTGGCCCATGGAGACGCCTGCGCCCATGAGCTGGCCGCCGAGCGCCATCACGCCGCCGCCCATGGAGCCCATCATGCCCATGAGGCCGCCACCGCCGCCGCTCTTGGATTCGTCGATGGCTTCCTGGGCGCCCGGCAGGGCCGAGATCAGCTGGTTGACCTCGTTCTGCGGTCCCTCTTTCTGAAGGTAGCCCAGGATGATGCCGATGGCCTTGCGGGCGGTTGCCTGGTCGAGGCCGGTCTTCTGCGTCACGCGGGCGATGAGTTCTTCCATCTGATTCTCCTGAACTGGGACGGGGACGATAGTTCACAGCTAAACTATTAAATCAAGGAATCCGAGAGTGGAAACTCACCACAAGCCATCTAAGATCCTTATCGCATCGTGTAGACCCGCAGGACCGCGCTGGCGCAAGGCGGATCCGGTTCTCCGCTGACGACGATGCGCTGTTGAAAGGGGCATCGGACCGGATCCGACGCTCCGGATCCTGGAGTGACACGATGCTCGAAGACGGGAAGATCTTTATCGGCAAAAGCACCAAGCCGGAATACCTGGACCTGCGGCTCGCCAACCGCCACGGGCTGGTGACGGGTGCCACGGGCACGGGCAAGACCGTGTCGCTCCAGGTGCTGGCGGAAGGCTTCTCCAATGCGGGCGTCCCGGTCTTCGCCGCCGACATCAAGGGCGATCTCTCCGGCATGGCGGCTCCCGGCAATGGCAAGGAGCCCCTGGTCAAACGGGCCAAGGAAATCGGCATCGAGTACGTGCCGGACAAGTTCCCGGTGGTGTTCTGGGACCTGTTCGGCGAGCAGGGCCATCGGGTGCGGGCCACCATTTCCGAGATGGGGCCGCTGCTGCTCTCGCGTCTGCTCGACCTCAACGACACGCAGGAAGGCGTGCTCAACATCGCCTTCCGCGTCGCCGACGAGCAGGGGTTGCTGCTGCTCGACCTGAAGGACCTGCGCGCGCTGCTGCAGCTCATCTCCGACAATGCGAGCCAGCTCACCACCACCTACGGCAATGTGTCCAAGGCCACCATCGGGACGATCCAGCGCCAGCTTCTCGTGCTCGAGAACCAGCAGGGCGACGAGTTCCTCGGCGAGCCGGCGCTCGACATCAAGGACCTGATGCGCACGGATCGCGACGGGCGCGGCGTCGTCAACATCCTGGCGGCGGACAAGCTCATGAGCAATCCGCGCCTCTACGCCACATTCCTCCTGTGGCTGATGTCCGAGCTGTTCGAGGAGCTGCCGGAGGTCGGCGACCTCGATCAGCCCAAGATCGTCTTCTTCTTCGACGAGGCGCATCTGCTCTTCAACGATGCGCCCAAGGCGCTGATCGAGACGGTGGAGCGCGTGGTGCGCCTCATCCGCTCGAAAGGCGTCGGCGTCTACTTCATCACGCAGAACCCTGTCGATATTCCCGAAACCGTCCTGGCGCAGCTCGGCAACCGGGTGCAGCACGCCCTTCGCGCCTACACGCCGCGCGAGCAGAAGGCCGTGCGCGTGGCGGCGCAGACCTTCCGCCAGAATCCCGCCTTCGACACGGAAAAGGCCATCACCGAGCTCGGCGTCGGCGAGGCCCTGGTCTCGATGCTGGAAGGCAAGGGCGCTCCTTCCATGGTGGAGCGCACGTTGATCGCGCCGCCCATGGCGCAGGTGGGGCCGATCGAGCTCGGCGAGCGTCAGCAGGTCATCGCGTCGAGTCCCCTGCGCGGCAAGTACGACCAGCCGGTCGATCCGGAATCCGCCTACGAGCTGCTCGCCAAGCGCGCCGAGCAGGCCGCCGCCGAGGCCAAGGCGGCGGAAGGGGGCGGCGGCATCCTCGACATGATCGGCGGCCTTTTCGGAACGACTGGCGCCCGCAAGGGCTCGATGACCGTGACGCAGCGGGTGACCCGCGAGGTGACGAGGACCATCGTCAACCAGACGGTGGGCAACCTCGCGGCCGAGATCGGCAAGACCATCGGCGGCCGCCAGGGCGGTTCCATCGGCCGCGCCATCGTGCGCGGGACCCTGGGCGGCCTGCTGAGGCGGTAGCGCCGGCCGGCACGGCATCCGGTGTCGACGATGCCCGACATCCGCCTCGCACGACCTGAGGATCGCGCCGCCGTCGAAGCGATCGTCCAGGCCGCCTATGCGCCGTATATCCCGCTCATCGGGCAAAGGCCCGGGCCGATGCTGGACGATTATGCCGACCTCATCGCGAAGGGCTGCGTCCATGTGCTCGTCGAGGGGAACGAGGTGGCTGGGCTCCTCGTGCTCCTGCCCGACGACGGGGCCATGCTTCTCGACAACGTGGCCGTCCGTCCCGATCGGCACGGGCGCGGCTATGGTCGCGCGCTGATCGCCTTCGCGGAAAGGCTCGCCCGCGGGCGCGGGTTCAAGGCCATCCGGCTCTATACGAACGAGGCCATGACCGGGAACATCGCTCTCTACGGGCGTCTCGGCTTCGTGGAGACCCATCGGGGCGACGAGAAGGGGTTCCGGCGCGTCTACATGACGAAGCTGCTGGCTCCCGTGCCGTGAGGCTAAACCTCGTACTTGCGATGAGCAGGGCGATGGGGGTACGTCTTGGGACGACCCTTCCACAAGGCAGATCATCTCCATGTCCCATCTCGACCAAGTCCTGCAGCGGATCGATTCCGATCTCGACGCCTCCCTCGAGCGGCTGTTCCAGTGGCTGAAAGTGCCCTCGATCTCCACCGATCCGGCCTACAAGGATCATTGCCGCATGGCCGGGCAGTGGCTCGTCGATGAACTGAAGGGCATCGGCATCGAGGCCTCCTTACGCGAGACGGGCGGGCATCCGGTGGTGCTCGGCCATGCGGGCGGCGATGCGAAGCTGCATGTGCTCTTCTACGGCCATTACGACGTGCAGCCGGTCGATCCGCTCGAACTGTGGGAGAGGCCGCCCTTCGAGCCGCGCATCATCACGCTTCCCGACGGCCGCAAGGCCATCAGCGCCCGCGGCTCCGCCGACGACAAGGGCCAGGTGATGACCTTCGTGGAGGCCTGCCGCGCCTGGAAGGCCGTGACGGGCTCGCTGCCGATCAGCATCACGTTCCTCGTCGAGGGCGCGGAGGAGGACGGCTCCAAGTTCCTGCCGGAATTCATCGTCGCCAACAAGGACGAGCTGAAGGCCGATGTGGCCCTCGTCTGCGACACCGGCATGTGGGATCAGGATACGCCCGCGATCACGTCCTCCCTGCGCGGCATGGTCTATGAGGAAGTGATCGTGCGCTGCGCGGACCGCGACCTGCATTCCGGCTCCTTCGGCGGCGCGGCGCGCAATCCGATCCATGTGCTCTCGAAGATCATCGCGGCCATCCACGACGACAACGGCCGGATCACGATTCAGGACTTCTACGAAGGCGTGCCGGAAACGCCGACGCAGGTTCTCGAGCAATGGAAGGGCCTCAATCTCACGGAGGAGGAATTCCTCGGCCAGGTCGGCCTGAAGCATTCCGCCGGCGAGAAGGGCCGCATGCTCATCGAGCAGATCCAGTCGCGCCCGACCTGCGACGTGAACGGCATCATCGGCGGCTATACGGGCGAGGGCACCAAGACCGTGATCGCCGCCGAGGCGCGCGCCAAGATCTCCTTCCGCCTCGTGGGCGACCAGGACCCGGCGAAGATCTCCAAGAACTTCGAGGCCTTCGTGCGCGAGCGCATTCCCGCCGATTGCTCGGTGGAGTTCATCCGGCACAAGGGCTCTCGCGCTCTCGCCCTTCCGCACGACTTCCCGGCGATTACGGCCGCGAAGTCGGCGCTGCACGACGAATGGCGGAAGGATCCCATCGTCATCGGCATGGGCGGTTCGATCCCGGTCGGCGGCGACTTCAAGCGCACGCTCGGCCTCGACACGCTGTTCGTCGGCTTCGGTCTCGACGACGACCGCATCCATTCGCCGAACGAGAAATACGACCTCAAGAGCTTCCACAAAGGCACGCGCTCCTGGGCGCGGATTCTGGCCGCTCTGGCGAAGTAAGGCAGGTCGTTGCGAGGCGAAGATGCAGCGGTTCATCCAAAGGGCGCGGCATCTTCGGCATCGGCAAACGACTGCCGAGGCCTTGTTATGGCGGGCCTTGCGAAACCGGATTCTGGCGCATTGGAAATTCCGGCGCCAGCATCCGATTGATAGGTTCGTCGTCGACTTTGTCTGCTTGGAAGGTAAGCTCGTCGTAGAGTTGGATGGGGCCACTCACTCGACGGATCAGCAGCTCCGGCAAGATACGGAGCGGACCTATATCATCGAAAAATGCGGCTACCACGTCATACGCTTCACCAATGCGGAGGTTTACGAGAACCTCAATGGCGTATTGGAAACGATTCTCGCAGAGCTTGAGCAGCGTGTTCATCTTTAGAGAGGAGACGGGCAAGCCCGTCTCCCACCTCTCCCCATGCAAGTCGGGAACACCCGACTTGCATGGGGAGAGGTCGAGCGTAGCGAGGGTGAGGGGGAGAGCGCTTTCCGGATAGACCTGTAACCCCTCACCCGCGCCTGAAGGCGCGACCTCTCCCTCAGGGAGAGGTGGAGGGGCGAAGCGCCTGCTTTAAGCCGTCACACCAGTTCTTCAAGCGACCCGATCACTGCGCTCGGTGCAAGCTCCGCATATTCGTCCGGCAATCCGAGCCGGTTCACCCAGACGGGATGGAAGCCGAAGGCGGCGGCGCCTGCGATGTCCCAGCGGTTGGACGAGACGAAGACGACGTCGTCCGCGGCGATGGACAAGGCTCGAAGCACGAGTTCGTAACTGCGCGGGCTCGTCTTGAACACCTGCGCCGCATCCACCGACAGGACGACATCGAGATCGTCGCTAAGGCCTGCCGAATCCACGGCGGCCTTCAGCATCGCCGAATCGCCGTTCGACAGGATGCCCGTCGTCAGGCCGCGCTGCTTCAGGGCGCGCAATGTCTCGCGCACCTCCGGATAGGCGTCCAGCGTGCGGTAGGCCTCCAGCAGGAGCGGCCTGACCGAGCGGTCGACGTCCGGGAACCGGTCGAAGGCGTAGTCGAGCGCCTTCTCGGTCAGGGTCCAGAAGGGCTCGTAGCGGCCGGCGAGAGAGAGCACCCAGGAATATTCGAGCTGCTTCGCGCGCCAGGTCTCGGAGAACCGCGCCGCATCCGGCCCGATCGCGGCCATGTGGCGGGCGACGGCCGAATGCACGTCGAACAGGGTGCCATAGGCGTCGAAGACGACGGCTCCGGCATGGGCAGGGAGGATGGCCGAGGAGGACATCCGGCAAGGGTGTCATCGGCGTATTTCGATGGCAAGCCGATCAATGATCAGCCTTCCTCATCGGATCCATCACAAGTCTTGATGCCCCGATGGCCGAAGGAACGATTGACGGGCGGGCCTCCAAGGGATTCGATGCGACAGTCATTCTGACCCAAAAGGATTGAGACAAGTGGCTTGGCATTCGCAGACCTGGAACTGGTACAACGGCGCGTGGCACGAGGGGAACCCGCCCCTGATCGGGCCGCGCTCCCACGTCTCCTGGCTCGGCTCCTCCGTATTCGACGGCGCGCGCGTGTTCGAGGGCGTCGCGCCCGATCTCGAACGGCATTGCGAGCGCGTGAACCGCTCGGCCCCCACCATCGGTCTCAAGCCCACCATGGACGTCCAGACCATGCTGGAACTCGTGCGCGAGGGCGTGAAGAAGTTCGCAGACGGCACCGCCCTTTACGTGAAGCCCATGTACTGGGGCGAGGCCGAGGGGCTGGCGACCATCGCGCCGGACCCGGAATCGACCCAGTTCTGCCTTTCGCTCTTCGAGGCGCCGATGCCGGTGCCGGGCGGGCTTTCGGTGATGAAGTCGAGCTTCCGCCGCCCGACGCTCGAATCCATGCCGACCGACGCGAAGGCCGGCGCGCTTTATCCCAACAATGCCCGCGTGCTCCGCGAGGCGAAGGAGAAGGGCTTCGACAACGCGCTCGTCTGCGATGCCCTCGGCAACGTGGCCGAGACCGGCACGTCCAATGTCTTCATGGCCAAGGGCGGCGTGGTCTACACGCCCTATCCGAACGGCACGTTCTTGAACGGCATTACCCGTCAGCGCGTGATCCAGCTCCTGCGCGACGACGGCGCGACGGTGGTCGAGGGAACGCTGCGCTACGAGGATTTCGCCAATGCGGACGAGATCTTCATCTCCGGCAATTATTCCAAGGTGATGCCGGTGCTGCGCATCGACGGCCGCGATCTCCAGCCTGGCCCGTTCTACCGCCGGGCGCGCGAGCTCTACTGGGCCTTCGCCCATGACAAGGGCATCCTCAAGGCCGCTTGAGGCGGCGCTCCGGTTTGCCTGAATAAAAAGAAGGGCGCGGGAGGCTGTTGGAAGCCTCCCGCGCCCATTTGCGTTGTCCGTGCGCCCGAGGGCTCAGGCGGCCTTGACGCCTTGCAGGAAGGTCGAAACCTCCCGATTGAGGTCCTCGGAATGGCGAGCGAGCTCCTGCGCCACGCCGAGCACCTGGACAGCGGAGCTGCCGTTCTCCTGGGCCGCCTGCTGCACGCCGACGATGTTGCCGGTCACCTGTTCGGTGCCGCGCGCCGCCTCCTGGACGTTGCGGGCAATCTCGGCCGTGGCCGCACCCTGCTCCTCCATGGCGGCGGCAATCGCCGTCGAGATCTGGCTCATCTCGGTGATCGTGCGGGCAATCTCCTGGATCGCGCTCACCGTGTGCTGGGTCGCCTGCTGCA
>JAEWKH010000060.1 GCA_023386155.1 Pseudomonadota bacterium
CCGCGACCGTCGCGTCGAACGGGTAGAGGTTCACCACCAGGAGGTCGATGGGCTGGATGCCGTGGGCGAGCATCGCGGCCTGATGCTCAGGGTTGCCCCGGATGCCGAGGAGACCGCCATGGACGGAGGGGTGCAGCGTCTTCACGCGCCCGTCCATCATTTCGGGAAAGCCCGTCAGCTCGCTCACGTCCTTGACGGGCAGGCCGGCCTCGCTCAGGGCCTTGTGCGTGCCGCCGGTGGAGACCAGCTCGACGCCACGCTCGGAGAGCGCGCGGGCGAAGTCCACGAGACCCGTCTTGTCGGATACGGAAAGCAGAGCGCGGGACACGCGCTTCAGGTCGCTCGGCATGGCGCCGCTCCATTCAAGGGTAAAGATGCGGGCGCGATACCACGGCGGGCCATGGATGGGAACCTGCCGCGGCCGCAGGGGGCGAGGGCCCCGCCTGCATGGCGGTTCCTACCGTCGATGTCACCCTTCGGGCACGATCCCGCGACAGGCGAGGGCCACGGCCGCGAAGGAACGCGGGCCGTCCGGCTGTCCGGCCTCGTAGGCGGCGCGCAGCGCCTGCTCGAAGGCCGCGCGCCTGCCGTCGTCGAGCCCGGTCACATATTTTCCGAGCGGCGACTCGCCGGCCGCGATGGGACGCCAGTAATCCTCGAAATTCTCAAAGTCCATGCGGATCATGAGCGGGATCTCGGCGATTTCGGCGAGACCGGCTTTCGCCCAGAGCGCGCCCATCTGACCCGGCCTGGTCAGGGGCTTGAAGTAGTTCTCGCCACGGATCGCCGCCGCGGACGGATCCAGGACGGCCGCGGTGTCCCAGAACATGCGCTGGACCGGCATGCCGCCGAAGCTGTCCCAGACGGCGGCCGCCACGGTTCCGCCTGCCTTCGTCACCCGGCACATCTCGCGCAGGGCCTGCTCCGATTCCGGAACGAAATGGAGGACCAGGAGAGCGAGCGTCCGGTCGAACGCGCCGTCCTCGAAGGCAAGGCTGCAGACATCCCCCTGGGCGATGGCGATCCGCGGATCCGTATTCCGCTGCCGGGCGGCCTCCACATAGGCCTCGGAATAATCGATCCCGTCGATGCGGCCGATATCGGCCATCTCGGGAATGGTGAAGGTCAGGCTGCCCGTCCCGCACCCGACGTCGAGCACCCGCTCGTCCGGTTCCAGGCCTGCGAAGTCGAGGAACGGCCCGGCCAGTTTCCGGCTCCAGCGGCCCATGAGCTGCTCGTAGGAATCCGCATTCTTCGCATGGAATTTGGAGGACATCATCGGCTCCCATTCTCATCGGGACACGAACGCAATGCCGTCCGAACGTAGCAGATCGGCGCGCTGCGCGTGAGTGCTCCTTCGGAGATATGAGGACGCGTTACTCGGTCCCGCTACGCAGTCACGAACAAATGGCCGATGCAGGCGGAGCATGCGGTGGCATCGGGCGCTTGCATAAGGTCGACGAGCTTCAGCCAAGACGAGTCCAAGCATGCCGTGGATGACAAGCTCGATTATTGTCGGAACTCTGATCCCCCACCGGTCAGTTCGGCACCCGGCAAAGCCGGGAGCAACTCGGACGCGGCATAAGGAATGATGATCCAATAGGGGCTTGGCGGTTGGCTGTGCAACGATATCCTAAGATTGCCTTATGTGACCTATTGAAGGCACATGAATGCTCACCCATAGCGCGCGCTATGTTGCAATGCCGTAACAAATAGCAGAGCTGGATGTTCTACGCGTGCAGCTTAGCCGCACGACGGCAATGCTGATGACGGCAATTGCCCCGCCGGCGATTACATCAACGAGATGGTGACCGCCCTCCGGCAGGGTCGCCAGGATCATGGTCCCGTTGAGCAGCAGAGCCGGTATCGCTATCCATCGCGTGTCGCGAAGCGCATACGTGGTGATGATGCCGAGCACAGTATGGAAGGATGGGAAGGTAACCAGTCCTTCCGGTTTTGCCAGATCGATGACCGGTGATGCGTCTGTCCGTAGAGTCATGAACAGCTTGTAGTGCCACATGCCGGCATCTGCGCTGAAATTGCTGAAAAGTTCATGAGGCGGATTATAGTAAGTATAAGCACCAGCCGCAGGGATGAGGAGCATCCCGATGCCGACACCCAGTGATGATAGACAAAATATTGCAATGGTTTCTGCAAGACGCTCCGCTCTGACCGTCAGAGTCAGCCAAACGAAGACGCCAGCAAGCACGATTCCGGTACTATGATAAGCTTTAACAAGCATCCAGCTGAGTGCGGGATTGGAATTTGCAAAGGTGAGGAGGCCCATCCAGTCAAAGCCGAGCTGACGATCCATTGTCGCCAGCCATGCGTCACCAAGTGGGTGGGCCGCGCTCGTTGCAAGATAAGTGAATGTTCCGGCTGAGAGGGTGAGTACGCTCATTGGGAGCAAGGCTCGCCACAGCAACTCGACTCGCTTTGTCGTCTCCCGGAGAAATTTTCCAACGCGATCCGTCTTATCTCGCAAGCGATGCGTGATGATCACCAGCGTCGGAAATATTACCACGACGGGGAGGCCGGCTCTGAGGATGAGGTCCCAATTCGAAGAAGCGAACAACAAGGGAGATGCCGGGAGCCAGATCAGGTCGATGAGAACGAAACATCCTATGCTGGCCCAAGCTAGCCTCATGCTGCGGTCGGCTTGGGATCCATAGTCGCTGAACGTGAACCAGGGTTCGAGCCGGCTCGTCAGCCATTCCGTTCGTGCAAGCGTGGTCATCGGGGTTCCCGAAAGTGCATCATGCCAATTGGTGCATCGGTGTGCACCCCACGGCAATTCGGCCGGATAGCCTAGGCCATGTGCGGGAGAGCCCTCGGTCAATGAAAGCGCTTAGAGAAGACTTGGCGTTAAAGTGGCCCAAAAGACCGACATGAGTTTGGATTGATGGACTGGATCATCAAGCGGGACATCATTTCGGTGCATCGTCAGGCCTTCGGCCTAGATCAGCTCCGCCTGTTCCGGCGGCTGGTTGGGATCGAAGGTGCGCGCCAGGCGCTCGAAGCGCCAGCGCACGGTGGGTGTCTCGCTCGGGCGCACGGTCAGGACGATCTGTTCCGTGCGGCGCATGCCCTCGGCGGCGGCCAGGAACACGCTGTCATCGAGCTCCGCCTCGACCGGGGCGGCGGAGAACTGCCAGGCCTCCCGGTTGGGCAGCACGAGCATGACCACGCGGCCGCCCTGGGCGCGGCTCGCCTTGATGCCAGGGGCGAGATGGAACCGGATGATGGCCTGCGCCGTGCCGCTCTGGGCGCCTTCGCTGAAGAACGTGTCTCCGCCTTCGAGCACATTGCCCTTGGGCGCGAGTTGCCAATGCCGTTCATGGGTGATCCCGAAGCGGGCCTTGTAGCCGTCGTGGCTGGCGCTGAGGATCTGCACGTGCTCGCGCTCGCTGCGCTCCGCCTTCACCCGCTCGGGCGCGCTGAGGACCACGGGGCCGACGCGGCGCAGGACCCAGGCGGAGATCCGGCGCTGGAGCCAGTTCCCCTTCTTGTCGACGATCTGGCAGGACGAGATGTCGTCGATGGACGCGGTGGAATGCGCCACCGTCGAGCGCGCCGCCTGGATGATCGCCGGGCCCGCGATATAGGGTGTGCCGCAATTGACCACGATGCGCTGCGCTCCGCTCGAGAACTCGAAGGACAGGCAGCCGGCGCCCGCATCCTGCGAGAGGGCGCGGGGCGGGGGAGCGCCCACGTCGGCGACGACCAGCGAGCGCCCGGCCTCCAGCCGTTCGTAGCCCGAATGGGGCGCGTGGTGGATCGGCTGGCTGCGCATGTCGTCATAGGTGAGCAGCGTCGCCAGGTGATCGGCCGCGGTCACCCCCATGCCGTTGAAATGGGAGAGCGTGCCGTCCCCGTGCCGGAACAGGCGCACCATCGGCAGCATCCGGTCGATGGCGTGAAGCAGCGCGTCGGGCGTGTCGACCTCGCGGCTGGCGAACATTTGGCGCAGGGGCAGGAGATCGAACAGGAGATCGACCATGATGCGCGGGTTGCGGCTCGCATGCCCGCCATCGGCCAGGATCTGCCGTTCGAGCTCGCGGGCGAGCAGGCGGCTCGCGCGGCGCAGGTTGCGCTCGAGGCCCTCGCAGCACAGGCCCGCATAGCAGAGCGCAATGGCCGCCATGAGCTGCTGGAAGGGCAGGGCGCCCGAGCGGACCTGGCGCTCGAGCTTGCGCACATGCTGGCCGATGATCTTCAGGAAGCGCTGGTAGAAGGCGTGATCGGCGCCTTCCAGGATCAGCGGCGACTGGCTGATGAAGGACATGAGCCGCCGCGCGGTGATCTCCGGGCTGCAGGCGGTCCGCTTGTCGCCGAGCTTCGAGGTGACGAACTCGTCCACCAGGGAGCGGGCATTGGCCTGCGCGAGCGCCGTTCCGGCCGCCCGCAGGTGCCGCAGCCAGCCGAAGCCGTAGAGCGCCTCGCTCCAGGCGCGGCTCGGCGGCGCAAACGCGAAGGGCGAGCGGCCGCCCGTGGTGACGGCCCGGCCGGAAAAGGCGAAGAAGCCGGAATAGATGTCGGTCGCGATGGTGGGATCCGCCGTGCGCAGATCCTGGGGGGCGAAGAGCAGGCGTGTGGGCAAAGGCGCGCTGGAGAGCCTGGACAGGCCCCAGACGGTGCTTTCGCGCATGGCGCGGCCCGCCTCGCGAGCGGCAAGCCTGTACAATCGCCAGCGATCCGGCCCGAAATCCACCCGTGGCGCTCCCCGTGTCTGCTTGAATCCCAGCCAACTTAGGTGAGGAGTTCCTGCTGACTGGTTAACAACAGGTAAGGGATGATTCACCTTCTTCAGGATCCCCTGTGCACAAACCGTGCGACAAAGAAGCCGTCGAGGCCGCTGCGGTCGTGTTCCGCAAGGGCACGATGGCTCGGCAGCGTGCGAAGATCGCCCTGCGGAGTAAGGCATTCCGTCAGGCCGCCGATCTCGTCGGGCGTCACGGGCTCGCGGGCGAAGTCCGGATGCCGGGCGAGGAAGCCTTCCGCCTGAAGCTCGCCTTCCTCGGCCTCCAGCGAGCAGGTGCAATAGACCAGCCGCCCGCCGGGCCTCAGGAGGCCCGCCGCCTTGTCGAGGAGCCGGCCCTGGAGGCCGGAGAGCTTGCGGATATCCTCCTCGCTCTTGGTCCAGGCCACGTCGGGATGGCGGCGGATCGTGCCGGTGGCCGAGCAGGGGGCGTCGAGCAGGATCGCGTCGAAGGGCTCGGCCTCGAGCTTCTCCGCGTCGATGGCGCGGGTTTCCGCTTTCAGGTTCAGGCGGGCAAGGTTCTCCTCCAGGCGCTGCAGCCGCTTCGCCGAGCGGTCGACGGCGAGCACCTCGGCGCCGGCGGCCGCCAGTTGCGCGGTCTTGCCCCCGGGGGCGGCGCAGAGATCGGCGATGCGCTCGCCGGGCTTCGCCCGCAGCAGCCGGGCGGGGAGGGCTGCGGCGGCATCCTGCACCCACCAGGCACCTTCCTCGTAGCCCGGAAGCTCGCGGATGGCGGTGCGCTCCTTCAGGCGGATGCTGCCGGTGGGCAGGAGTACGCCGCCAAGGCGCTCGGCCCAGGATTCCGGGTTTTCCTTCACGGTCAGGTCGACGGAGGCGAGCGACCGGTGCGCCTCGACGATCCTGGTGGCGAGCGGCTCGCCATATTGCGCGATCCAGCGCTCCTCCAGCCAGGTGGGCGTGTCGAGCCAGGGATCGCTCTCGGCGAGAATCTGGTCGCGCTCGCGGGCGACGCGGCGCAGGACGGCGTTGATGAAGCCGCCCGCGTGATGGAGCTTGGGATCGCCCTGGGCGAGCTCGACCGCGCTGTCGACGGCGGCATGGTCCGGCACGTCCAGGAACAGGATCTGCGCCGCCCCGATGGCGAGAAGATGCATCAGCCGCTCGTCCTTCGGCGGCTTGTTGAGCCGCTCGCGCAGGGCATGGCCGAGGGTGCCGAGCCGCCGGAAGGTCACGATCGCGATGGCGCGGGCCAGCCCCTCGTCGCGGGCTGGGAGCTTCTCCGTGCGGAAAAGCTCGTCCAGCACGTCGTCGAGTGGCACGCGCCGCTTCAAGGTCTCGGTCACCGCCACCCAGGCAAGGCGGCGGGGGCCGAGGCCCGCCTGTTCGTCCGATTGAGTCAAAATTTTATCCCCAAGGCCCGCGGCGGGTGCCGGACGAGCCTCCAACTGAGCCTCCGGCGGATCCCCATGGGCTCGATGAACTCTGCGTGAAGAAGCCGGGCTGCTGCGCCGGCGTACCCATCTCCTGCGCCAAAGCGTGCAGGGCCGCAATCCGGTTTTCCGTCGCGGGATGGGTCGAGAACCAGTTGTCCACCCCCTGGCCCGAGAGCGGGTTGATGATGAAGAGCGGCGCGGTCGCGGGGCGGCGCTCCGCATCGGGATTGGGGATATGCGTCACCCCGCCCGCGATGCGGGCGAGCGCCGAGGCGAGCGACAGCGGCTGGCCGCAGATCTCGGCGCCCATCCGGTCGGCGTCGTATTCCCGCGAGCGGCTGATCGCCATCTGGATGATCATGGCGGCGATGGGGGCGAGCAGCGCGGTGGCCAGCATCACGATGGGGTTCGGCCGGTTGTCCCGGCCGCCGAACAGGAAGCCGAACTGGGCCAGCGTCGCGATGGCGCCCGCAATGGTCGCGCTCACCGTCATGATCAGGGTATCGCGGTTCTTGATATGGGCGAGCTCGTGGGCCATCACGCCCGCCACCTCGTCATGGGAGAGCATGTGGAGGAGGCCCGTGGTGGCGGCGACGGCCGCGTTCTCCGGGTTGCGCCCGGTCGCGAAGGCGTTGGGCTGCGGATTGTCGATGAGGTAGACCCGCGGCATGGGAAGCCCGGCGCGCCCGGCCAGGTCCCGCACCATATGGACCAGCTCCGGCGCGGTGCGCTCGTCCACCTCGACCGCGTGATGGGCGGCGAGCGCCAGCCGGTCCGAGTTCCAATAGGCGAAGAGGTTGGTCACGACGCCGAAGCCCAGGGCGATCATCATGCCGGTCCCGCCGCCCAGGAAATAGCCAACCACGCCGAACAGGGCCATCAGGCCCGCCAGCAGCATTCCGGTCTTGACGGTGTTCATCGGGGGCTCCACCTCGTGATCAACGACATTTCATCCTTTGAACCCTATGTGGGAATGGTCCAGCTCCCTCCCAAGAGGGGCGCGGATCTGGCATAAGGCACGTCATGAACATGCATGATACCACCAATTCGGATCGCCCCATCGAAGGCGCGGCCCCCGGCAAGACCCTTTCGCCCGCCGCCCGGCGGGCCCTGGAGGAGGCCGCCCGGCGCCGCCTCGAGATCGACGCCCGCGCGGCCGAGATCGCCAGGCAGAAGGAACTCCAGGGCCGCGGCGGCCTCGAGCCCGTCCGCTACGACGACTGGGAGGTGAAGGGCCTGGCGAGCGATTTCTAGGAGGGCCTCTTGTACGCAAGCGATCTATACGCATAAAATATGCGCATAGATTATGAAGGTATCGCAATGCCCAAGCCAGCCGCAGATGTGAGGGATCGGCGCCCGACCAATGTCACCCTCCCGGTCGAGCTTGTCGCTGAGGCGAAGGCCCTCGACATCAACATATCCCAGGCCTGCGAGATCGGGTTGGCCCGCTCGGTGGCCGAGGCCCGGAGGGCCCGCTGGCTTGACGAGAACAAGGCGGCGATCGAAGCCTATAACGGAATGGTCGAGCGCGACGGGTTGCCCCTGGACGAGTTCCGGCAGTTCTAGCGCATCGTGCGGAAAAGTGGATCCGGTTTTCCACTCTCAACGATGCGCCAGCCAAGAGTTGGAGCATCGGATCAATCCCAAAAGTGCAAGTCCACTTTTGGGTCCGATGCTCTAATGAGCCAGTTCGACGTTTACGCCGGCGTGGGCCGCTCCAGCCGGCTCGTGGTCGATCTGCAATCCGACCTTCTGGAGCCAATGGCCACCCGCATGGTTGCGCCGCTCTTCCAGAAGGGCGAGACACCGGTCCTCACCGAGCTGACCCCGCAGATTCGTCTCGACGGGCGCGACTTTGTCGTGATGATCCCGCTGATGGCTTCCATTCCCGCTCGCGAATTGCAACGCCCCATTGGCTCCCTCGCGTCCGATCAGGATGCTATCAAGCGAGCGCTCGACGTTCTGTTCCTTGGCTTCTGAGCAGGCTGCGGAGTATCGTCGGCTTCCCACGAAATCCGAGGCGCTGAAAATTTTTAAGGCCGCATGTCACATCCGGCGTTCCGGTCTCGTCTTAGCATCGTCAGCAACACGACAATGAGGACCAAGACGATGAAAGCCCGGTTGATTCCCTTCGAAGTCGCTCCCGGCGCCCTGAAGCCGATGATCGAGCTGGAAAAGACCCTGAAGAACAGCGGCCTGGAGCACAGCCTGCTCGAGCTGGTGAAGATCCGCGCCTCCCAGATCAACGGCTGCGCCTATTGCATCCACATGCACACCAAGGATGCGCGCGCCAACGGCGAGACCGAGGAGCGGATTTATCTCCTCGACGCCTGGCGCGAATCGCCGCTCTACAGCGACCGGGAGCGGGCCGCGCTCGCCTGGACCGAGGCCCTGACCCTGATCGCCGAGACCCATGCGCCCGATGAGGATTATGCGGAGCTCAAGCAGCACTTCACGCCCGCCGAGCAGGTCAACCTGACGCTCATGATCGGCGCCATCAACGCCTGGAACCGGCTTGCCATCGGCTTCCGGTCCATCCATCCGGTCGAGGCAGGCCGTGCGGCCGCCTGAGGGTGACGCAGCGGACCAGTTCCAGCCCCTCAGGCCGGGGCTGGTCCGCCTCGCCTACCGCATGCTCGGCTCCATCGCGGAGGCCGAGGACGTGGTGCAGGAGGCCTATATCCGCTGGCATCAGACGGACCGCTCCACCGTGCGCGAGCCGGGCGCCTTCCTGTCCAAGACCGTCACGCGCCTGTGCCTCGACATCCTCAAATCGGCGCGGGTCAGGCGCGAGACCTATATCGGGCCCTGGCTGCCCGAGCCGGTTCTGGACACGAGCGGGGAGGAGGAGATGAGCGAGGATCTGTCGCTCACCCTGATGATGGCCCTGGAGCGGCTCTCGCCCCTGGAGCGCGCGGCCTTTCTCCTGCACGACGTGTTCGGGCTCGGCTTCGACGATATCGCCGCGACCCTCGACCGCGATCCCGCCGCCTGCCGCCAGCTCGCCGCCCGCGCGAGGAAGAACGTGCGCGGGGAAAGGCCGCGCTATGCCATCGACCGGGAGGAGGGCGAGCGGATGACCGATGCGTTCTTCGCCGCCTCGCGCAGCGGCGACCTGACGGCCCTGCGCAATCTGCTGGCGGAGAACGTCGTCGCCTATACGGATGGCGGCGGCATCCGCAACGCGGCTCTCAACCCGCTCTTCGGCCTCCGCCGCGTCGCCGGCCTGTTCACGGGCGTGGCGCGCAAGGCCGGACGCCAGCTGCCCCCGGTCCTCTACAAGGGGCTGATCAACGGGCTGCCCGGCTTCGTCACCCTCGAACAGGACGGCATGGTGCAGACCACGACCATCGACATCGAGGACGGCCGCATCGTCGGAATCTATATCGTCCGGAATCCCGAAAAGCTCCGGCACCTGTCCGTGCTGGTGAATTGAGAGCCGCAGGGATAACCGCAGGCTCCTCTTCTTCGGCTCGCCGCATTTTTTGACGGCGAACCGTAGCCACTACGCCGGAAAATGCTCTAGGCTGCCCGCAAACGGGAGGGCTCATGGCGGGGGCGGGCGAGACGGCACGGCTCGGGATGTTCCGGGATCTTCTGGGCGATGCGCATCGCGCGCTCGACCTCCAGTTCGGCTTCGAGTTGTGGGACGGCTCGACGATTCCGTCGGACCTGCCGTCCTATGCCATGCGGCTCGTCATCCGGCGCGAGAGCGTGATCGCCGCCCTCCTGCGCCGCCCCACCCTGGACACGGCCCTCAACGCCTATGTGGCGGGGCTCATCGAGCTCAGGAACGGCACCATCTTCGATCTCGCCTCCCAGCGCCCGCACAAGGCCGGCAGGCGGCTGAGGAGCTTGAGCAAGCTGAAGGCGCTGAAGACCGCCTATCATTTCCTGCGCGCTCCCGCCGACATGCCGCGGCCCCTCGCCCGGGTCGAGGAGAAGGCGGATGCCCGGGACGGCCAGCTCCGGACCAACAAGCGGAACGTCGCCTACCATTACGACGTGTCGAACGAGTTCTATCAGCTCTTCCTTGACCCGGAGATGGTCTATACCTGCGCGTACTTCCAGCCCGACTGGCACGACGACCTCGCCCGCGCGCAGCGGGACAAGCTCGACATGATCTGCCGCAAGCTGCGGCTCAAACCGGGCGAGCGCCTGCTCGACATCGGCTGCGGCTGGGGCGCCCTCATCTGCCACGCGGCGCAGCATTACGGGGTCAAGGCCACGGGCGTGACGCTCGCCGAGGAACAGGCGGCCCTGGCGCGGGAGAAGGTGCAGCGGCTCGGCCTCCAGGACAGGGTCGAGGTGCTGGTGAAGGATTTCACCCAGATGGAGGGAGAGTTCGACAAGATCTCCTCCATCGGCATGTTCGAGCATGTGGGGATCAGGAACCACCCGGCCTATTTCGGCGCCGTGCATCGCCTGCTGCGCCCGCGCGGGCTCTACCTGCACCACACCATCGCCAGGCGCGCGAAGCGCAGCGACAGGGCGTTCCGGAAGCTGAAGCCGGAATACAGGGCGCTCACCCGCTACATCTTTCCCGGCGGCGAACTCGACCACCTGGGCATGTCGGTCGCCAATCTCGAGCGCCACGGCTTCGAGGTGCACGACGTGGAGGCCTGGCGCGAGCATTACCAGCGCACCACGCGGCTCTGGTGGGAAAGCCTCAACGCCCGCCGGAAGGAAGCCGAGGCCCTCGTCGGGCCGGCGAAGACCCGCATGTGGCTGCTCTATCTCGCCGGCTGCTCCCTGGCCTTCGAGCGCGCCGCCGTGGGCGTCAACCAGACCCTCGCGTCCAAGCGCACCCGCGGCCCGTCGGGCCTGCCGCCGTCGCGGGCGGATCTTTATCCTTCGTCTGGAACGAGCCAGCCGCGATAGCGCACGAGCCGTCCGATGAGGGGTAGCGCAATCGCCACGTCGAAGCAGTAGCGGCCTTGCTGGTCGACGAAGGCCCTTGCAGGCGTCTGCGGCGCGAGAAACATGGGCAGCCGCAGGGGACCGATGTGCCAGCCCGCGATGCTCAGCGCGTAGCCGGTCTCATCCGGGGTCATTTCCAACTCGAAGTCGAAGAGGCCGAAGCGCTCGCAAACGCGCCGGGGCGCCGGGCCTGGTCTGAGCGTGCTGCGAAAGGTCGAGAGCCCAAAGCGGCGAACCCAGATTTCCTTGTCGTTCTGTCGCTTCAGCAGGACGTCGGCGCTGATGTTCTGCGCGCCTGCAGGCAATCCGAACAGTTTTGCAATGATCCTGGCGAGACCATTTCCGGCGCCGTCGATGGTGGCGCGACCTGTCAGATGAAGGTTGGCGCCCGTGTGGATCTGGCGCACGAGCGGCGGAAGGCGTGCGATGTCGGGCCCAAGAACCTTCTCGAAAAGATTGTCACCCTGAGGCCAGCACAAGCTCCGCCGCGTCGTGATCCGGAAGCGGCTGAACTCACTTTCGATGCTATCGAGAGACAGGAGGCTGCTCGCGATCCTTGCGCCCCTTGCTGTGATGCGGCCATCGAGCAAGCCCTGGATCAGCGCGAGCGCCGGCAGGGTGGGAATGTTCGGCCCATCGCCTGCCTCTGCCACGAGAGACCAGACCGCCCGGATGGGGCGCCCCTCCCGATCCCGGCCCGAAGCCTCCACGCTCATGCCGCCGCGATCCGAGCCGAAGGGCTCGAACCAGGAGGCGACGGTTTGCAGGATGGGTGCGAAGGGACGAAGGGAGCGGATGAGCCGCAAGCGAACCGGCCATGCGAGCAGCCACAGTCCGAGATGCAGGATCGAGAGCTCGAGACCGGCGCGAAAGCGCACGTTGCGGGCCGAGGGATAGTGAGCGGGCAGAAGATCGAGATCCGGCGTCTCGCACAAGGAGAGCCATCGCCGCCCGAGGCCTGGCAGCTCCCGTCGGATCAATTCGCCCCAGCCGGGGCGTGTGGTCCAGCGTCCATTCAGCCGGACGCGCACGGGCTGTCCGGCATAGGCCAGAATGGCCTCGACCACCGACAGGCCGCGCGGCGCGCGGTTGCCCGGCGAGATGGCCACCGCGATGTCATCGACCTGCTGCCATCCTTCCGTCAGGGCCGCCAGTGCCGCACCGGAGAGGGCGGGGGTCGAGCTTGCGCCTGTCGCCGCGAGAACATGGGCCTCGCGAGCGGCGGCGTCGAGAACCGTGAAGCCCGCCACGAAATCGCGGGCGTCCGCGAGATCCACGTAATGGCAGCCCGCGGCAATGGCAGCGCGCGCCAGATGAGGTTCTTCGCCTTGAAACGGCCCTGCCGCATCGACCACGCAGAAGGGCTTTGTCGCGCGAAGCGGTTCGAATGCTGCCTGCCTGTCGATGGTGATCGGCTCGATGCGCCGATCGCCAAAGCGGGCCTGGAGGCTCCGGAACCAATCGGCATGGCGTTGCGGATTGCGTCCGCCCACGAGCACGCTCGCCTCCGTGGTGGCGAGCAGACCCTCGACCAGCCTCTGCCCGAAGGCGCCGGTGCCGCCGACGACGAGAATGCGCGCCTTCATGGTTCACCCGTCAGGCCGGTATCATCGAGGCAGCGCGCCCGAATCTCCGGCGCGGGCCGCAGGCAGGCCTCGTCACGGCCGAACCAGGCATAGCGATTGCGCGCCACCCGATCGTAAACCAGATTGCGCGCACCTCTCGGGATGAGACGGAGAATGCGTGTCCACGACAGGCCGCGCAGGTGGCGGGCGACCACCAGGGCTGCGTCGGACTTGAAATAGGCGATGCCGTCAACGATGGCGACATTGGTTTGCGGCTCGTCCGGGTCGATGCCGAAGCTTTCGGCGAGTTGCCTTCCCTGGGACGATTGCATGCGCAGGAAGAGGAAGGATTCATCGCGTCTGATCACGAGCCGCGCCCAGGACGTACAGAAGACGCACACGCCATCGATGAGAATCAGGCGATCCGGCCAGCCGGGGGCTGGCAGAGGCGTCCAGGATGCGCGCGAGCAACAGAGTTTCATTGCTCCTGTGTAGCCTAATCCGAAACGGATGATAAGGCTGCGGCCATGAAGCGCCCTACGGCACCACCACCACCCGCGTGCCCACGCTCACCTGGTCGTAGAGATGGACGATGTCCTCGTTGAGCATGCGGATGCAGCCGTAGGACGCGTAGGTGCCGATGGAGCCCGGGCGGTTGGTGCCGTGGATGGCGTATTCGTCCAAGTCGAGGGTGAGCGCCCGCGCGCCCATGGGGTTGTTCGGCGCGCCGCCGGGGATCACGTCGGGCAGGCGGGGATTGTCGCGCTTGACCTCCGCGGGCGGCGCCCAGGCGGGGCGGACATACTTGCCGTCGATCCGCGCCTCGCCGAACCATTGCTTGCCGGGCTTGCCCACCGCCACGCGGTAGCGCAGCGCCGTGCCGTCGCCGCGCACGTAGTAGAGCCGGCGCTCAGCCGTTTTGATCACGACGGTTCCCGGCGAGACACGCTCCCCGAAGGGCACGACCTCGCGGGCGGACGTGCCCGTGCTTGCGACGATGCCGATGACGGCCGCGATGGCGAAGGCGGCGCGGGTGCACATGTCTCGAACCCTTCAGCGGAAATAGTGAGGGTGAGACGCGGAAGGAAAGGCTACGGTTCCGCGGCGCGCGCAAGCGTCCTCCCGGACGGCGGAGTCGACCGGGGATCGTTTGCAGAATTGAGCGCGCTCTCCCTCCCCGCAAGGGGGAGGCAGGGGTGGGGGGTGGGGTGACTGGGTGAGACCTAAAATCAGCCAAGCGCTTCTCCCTCTCCCGGCTGGGAGAGGGGGCCGTAGCGGCCGTGCGCAGTCTGAACGAGAGGCACTGCTCCGACTTTGCGACCCCCACCCCGGCTGCTTCGCAGCCACCCCTCCCCGCAAGGGGGAGGGAAGAGGCCGCTTCACACGCTCACGCCGCCTGCGTGCGCTTGTTCTGCCTGTTGGTGATGAGGTCGTCGACGACGCCGGGGTCGGCGAGCGTCGAGGTGTCGCCGAGCGAGCCGAACTCGTCCTCGGCGATCTTGCGCAGGATGCGGCGCATGATCTTGCCGGAACGGGTCTTGGGCAGGCTCGGGGCGAACTGGATCAGGTCCGGCGAGGCGATCGGGCCGATCTCCTTGCGCACCCAGGCCACCAGCTCCTTGCGCAGCTCCTCGGAGGGCTGCTCGCCCGCCATCAGGGTCACATAGGCGTAGATGCCCTGGCCCTTGATGTCGTGCGGATAGCCCACCACGGCGGCCTCCGAGACCTGCGGATGCGCCACCAGGGCCGACTCGACCTCCGCCGTGCCCATCCGGTGGCCGGACACGTTGATCACGTCGTCGACCCGGCCCGTGATCCAGTAATAGCCGTCCGCATCGCGCCGACAGCCGTCGCCGGTGAAGTACTTGCCCGGATAGGTCGAGAAATAGGTCTGCACGAAGCGCTCGTGGTCGCCGTAGACCGTGCGCATCTGGCCCGGCCAGGAATCGGCGATCACCAGGTTGCCCTCGGCGGCGCCCTCCAGCACATGGCCGTCCGCGTCCACGATCTGCGGCTTCACCCCGAAGAACGGCCGCGTGGCCGAGCCGGGCTTGAGCTTGGTCGCGCCGGGCAGCGGCGTGATCAGGATGCCGCCGGTCTCGGTCTGCCACCAGGTGTCGACGATCGGGCAGCGGCTGTCGCCGACCACCCGGTGGTACCATTCCCAGGCCTCCGGGTTGATCGGCTCGCCGACCGAGCCCAGAAGGCGCAGCGACTTGCGCGAGGTCTTCTTCACCGGCTCCTCGCCGGCCTGCATCAGCGAGCGGATCGCAGTCGGGGCGGTGTAGAAGATGTTGACCTGGTGCTTGTCGATCACCTCCCAGAAGCGGGAGATCGTCGGATAGGTCGGCACGCCCTCGAATATCAGGGTGGTGGCGCCGTTCGCCAGCGGCCCGTACAGGATGTAGGAATGGCCCGTCACCCAGCCCACGTCGGCGGTGCACCAGTAGACGTCGCCATCGTGGTAGTCGAACACGTATTGGTGCGTCATCGCCGCGTAGACGAGATAGCCGCCGGTGGTGTGCAGCACGCCCTTCGGGGTGCCGGTGGAGCCCGAGGTGTAGAGGATGAAGAGCGGGTCCTCGGCGTTCATCTCCTCACAGGGGCACTCGTCGGAGACGAGCTCGGCGGCCTCGTGGTAGTAGACGTCGCGGCCCGGCACCATGTTGACGGGCGAGCCGGTGCGGCGCACCACCAGCACGTGCTCGACCACGCCCGCGCCGACGCGCTCGATGGCGGCGTCCACGTTGACCTTCAGGGGCACCTTGCGGCCGCCGCGCAGGCCCTCGTCGGCCGTGATGACGAAGGCCGACTTGGCGTCCTGGATGCGGCTGGCGAGCGAATCGGGCGAGAAGCCGCCGAACACCACCGAGTGGATGGCCCCGAGCCGGGCGCAGGCCAGCATGGCGTAGGCGGCCTCCGGGATCATCGGCATGTAGATGGTGACCCGGTCGCCCTTCTCGACGCCGCGGTTGCGCATGATGTTGGCCATGCGGCAGACCTCGTCGTGCAACTCCCGGTAGGTGATGGACTTCGACTCGGACGGGTCGTCGCCCTCCCAGATGATCGCCACCTGGTCGCCGCGCGTGGCGAGGTGGCGATCGATGCAATTATGCGAGACGTTGGTGGTGCCGTCCTCGAACCAGCGGATCGAGACATCCGGGGCATAGCGCGTGTTCTTGACCCTGGTATAGGGCTTGAACCAGTCGATCCTCTTGCCGTGCTCGCCCCAGAAGGCGTCCGGATCGGCGATGGAGGCGGCATACATCGAGCGATAGGCCGCATCGTCGACATAGGCCCGCTGCGCCCAGGCGGCCGGCACATCATG
>JAEWKH010000021.1 GCA_023386155.1 Pseudomonadota bacterium
GACGGCGGAACCCCGGTTTCACGCAGCCGCTCATGAATGAAGCGGAGCAATTCGTGCTGTTTACGCGTCAGCATGGCTGGCCCTTACTGCTCCCAGGAGGAGCGATTCTGAAACAAATCGGGAACAAGGTAACCGTTCTCGCTGTGTTCTGCAAGCCTGCTGCTCAGCTGATATGCAAAGAATCCTCAGTTTCCCTGCGGAGGAGGTCCTGAGAGGACATTCCTCTAGCGCATCGTGCGAAAAATTGGACCCGGTTTCGCACTCAACGATGCGCTCTCACTATAGGCGGAGCATCGGATCCGATGCTCTAGCAAAATCTGTCGAGACGAATGATCCGGCAGGGCTCTCCGGCCGTGGCCGCCGGAGCATGGGGCGGGCGGACCAGAAGCGCGTCCGAGCGCTCCAGGATGCTCAACATGGACGAATCCTGCAGGAGATGCGGCGTTGCGACCGGAAGCATCAGGCGTCCGGGGCCCTTGGCGAGGCTCAAGGGGACATCCTGCAAAGACAGCGAAGCGCGCATGTAATCCTGGCGATCCCGATTGAGCGGGAGGTCGGCTCCCAGAACAGCGTCCTCCGTCGGATCCATCGCCGCTTTCTGGTCCCCCAGAAGGGCACGGATCGCAGGGATCAGGAACAGCACGGCACAGACGAGGGAGGAAACCGGATTGCCGGGAAGCCCCAAGAGCAGGGTCGACCCGAGACGACCGTGCATCAGAGGCTTACCGGGACGCAGGGCCACGCGCCAGAAGCCGAGATCCATTCCCTGGCGGCTCAAGGCCTTCTGCACCAGATCGTGCTCGCCGACGGAAGCGCCGCCCAAGGTCACGAGGATATGGGCGCCCGCATCCCTGGCGGCCTGGATGCGCCCATCGAGCGATTCGAGCGTATCGCGGGCAATGCCGAGATCGATGGCCTCGGCACCGGCCTTCTCCACCATCAGCATCGTGGCCGGCAGGCTGGATGCCGTGATCTGGTCGGGGCCGACAGGCTCGCCGGCGCGCACCAGTTCGTCGCCCGTGGCGAGAATGGCGACCTTCGGTTTGCGATGGACGGGGAGCATCCCATGGCCCATGGCGGCGGCCAGGGCGATGTGACGGGAATCCAGCCGCAGGCCGGCTTGCAGGAGCACGTCTCCGGACCGGAAGTCGAGACCCGCCGCGCGGATGTGGCGAGCAGGGCGGGCTGCTTCCTTCACTTGCACAAATTCGCCCGTCCGGTCCGTGTCCTCCTGCAGCACCACGGCGTCGGCGCCGTCAGGAACGGGAGCGCCGGTGAAGATGCGCACCGCCTCCATGGCCCCGATGGTTCCCGGGAACCGATTCCCGGCCGCACTGGTGCCGATGACCCGGAGGGTTGCCGGCGCCGTCGCGCAATCGGCACTTCGCACCGCATAGCCATCCATGGCCGAAGCCGAAAAAGGCGGCTGGTCGCGCAGGGCGGTGATATCCTCGGCGAGCGTCCGGCCCGCGCAGGCGGCGAGGGGGACGTGCTCGATCCCCACCGGCTTGTCGACGCTGGCCAGCACGCGGGAGAGAGCATCCTCGACCGAAATCAGATTCATGGCGCCTCGAAATCTCCCGAGCGGCCACCGCTCTTGCGGCGCAGGCGAACATTCTCGATCCGCATCGCCTTATCGGCCGCCTTCACCATGTCGTAGACCGTCAGGCAGGCAATGGAGACAGCGGTCAACGCTTCCATCTCGACCCCCGTCTGGCCCGACACCTTCACCTCTGCGCTCACGCGCACGCCGGGAAGGCTGTCATCGAGGACGCAGTCCACCTTCACCTTCGAGATCAGGAGAGGATGGCAAAGCGGAATGAGCTCGTGGGTGCGCTTGGAGGCCATGATCCCCGCGAGGCGAGCCGTGCCCAGAACGTCGCCCTTCTTCGCCTCCCCATGGCGGATCAGGTCGAGGGTTTCCGCCTGCATGACCACGCATCCCTCGGCAATCGCGGTGCGGTTGGTGACGCCCTTGTCCGAGACGTCGACCATGCTGGCCTGACCCGCTGCATCCAGATGCGTGAGCTTCGTCATGCCGCCTCGCCGAACAGAAGTCTTCGTGTTGCTGCCGCAACGTCATGTTGGCGCATCAGGCTCTCGCCCACGAGGAAGGTGCGGATGTTCACCTTCGACAGCCGCTCGATGTCGGAGAGCGTGAAGATGCCGCTCTCGCCCACGACGATGCGGTCGGAGGGGATCAGCGGCGCCAGTTCCTCGCTGACGCCGAGGGACACCTCGAAGGTCCGCAGGTTGCGGTTGTTGATGCCGACGAGCTTCGTGCCGAGCGGCAGGGCGCGTTCCAGCTCCTCCCGGTCGTGCACCTCGACCAGCACGTCCATGCCGAGATCATGCGCCGTGTCGATCAAGGCTCGGGCCTGATCGTCGGAAACGCTCGCCATGATCACGAGGATGCAATCGGCGCCCCAGGCGCGCGCCTCGTAAACCTGATAGGGCTCGAACAGGAAGTCCTTGCGCAGGGCCGGCAGCCCGGAGGCTTCGCGCGCCTGGGCCAGGTATTCGGGCTTGCCCTGGAACGACGGTTCGTCGGTCAGAACGGACAGGCAGGTGGCGCCGCCCACGGCATAGGCCCGTCCCAGGCTCGGAGGATCGAAGTCCTCGCGGATCAGGCCCTTGGACGGGCTGGCCTTCTTCACTTCCGCGATGAGGGCAGGGCGCCCTTCGGAGAGATGGCGCTCGATGGCCTTGGCAAAGCCGCGGGGCGGGGAAGCCGCACGGGCGCGACGCTCGATCTCGCCCATGGAAACGGCTGACTTGGCCGCCTCGATTTCCTGACGCTTATAGGCTTCGATCTTGCTGAGAACGTCTGCCATGGCGGATCACTCAAGCATTCGAGACTTTGACGAGACGCTCGAGGGTTGCTTTCGAGGCGCCGCTGTCGAGCGCCCGCGATGCACGGTCGAGACCGTCGCGCAGGTTGTCGGCCTCGTCCGCGATGACGAGGGAGGCCGCGGCATTGAGCAGGGCCACATCGCGATAGGGAATGCGGGCGCCCTCCAGGACGGCGCGCAGCTGGGCCGCATTGTGCTCCGGGTCGCCGCCTCTGAGATCGTCGAGCGATGCCGTCGGCAGGCCGACCTCCTCGGGGGTCACGGTGAAGCGGCGGATCGCCCCGTTCTCCAAAGCCGCCACGAAGGTCGGGCCGGTGGTCGTCATCTCGTCGAGGCCGTCGGAGCCATGCACGGTCCAGACCTTCTGCGAACCGAGCTCCTTCAGGACCTGGGTGAGCGGCTCGAGCCAAGCCTCTGAAAATACGCCGAGAAGCTGGCGCTTGGCTCCGGCAGGGTTGGCCAGCGGTCCGAGGAGGTTGAAGATCGTGCGGGTCCCGAGCTCCACGCGCACCGGCGCCACGTGGCGCATGGCGGCGTGGTGGGTCTGCGCGAACATGAAGCAGAGATTGGTCTCGGACAGGCAGCGCTCCAGGCCTTCGGGATCGAGGCCGAGCTTGAGCCCCAGGGCGGCTAGCACATCCGCCGTGCCGGACTTCGAGGAGGCCGCCCGGTTGCCGTGCTTGGCGACGGGGACGCCGCAGGAGGCCACGATGATCGACGCAAGCGTCGAGATGTTGTAGCTGCCCTTGTGGTCGCCGCCCGTACCGACGATGTCGATGGCCTTCTCGGGTGCATTGACCCGCAGCATGCGGCCGCGCATGGCCGTGACCGCCCCGACGATCTCCTCAAGCACCTCGCCGCGGACCCGCAGCGCCATCAGGAAGGCCCCGCCCTGGGCGGGCGTGACCTCGCCGGAGAGCAGGTCGTCGAAGGCGTCCCGCGCCTCGTCGCGCGTCAGCGATGCGCCTGTGGCGACCTTGGCAAGGTAGGATTTGAAGGATTCCATAGGTCTTACAATCCTGCTGGAGCGGGGATGCGGCCGGCGGTGCGGTGCTTCGTATTCCAATCCGCCGCGAGTTCGAAGAAGTTGCGCATGATCGTCACCCCATGCTCCGACAGGATGCTTTCGGGATGGAATTGCACGCCATGGATGGGCAGCGTCCGGTGGGACAGGCCCATGACGAGCCCATCGGAGGTTTCCGCCGTCACCTGCAGCTCGTCCGGGCAGGTTTCGCGATCCACGATCAGCGAGTGGTAGCGGGTCGCCTTGAAGGGGCCGTTGATGCCGTGGAACACCGCCTGGCCACTGTGCTCGACCTCGGAGACCTTGCCGTGCATGGGCAGGGGCGCCCGCGAGACGGTGCCGCCGAAGACCTGCCCGATGGCCTGCAGGCCCAGGCAGACGCCGAAGGTCGGGATCTCGGGCGAGGCGCGCTTCACGAGATCGAGGCAGATCCCGGCCTCGTTCGGCGTGCAGGGACCGGGAGAGAGCACGATGGCGTCGGGCTGCGAGGCGAGCACTTCGTCCGTGGTGATGGCATCGTTGCGCACCACGTCGACGGAGGTCGCGAGCGGGCCGAGCAGATGCACCAGATTCCAGGTGAAGCTGTCGTAATTGTCGATGACGAGAACGCGGGTCATAGCGAGCCGACGTTCGCGTAAGCGACGCCCCCGGTCAAGGGACGCCTCGAAGGCATCGCCATTTCAGGCGAAGCGGCTCCGGCTCGCATGGAAACGCGGCTTTCCTCGAGGCTCATTGCCCGACCCTCGCCTGACTGGCGAAACGAACGGCTTCCTCGGCGGCCCGGAACAGGGCTTTCGCCTTGTTGATGCATTCCTGCTGCTCGGAGGCCGGGTCGGAATCATAGACGATCCCGGCCCCGGCCTGGACCGCCATGCGGCCGTCCTTCACGACGGCCGTACGCAGGACGATGCAGGTGTCCATCTCGCCATTGGCGCCGAAATAGCCGATGCAGCCGGCATAAGGCCCGCGCTTGTCCTTCTCCAGCTCGTCGATGATCTGCATGGCCCGCACCTTCGGTGCGCCCGAGACCGTTCCGGCCGGGAAGCCCGCCACCAGGGCGTCGAGGGCGTCGAAGGAGGGATCGAGCCTTCCTTCCACGTTGGAGACGATGTGCATCACCTGGCTGTAGTATTCCAGGAAGAAGGAATCTGTCACCTCAACGGACCCCATCTCGGCCACGCGGCCCACGTCGTTGCGGCCGAGATCGAGCAGCATAAGATGCTCGGCCCGCTCCTTCTGATCGGCGAGCAGGCTCTGCGCATGGGCGCGGTCCTCGGCGGCCGTCGCGCCGCGCGGGCGGGTGCCGGCGATGGGACGGATCGTGACCTTGCCGTCGCGGACCCGCACCAGGATCTCGGGCGATGAGCAGACGATCTGGAAATCCTCGAAATCGAGATAGCAGAGGAACGGCGCCGGATTGACCCGGCGCAGGGACCGGTAGAGCGCGAAGGCGGGAAGGGGAAAGAGGGATTCGAACCGCTGAGACAGCACCACCTGGAAGATGTCGCCGGCGCGGATGTACTCCTTCGCCTTGGCCACCATCGCCCCGAATTCCTCCGGCGCCGTGTTCGATACCGGCGGCTCGAAGCGGATCTGCGTCGGATCGCTGCGGTCGTCCATGGGGAGCGGGCGCTCGAGAGCCGCCGTGACCTCGTCGAGGCGGGCCAACGCGGTCTCATAGGCCGCCTTGGCGGAGGTGCCGGCCTGCGGGCGGACGGGCGTGATGAGGGAGATCTCGTCCTTCACGGCGTCGAAGACCACCATCACGGTCGGCCGGATCAGGATGGCGTCGGGCACCTTCAACGCATCCGGATTGGGCTCCGGCAGGCGCTCCATGAGCCGGACCATGTCGTAGCCCAGATAGCCGAAAAGACCCGCCGCCATCGGCGGCAGGTCGTCGGAGAGGGGCAGGGCGCTTTCCTGGATCAGCGCACGCAGGCTCTCCAGCGGTGGAAGCTCCTCCCTCCGGAATTCCTGCATGCGGCTCAGCGCCTGTCGGTCGATCGCAGCCACGCTGTCCTGGCAGCGCCAGACGAGATCGGGGTCGAGCCCGATCATGGAGAAGCGGCCGCGGGTCGCTCCGCCTTCGACGGATTCGAGCAGGAAGGCCGACCCTTTCCGGTCGTGGCGCAGCTTCAGGAAGGCCGCGACCGGAGTCAGCAGATCACCCACGAGGGTCGTGCGCAGGACGCCGGCCTCCCCAGCCTCGTAGCTGGCCGCGAAGGTGTCGAAATCGGGCGTGATCGTCATGGTTTACGATTCGCCGCCCGTTGCCCGGCGCAGCGCCTGCTGGTTGATGGTGACGCCGAGATCCTGGCGGACCTGGGCGATGTACTGGCTGAGCAGGTCGTCGCCGAAACCGGTCCGAAGCTGGTTCTCGACGTTCTGCGCCGCCTGCGTCGTGGTGACCAGGGGGGGCACCGTGGCCGAGGTGACCTTGAACACCGCGCGGGCATCCGTTCCGTTGGCGGCATGGCCGGTCTTGCCCACGGGAACGGCGAAGATGCGGTTGACCGCCTCGGCTGCCAGATCGTCCTTCGCGGCGTTGCGGGCGAGATCGGTCGCGTTCATGACCTGCGCCCCGGCAGCCTGTGCCACAGCCTCGATGGCCTCGCCCTTTTCGAGGCGTCCGGCGAGCTCGTTCGCCTTCTCGGACAGGCGCTGCGCCACCTGATCCTCGCGCCATTGGGCGGCGACCTGATCGCGGACCTCGTCGAGGCTCTTCTCGCGGGAGGCTTCGATGCCGGTCACGTCGTACCAGACATAGCCGGTTGCGGTACGCAGGGGCTCGTTGTCGACGCCGATATCGGAGGCGAAGGCCGCTTTCACCACGGCATCCTTTTCGGGCAGGTCGACGGGGTTGCCAGCCTTGTCGACGCCGCCGGCGTCGACCGCAGGGGCCTGAACAAGAGCCAGGCCCTTCTCCTTGGCGATATCGGCCAGCGGCTTGGCGCCGGCGCGCAGATCCTCGATCTCGTCATGGATCTTCTCGATCCGGCCCTTCGCCTGTTCCAGGGCGATCTCCTGGCGGAGGTCGGCGGCAACCTCCTCGAAGGGGCGTACGGCTTCGGGCTGGATTTGGGTGACACGCACGAGCACCGGGCCGAAGCGGCCGGCGATCGGGGCGCTCACGGCCCCCTGCTCGAGGGCGAAGGCTGCATCCGCTACCGCCTGATCGAGCATCTCCGCCTTGGTGAAGGTGCCGAGCTCCAGGTCCTGCGGGGAAACGTTGCGTTCGGTGGCGACGGCGTCGAACGAGGTGCCTTCCTTGATCTTGGCAGCGGCCGCCTCGGCCTCGGCCTGGGACGGGAAGGCGATCTGCTGGATCGTGCGCCGCTCCGGCGTGCCGTAATTGGCCTTCTGCTGCTCGTAGCGCTGGCGGGCGTCGGCTTCGGACACGGTGTCCGGCTTGGCGAGAGCGGCGGCATCGAGCGCCATCACCGACACGGCCCGGTACTCGGGAGCGCGGAAAGTGCTCCTGCGCTCGTTGAAGAAGCTCTGGAGCTGCTCGGCCGTGGGGGCGGGGATGTCTCCCGCCATGGCTGCCGACAGGAGGAGATAGGAGGCCGCGCGGCGCTCGCTGGCGTAGCGATGGAAGGCCTCACGCGCCGCGGCCGGCACGGTGATGTCGCCGGCGATGGCCTCGGCCAGATGGAGACGGGCCATGGCGGAGCGCTGCTCCTGCACGAAGCCCATCTCGGAGAGCCCCGCATTGCGCAGGGCCTGGTCGAAGAGGGCCCGGTTGAACTGACCGTCGGCTCCCTTGAAGGCCGGGTTGTTCATGATCGCGGCGGCGACCAGCTGATCCGAGACGGAAAGACCCATCTGCTTGGCCTGCTCGGCCATCACGGCTTCGGTCACGAGATTGGAGACGACCTGCTGGTCGAGGCCGAAGGCGCGAGCCTGCTCGGGGCTGATGACCGTACGGAACTGGCGCCCGAGCCGCTGAAGCTCGTTGGTGTAGGCGTTACGGACCTGATCCACCGTGATGTTGGTGCCTCCGACCTCGGCCACCGTGGAAGCGGGTGTCACGCGGAAGATGTCGCCGATGCCCCAGATGGCGAAGCTGACGATCAAGGCGCCGAAGAAGATGGTGGCGATGATTTTGCCGACCAGGGTCTGCCCAGCCTTGCGCATGTTCCGAAGCATCGTGAACCCGTTCTCCAAAAACTCGTTAAACCTGCCGATAAACGATCAGGGGCTCTACGAAAAGGGCAAGTCTGGTTGAAAGAAGGCTCCAGCCTCTGCTAGTGCCAGGTTATCAAGCGTGACAGGAGTGCCTCAAATGAGCGTCGATAGGCCGCGCCCGCTGGTGGCGGGAAACTGGAAGATGAATGGTCTGAGGTCCTCGACCAAGGTTCTGGAGGAGATCCACGCGGGCTACACCCCCGGCCTCAAGGCCAAGGTCGAGCTGGCCGTTTGCCCGCCCGCCACTCTCCTCGGCCTGTTCGCCCGTCTTTCCGTCGGGTCCCGCGTCGCCATCGGCGGGCAGGACTGCCATGCCAAGGAATCCGGCGCCTTCACGGGCGACCTTTCGGCCGAGATGCTGGCCGATGCAGGCGCCACCTACGTGATCGCCGGCCATTCCGAGCGCCGCCAGTACCACAAGGAAAAGGACGTCGATGTCTGCGCCAAGGCGGTCGCGGCCCACAGGGCCGGTCTCACGGCCATCGTCTGCGTCGGCGAAACCCGCGAGGAGCGTGAAGCCGGCAAGACCCTCGCGGTCGTCCGCAAGCAGCTGCGCGGCTCGATCCCGGTCGATTCGAACAGCCACAACCTCGTGGTCGCCTACGAGCCCGTCTGGGCCATCGGCACCGGCCTGACCCCCACCGTCGCGGACGTAGCGGAAGTGCATGCCTTGATCCGGGACGAACTGCGCCGCCTCGTCGGCAAGGCGGACGCGCCCAGGATCCGTATCCTCTACGGCGGCTCGGTGAAGCCCTCCAACGCCGCGGAGCTGATGGCGGTGGAGAACGTGAACGGCGCCCTGGTGGGCGGCGCCAGCCTCGTGGCGGCCGACTTCCTGGCCATCGCGGGAGCTTATCTCGGGTAACTGAGAAAAGGCGGCTTGCAGGTCTTTGATCCTGCGCCCACCTATGCTACAGGCCGCCGCAATGAACGGATTGCGAGCGGCTGCAGCCCTGTGCGCAGCCGCTTGAGGTTTTTGGAACGATGCAAACAGTTCTCATTATTGTCCACCTGATCATCGTGCTCTCCCTGATCGGCGTGGTTCTCCTGCAGCGCTCCGAGGGCGGCGGGATGGGCCTCGGCGGCGGCGGCGGTGGCGGCGTTTCCGGCTTCATGACCGGGCGCGGCCAGGCCAATGCGCTCACCCGCGCGACGGCGATCCTGGCGGGTCTTTTCTTCGTGACGAGCATCGCGCTCACCGTCATGGCGACCTCGACCCGGGCCCCACGCTCGATTCTGGACGGCGCCGCACCGGCTGCTCCGGGTCAGCCGGCTCCGGCGGCCCCCCAGGGCGGCAACGTGCTCGAGCAGTTGCAGCGCCTCCAGGGCGACCAGCCGGCGGCTCCAGCCCCCAGCGCTCCGGCGCCGGCGCCCGCAGCGCCTCAGCAGTAAGGGAAACCAGGGCCGGGCTTCCGGCCCTCTCTTTTTGTGGATTGAACTCGGGTAACGCTGTTCGCGATTGCGAATCGGCATCCGATATTGATGGATAGGGGTCCATGACGCGGTACGTATTCATCACCGGCGGCGTGGTGTCTTCGCTCGGCAAGGGTCTGGCTTCGGCGGCCCTGGGAGCGCTTCTCCAAGCACGCGGCTACAAGGTTCGGCTTCGCAAGCTCGACCCATATCTGAACGTCGATCCGGGGACGATGAGTCCCTACCAGCACGGCGAGGTCTTCGTGACCGACGACGGCGCTGAGACCGATCTGGATCTCGGGCATTACGAGCGCTTCACCGGCGTGCCGGCCACCAAGGCCGACAACATCACCACCGGGCGCATCTATCTCGACATCATCACCAAGGAGCGGCGCGGCGACTATCTCGGCGCCACGATCCAGGTGATTCCGCACGTCACCAACGCCATCAAGGACTTCGTTCTCACCGGCAACGAGGGTTTCGATTTCGTCCTGGTCGAGATCGGCGGCACGGTCGGCGACATCGAGGGCCTGCCTTTCTTCGAGGCGATCCGCCAGCTGGGCAACGACCTGGAGCGGGGGCAGGCTATCTATGTCCACCTGACTCTCCTGCCGTTCATCCCGTCGGCCGGCGAGCTGAAGACGAAGCCGACTCAGCACTCGGTCGCCGAGCTGCGCTCCATCGGCATTCAGCCCGATATCCTTCTCTGCCGCACCGATCGCGAGATCCCGAAGGACGAGCGCCGCAAGCTCGCCCTGTTCTGCAACGTGCGCGAGACGGCCGTGATCGAGGCGCGGGACGCCCGTTCGATCTACGACGTTCCGCTGGCCTATCACGAGGCCGGGCTCGACAGCGAGGTTCTGGCAGCTTTCGGCCTCGACAGTGCCAAGGCGCCCGATCTCTCCCGCTGGACCAATATTTCCGGGCGCGTCCACAATCCGGAAGGCGAGGTCACCATTGCCGTGGTCGGCAAGTATACCGGCCTCAAGGACGCCTATAAGTCCCTGATCGAGGCCCTTCATCACGGCGGAATCGCCAATCAGGTGAAGGTGAACCTGGAATGGATCGAGAGCGAGATCTTCGAGCACGAGGATCCGGCCCCGTTCCTCGAGGGCATCCATGGCATCATGGTTCCCGGCGGCTTCGGGCAGCGCGGCGCGGAAGGCAAGATCCGGGCGGCCCGCTTCGCCCGCGAACGCAAGGTGCCGTATTTCGGCATCTGCTTCGGCATGCAGATGGCGGTCATCGAGGCGGCCCGGTCTCTCGCCGGAATCAAGGATGCCAGCTCGACCGAATTCGGCCCGACCTCTGAGCCGGTCGTCGGCCTGATGACCGAGTGGCTGCGCGGCAACGAGCTGGAGAAGCGCGTCTCCGGCGGCGATCTTGGCGGAACCATGCGACTCGGCGCCTTCCATGCCTCCCTCAAGCCCGGCAGCAAGGTCGCCGAGATCTACGGCGGCACGGAAATCTCGGAGCGCCACCGGCACCGCTACGAGGTCAACATGACCTACCGCGACAAGCTGGAGCAGAAGGGCCTGCTTTTCTCGGGCGTCTCGCCCGACGGCGTCCTGCCCGAGATCGTGGAATACGAGGACCATCCCTGGTTCATCGGCGTCCAGTATCACCCGGAGCTGAAGTCCCGCCCGTTCGAGCCGCACCCGCTGTTCAAGAGCTTCATTCACGCGGCCGTGGAGCAAAGCCGGCTGGTTTGATGTTAACCTGAACCGTCGCGCCCGAATCTGTTGCGGGCGCGACGCACAGGAAAGTGTCCTATGACCCGCCGGATCGACCATCTCGTTGTTGCCGTCCAGGATCTCGATCAAGCCGGAAGGTTCTATCGGGACCTCGGCTTCCAGGTCGGCGCCCGCAACCGTCATCCCTGGGGCACCGAGAACCGGATCATCCAGTTCCCTGGCTCCTTCATCGAACTGATCACGATCGGCGAGAAGGCAGCGATTGCCCCGCATCAAGCGAGCGCCTTCAGCTTCGGCGCTTTCGTCCAGGATTACCTCAGGGACCGGGAGGGCCTCGCCATGCTGGTTCTCGACAGCCGGGATGCCAGGGCGGATGCGGCGCTGTTCTCGGAGAGTGGCATCGGGTCGTTCGAGCCGTTCCACTTCGAACGCAGCGGACGCCGCCCCGATGGCCGCGAGACGAAAGTGGCCTTCACCCTGGCCTTCGCCTCACCCGAGAACGCGCCCAAGGCCGGCTTCTTCGTCTGCCAGCATCACTTCCCGGAGAACTTCTGGAATCCGGAGTTCCAGCGCCACGACAACAAGGCGACCCAGATAGGGTCCGTGGCCCTGGCGGCTCCCGCTCCGGGGAGGCTCCGTTCCTTCCTGACTGCGTTTGCGGGCGTGCAACCCGCCAGCCCCGATGGGGAGGACCTGTCCTTCCGCCTGGGCGAAGGTCACATCGACGTCCTCACGCCCGATGACGCCGCCGAGATCTACGGCTCGGTCGAAGCAGAACTCGACCAGCCGTCATTCGTCGCCTTTTCGGTCCGCGTCGAGGACATCCACGTCCAGGCAAAGCGGCTGGATTCGGCCGATATTCCCTATCAGCATATCGGCAGCCGGCTTATCGTGCCGGCAAGCGCCGCCTTCGGTGCCGCAATCGCCTTCGAGCCAACGCAATATTAACTATATCCCCATACGAAGTAGAATAATGAAACGTGTGGGGGGTTGACGTGGCTTCATCTCTGGCGGGCTTGCCCGACTTCCTGATCTTCTTCGTCCTCGCAGTCGCCCTGGTCGGCCTCTATCTCGCGATCTACACGCTTGCGACCATGCACAACGAGTTCGCCTTGATTCGCGAGAACGTCATCTCGGCGGCAACGGCCCTCGGTTTCAGCCTTGTCGGCTTTGCCCTTCCACTGGCGAGCGCCATCGTCCATGCGCAGACGATCGTCGATTGCCTCGTCTGGGGCCTCGTCGCCCTCGCGGTGCAGATCATCGTCTACTGGCTGGTGCGGATCGTGATGCCGAACCTGTCGCAACGCATCGCCGGCGGCGAAATGGCGGCCGCCCTGTTTCTCGGGGCCTCGTCGCTCGCCGCGGGAATCATCAATGCGGCCGCAATGACGTTCTAAAAACGCGGCGGAGCAGCGGGACCGATCTTTACAGGTTCGCTTCGACCATGCGGGCGAGCTGAAGGGCCTCCGCGCGCAGGGCCGGGGGGACCAGCATCGGGTTCTTGTGCTTGATGGCATAGAGCATGGCGATGCGCTCGATCGCCCTGAGATAGAGATCCGGAATCTCGTTCTCGCCCCATTCGAAGGATTGGTAATCGCGCAGGTTCAGCTCAATCTCATGAGCCATTCTGCTTTGCGTAAAGCCGAGCGCCGTCCTGAGCGCCACAAGCTCATGCATTTTGCCATTCTCGGACATCAGAGCTCCCCCCACGCATCACTCATTGAGACCGGCCCGTTCCAGGGCCGACTACAGGTACATTTTCTCATGTTTCCCATGCAGTTAGCATCCTGTTTTGTAGCTTACCTAAAGTAAACAAATCTTTGGTTGGTGGCGATGGTCTTCGTGAGCTTTGGTAAAGGGGCTCAGGCGCTCCTTGCCCTCATCACCGTGAGCCGTTCGACGTCGCCTCGTGCAAAGCGAAGCCATGCACGCAGGCGCTTTGCTTGCCGCCTGAGACAGGGTAGAGACGGCGCATGACCGATACGAAACAGCAATCCGCAGTCGTCGAGGCCGGCTCCGTCCGCTTCGGCAATCATTTGCCGCTCAGCATCATCGCCGGGCCCTGTGCCATGGAAAGCCGCGATCACGCGCTCGAAATGGCGGCAGCGCTCAAGGAGATCGCCGGGAGGCTCGGCCTGGGTCTCGTCTACAAGTCGTCCTTCGACAAGGCGAACCGGACCTCCATCTCAAGCGCCCGCGGCATCGGGCTCGACAAGGCGCTTTCCATCTTCGCCGAGGTGAAGGAGAAATTCGGCCTGCCGGTGATCACGGACGTGCACGAGAACGACCAATGCGCTCCCGTGGGCGAGGTGGTCGACATTCTCCAGATCCCGGCCTTCCTCTGCCGCCAGACGGATCTTCTCGTCGCCGCGGCCAGGACGGGCCGGGTGGTCAATGTGAAGAAGGGCCAGTTCCTGGCCCCCTGGGACATGGCGAACGTCGCCGCCAAGGTGACGGGCGCCGGCAATCCGAACGTGATGCTCACCGAGCGCGGCGCCTCCTTCGGCTACAATACGCTCGTCTCCGACATGCGCTCCCTGCCGATCATGGCCGAGACGGGCGCTCCGGTGATCTTCGACGCCACCCATTCCGTGCAGCAGCCGGGAGGCAAGGGCACGACCTCGGGCGGCCAGCGCGAATACGTGCCTGTGCTCGCCCGGGCCGCTGTCGCGGTGGGCGTGGCCGGCGTCTTCATCGAGACGCACCAGGATCCGGACAAGGCGCCCTCGGATGGTCCCAACATGGTGCCGCTGAAGGAGCTGGAGGGACTTCTCGCGCAGCTGAAGGCGTTCGATGCCTTGGCTAAGGGCAGGGCGGTCTAGGCTGCTTCCATGCCTTCACGCAAGGGCAGGTCTGCGTTCCTGCGCCTCGTGTTCCGATGGGGCCGTGATAAGGAGCCTGTCTCTCATCGCGGCCTCGATCGTTAGAACGCCATGTCCTCTCGCAACCTGATCCTGATCCTCGCCACCAGCGGCTTTGCGAGCACCTTTTCGGGCCGCGCGGTCGAGCCGATGGTCGGGATCATCGCCAGGGACCTGAGCTCGACGCCTCAGACCATTGCGCTCCTGTCGGCCGCTTTCGCGCTGCCCTATGCCTTCGTCCAGCCGGTTCTGGGGCCGATCGGCGACGCGCTCGGCAAGGAGCGCGTCATGAAGGTGGCGCTGGCGCTTCTCTTCCTCGCCCTGGCCAGCTCCGTCTTCGCTCCCAATGCGGAAACGCTGTTCACGCTCCGCATCATCGCCGGCGCGGCCGCGGGAGGGGCGGTGCCGCTCTCCATCGCGCTGATCGGCGACCGGGTCGAGATGGCCAAGCGTCAGGTGGCGCTCAGCCGCTATCTCGTGGCGGTCATCATCGGCCAGTTGGCGGGATCGTCCTTCGCAGGGCTGCTGGCGGAGCTGATCGGCTGGCGTGGCGTGTTCACCGTCTCAACCGTCATGGTAGCTCTTGCCTTGGCGGCTACCATCATCGGCTTCAGAGGGGCGTTGCCCGGCGGCAAGTTCGATCTGCAAAGCGCCCTCCTGCGTTATCGGGACATCCTCTCCAATCCGCGCGCTCTGTTTCTCTTCGGATCCGTCTTCGTCGAGGCCATCGCGCTGTTCGGCATTTTCCCCTATGTGGCGCCGCTGCTCGAGGAGAGGGGCGGGGGCGGGGCGGCAGAGGCCGGCTTCGCCATCGGCGGATTCGCGGTCGGCGGCCTGGTCTATTCGGTCCTCGTGACCTGGATGCTGAGGCGGCTCGGCATCGGCAGGATTCTCATGGGCGGTGGGTTCTTTGCCGGGACCGCGCTCCTCATTCTCGGGCTGGGCGGCGACTGGAAGCTCGATGCGCTTGCCCTGCTGCTCATGGGCCTCGGCTTCTACATGCTCCACAATACCTTCCAGGCCCAGGTGACGGAGGTGGCGCCGGGAGCGCGCGCCTCGGCGGTCGCGCTCCATGCCTTCTCGTTCTTCTGCGGCCAGGCGCTCGGCGTCGTCCTGATGGGGTTCGGCCTGCGCAATATCGGACTGGCCGGGGCGCTGGGGATTGCCGCCCTGATCATCGTGGGTGTCGGCCTGACCGCTTCCTTCGTCCTGACGAAGCCCGCCGTTCAGCGGGCCCGGTAGGGCGCCACGCCCTGGTCGGGCAACCACAGGTTCTTGGGCAGCTCGCCCGTCTGCCAGAACACGTCGATAGGGATGCCCCCGCGCGGGTACCAGTAGCCGCCGATCCGCAGGTAGCGGGGTTCCAGCAGTTCGGCGAGGCGCTTGCCGATGGCCACCGTGCAGTCCTCGTGGAAGGCGCCGTGGTTGCGGAAGCTGTGCATGTACAGCTTGAGCGACTTGGATTCGACCAGCCACGGCCCCGGCGCGTAGTCGATCACCAGGATCGCGAAGTCCGGCTGGCCCGTCACCGGGCACAGCGAGGTGAATTCCGGCACGGTGAAGCGGGCCAGGTAATCGGTATCGGGATGCGGGTTCGGCACCCGGTCGAGCTGCGCGGTTTCCGGAGAATCGGGCAGGGCGGACGCCTGGCCGAGCTGAAGGGTGGTTTCCGTCATGAGAATTGACCTGGATTGAGTAGGGGGAAAGCTACCGCCGTCCTTGCTCACATGGTGATTTCGGTCAATAAGCCAATTCATGACTTGAGGCCGCACCCGACCAGCGGGCAGCAAGGGCCGCACTTCAGCCAGCAGGAGCCTGCTCAATGACAACGATTATCGACGTTTTCGCCCGCCAGATCCTCGACAGCCGGGGCAATCCCACGGTCGAGGTGGATGTGACCCTCGAAGACGGCTCCATGGGCCGCGCCGCCGTGCCCTCCGGCGCCTCCACGGGCGCCCATGAGGCGGTCGAGCTGCGCGATGGCGACAAGTCGGTCTATCTCGGCAAGGGCGTGCAGAAGGCCGTCGATGCGGTCAACAACGAGATCCTCGACGCCATCGGCGGCATGGATGCGGAAGAGCAGGTCGCCATCGACGAGACCATGATCGAGCTCGACGGCACCCCGAACAAGGCCCGCCTTGGCGCCAACGCCATTCTCGGCGTCTCGCTGGCGGTCGCCAAGGCCGCGGCCGAAGCGGCGGCTCTCCCTCTCTACCGTTACGTGGGCGGCACGCAGGCCCGCGTCCTGCCGGTTCCGATGATGAACATCATCAACGGCGGCGCTCATGCGGACAATCCGATCGACTTCCAGGAATTCATGATCCTGCCCGTCGGCGCGCCGACGCTGGCCGAGGCCGTGCGCATGGGCGCCGAGGTGTTCCACACCCTCAAGAAGGCCCTGAAGGATGCCGGCCACAACACCAATGTGGGCGACGAGGGCGGTTTCGCCCCGAACCTGCCGTCCGCCGAGGCCGCCCTCGACTTCATCATGAAGTCCATCGAGCAGGCCGGGTACAAGCCGGGCCGGGACATCGTGCTCGGCCTCGACTGCGCGGCCACCGAGTTCTTCAAGGACGGCGCCTATCACTATGAAGGCACCGGCCAGAAAATGAACCCGCAGCAGCAGGCCGAGTACCTGGCGAAGCTCGTCTCGGCCTATCCCATCGCCACCATCGAGGACGGCATGTCCGAGGACGACTGGGAGGGCTGGAAGGCCGTGACGGACCTTATCGGGGCCAAGTGCCAGCTCGTCGGCGACGACCTCTTCGTCACCAACGTGGACCGCCTTTCCCAGGGCATCACGAAGGGCGTGGCGAACTCGCTGCTCGTGAAGGTGAACCAGATCGGCTCGCTCACCGAGACCCTCGCGGCTGTCGATATGGCCCACCGGGCCGGCTACACCGCCGTCATGTCCCACCGCTCGGGCGAAACGGAGGATTCCACCATCGCGGATCTCGCCGTCGCGACCAATTGCGGGCAGATCAAGACGGGCTCGCTCGCCCGCTCGGACCGGACGGCCAAGTACAACCAGCTCATCCGGATCGAGGAGGAGCTGGGGCCGCAGGCGAAGTACGCAGGCCGTGCGGCGCTGAAGGCGCTGGCTTAAGTCAAAGCCTTAATCCGTTCATTCTACGTCATGGCCGGGCTCGTCCCGGCCATATCGATTCATGGGCCTCTGTGGCGAATGGCAATTGGGATCAGGGTCACGAAACGGGCAACTGCGGGGAGGGAGCGGTCCTTGCTCTCAACCCCTCCTTAACCATGCCGGTGTAAGACTCGACGCATGGTAATCCGCAGACGTGCACGACGCTTTCTGATTCCGCTGGTGCTCTACAGCATCTCGGCGGCTGTCGCCGCCTATTTCGTGCATCATGCCCATAGCGGCGCACGGGGAATCGAGGCGCAGCAGAAATATGAGGCCCAGGTCGCCGAACTTTCTGCCGAGCTCGAGAGTTTGAAGACCGAGCGCTCCGATTGGGAGCGTCGCATCGCGCTGCTTCGGAGCGATCAGATCGACCGCGATCTGCTCGAGGAGCGCGCGCGTGTAATGTTAGGACGTGTGCACAAGAATGACCTTGTGATCATCACGGGACCATAATTAACAATAACTTAAAAGTTCTTATTAACTGAATTCGAGTTAAGTTGAAATTAAGCAGTAATATCAGTGGTTTGCACATTTCATTGTGCGGCGCAAAACGGCTTTTGGCCTACTCGATTTCCGATTCCGACTGCGCTACAACTTTCGTCGAGGAAACCCTTCGGAGGACCCGATGGCTGTTGCTGCCCGCAAGGCGGGCCGTGCCGGTGCAGGTACGGCTAACAAGACTATTTCCGGTAAAGGCTCCAACCGTGGAGCTGCTTCCAACACCCCACAATTCGACAAGAACCAAGACCTGTCAGCTTATAACGATATGCTGCTGATCCGGCGCTTCGAGGAGAAGTCCGGCCAGATGTACGGCATGGGCCTCATCGGCGGCTTCTGTCATCTCTATATCGGCCAGGAGGCTGTCGTCGTCGGCATGCAGATGGCAACGAAAGAGGGCGACCAGGTGATCACGGGCTACCGGGATCACGGTCACATGCTGGCCTGCGGCATGGACGCGAAGGGCGTCATGGCCGAATTGACGGGACGCCGGGGCGGCCTGTCGAAGGGCAAGGGCGGCTCCATGCACATGTTCTCCAAGGAGAAGCATTTCTACGGCGGCCATGGCATCGTCGGCGCGCAGGTGTCGCTCGGCACGGGCATCGCGTTCGCCAACCATTACCGCGAGAACGGCAATGTCTGCCTGACCTATTTCGGCGATGGCGCTGCCAACCAGGGCCAGGTCTACGAGAGCTTCAACATGGCGGCGCTGTGGAAGCTGCCGGTTGTCTACGTGATCGAGAACAACCGCTACGCGATGGGAACCGCCGTGAACCGCGCCTCGGCGCAGACGGACTTCTCGAAGCGCGGACTGTCCTTCGGCATTCCGGGCGAGCAGGTGGACGGCATGGACGTCCGGGCTGTCTACGCGGCCGGCCAGCGCGCCATCGAGCATGCCCGATCCGGCAAGGGACCCTACATCCTCGAGATGCAGACCTACCGCTATCGCGGCCATTCCATGTCCGATCCGGCGAAGTACCGCACGAAGGACGAGGTCACGAGGATGCGCGAGGAGTACGACCCGATCGAGCAGGTGCGCCGCCGTCTCCTGGAGAGCTGGAAGCTGTCGGAAGATGAGCTGAAGGCGATCGACAGCAAGGTGCGCGAGATCGTCAACGAGGCGGCCGAGTTCGCCACGCACGATCCCGAGCCCGATCCGTCCGAGCTCTACACGGATATCCTTCTCTAGAGCATGGGTCAGAAAAGTGGAAACCGGTTTTCTGATAAACCCATGCTCCATCAAACAAATGGCTTCGATCATCTGATCGAAGCTTAGGCGACGCGTTGGCGTCGCCCTTTCCCAAATCTCGCCGCTGCGACAATCGAAACGAGTCTTTTAATGGCGATCGATATTCTCATGCCTGCCCTTTCGCCCACCATGGAGCAGGGCAAACTGGCCAAGTGGCTGAAAAAAGAAGGCGATCAGGTCAAGCCTGGCGACGTGCTGGCCGAGATCGAGACCGACAAGGCGACCATGGAGGTCGAGGCGATTGACGAAGGCGTGCTCGCCAAGATCCTCGTCTCGGACGGCACCGACAATGTTGCCGTGAACACCCCCATCGCGATCCTCGCCGGCGAAGGCGAGGATGTTTCTGCCGCCGCTTCGTCGGCGAAGGCGCCAGCCGCTCCCAAGGCGGAAGCCCAGCCGGCTCCGACGCCGGACATGCAGAGCGAAGGGATGGCCGACCGGCCGTCGCCCGACTCGATCCCGGGTGCCGATTCAAAGCCGGTCGCGGAGCCTGCCACTCCCTACGTGATCCAGACCCGCACCGCGCACGATGCCATGGCGGAGATCCCGGAAGGCACCGAGATGGTCTCCATGACCGTCCGCGAGGCTCTCCGCGACGCCATGGCGGAGGAGATGCGCAAGGACGACAAGGTCTTCGTCATGGGCGAGGAAGTGGCCGAGTACCAAGGCGCCTACAAGGTCACGCAAGGCCTGCTGCAGGAATTCGGCGCCAAGCGCGTGATCGACACCCCGATCACCGAGCACGGCTTTGCCGGCGTCGGCGTCGGCGCGGCCTTCACGGGCCTGCGCCCCGTCGTCGAGTTCATGACCTTCAACTTCGCCATGCAGGCGATCGACCAGATCATCAACTCTGCGGCCAAGACCCTCTACATGTCCGGCGGCCAGCTCGGCGCGCCCATCGTGTTCCGCGGTCCCAACGGTGCTGCCGCCCGCGTCGGCGCGCAGCACAGCCAGGACTTCGCAGCCTGGTACTCGCAGATCCCCGGCCTCAAGGTCGTCTCGCCCTATACGGCGTCCGACGCGAAGGGCCTTCTGAAGAGCGCCATCCGCGACCCGAACCCGGTGATCTTCCTGGAGAACGAGATCCTCTACGGTCAGTCCTTCCCGGTGCCGAAGCTCGATGACTTCACGGTTCCGATCGGCAAGGCGCGCATTCATCGCCAGGGCAAGGACGTCACCATCGTGTCCTTCTCCATCGGCATGACCTACGCGCTCAAGGCGGCCGAGGAACTGGCGAAGGAGGGCATCGAGGCCGAGGTCATCGACCTGCGCACGATCCGCCCGATGGATACCGACACCATCGTCGCCTCGGTCATGAAGACCGGCCGCTGCGTCACGGTGGAAGAGGGCTATCCGCAATCGGGAGTCGGCGCCGAGATCGCCATGCGCATCATGGAGAACGCGTTCGACTATCTCGACGCCCCCGTGATCCGCGTCACCGGCAAGGACGTGCCGATGCCGTATGCGGCCAATCTCGAGAAGCTGGCGCTTCCGTCGGTGGCCGAAGTGGTGCAGGCGGCGAAGACCGTTTGCTACAGGTGACATCATGACCGAACGGAAATTCGAAGCCCTCAACGTTCCGCCTGATGCCCTCGAAAAGGGGGGCGTCGAGATCCTGAGGGCTTCGGTGGTCGATGGGGCGGTCAGCATCGCGCTGCGCCGCGCCTTCGACGATCCGTTCACCTGGGGCGTGCTCCTGGTGGACCTCGCCCGTCACGCCGCGCGCGTCTATGCCATGGAAACGGAGCTCTCCGAGGAGGAGGCTCTTGCCGAGATCACGGCTGGCATCCAGGCCGAGCTGGACGATCCGTCGGATCCCGGCTCGACGCAGGCCATCAACTGAACCTTTCCAGATCAGGATCCATCAACGCCATGCCCATCAATATCCTGATGCCCGCCCTGTCTCCCACCATGGAAAAGGGCAACCTTGCCAAGTGGCTGAAGAAGGAAGGCGACACGGTGAAGTCCGGCGACGTCATCGCCGAGATCGAGACCGACAAGGCCACCATGGAAGTGGAAGCCGTCGATGAAGGCATTCTCGCCAAGATCGTCGTTCCCGAAGGCACCGCCGACGTGCCGGTCAACCAGCTCATCGCGCTGATCGCAGGCGAGGGCGAGGATCCGAAGAGCATCACGGCCCCGACCGGCGGTGCGGCCGCTCCGAAGGCTGAGGCCGCGCCGGCGCCAGCTGCTCCCGCCGCCGCATCCCAGCCGCAGGCCAATACCGTTCAGGGCGATGCTTCGGCCCACATGTCCCATGCGCGGGTGGACCAGGCTCCGGCCGGTCCTGCTCAGGCGGCGAAGCCCAACGGGGCAGGGCAGGCGACGGGCAACCGCGTCTTCGCCTCGCCGCTCGCCAAGCGCATTGCGAAGGAAGCCGGCATCGACATCGCTTCGATCCAAGGTTCAGGGCCGCACGGCCGCATCGTCGAGAAGGACGTGCGTTCCGCTCTCCAGGGTGGCGGTGCAAAGCCGGCCGCCGCTCCCGCTGCCGCGGCTTCCGCTCCCGCCGCGAAGCCCGCAGCGCCGCAGCTCGCGCCCAGCATGGGCGCCGATCAGGTCAAGGCCATGTACGAGGCCGGATCTTACGAGGAAGTGCCCCTCGACGGCATGCGCAAGACCATCGCCAAGCGCCTCGTCGAGTCGAAGCAGACGGTGCCGCATTTCTACCTGTCGCTGGATTGCGAGCTCGACACGCTCATGGCGCTGCGCGAGCAGATCAACGCCGCTGCGGCCAAGGACAAGGATGGCAAGCCTTCTTACAAGCTCTCGGTCAACGATTTCATCATCAAGGCTCTCGCCATCGCGCTCCAGCGCGTGCCCAACGCCAACGCGGTCTGGGCCGAGGATCGCATCCTGAAGATGAAGCATTCGGATGTGGGCGTTGCCGTCGCCATCGAAGGAGGCCTGTTCACGCCAGTCGTGCGGAAAGCTGAAGCCAAGACGCTCACCGCTATCTCGGCCGAGGTGAAGGACATGGCGGGCCGCGCCCGCAACCGCCGCCTGAAGCCGGAAGAGTACACCGGCGGCTCCACGGCCGTGTCGAACCTCGGCATGTACGGCATCAAGGACTTCCAGGCCGTCATCAATCCGCCCCACGGCACGATCCTGGCGGTCGGCGCCGGCGAGCAGCGGGTAGTGGTGAAGAACGGCGCTCCGGCGGTCGTCCAGGCCATGACCGTGACCCTCTCCTGCGACCACCGTGTCGTCGACGGGGCGCTCGGCGCGGAACTGCTGGCCGCCTTCAAGCAGCTCATCGAGAACCCGATGGGGATGCTGGTCTGATCGACCTCATGGCCGGGCTTGTCCCGGCCATTCATTATGGGCTGATAGGGAGGCTCCATGCCGCTCATCCGCATCTCGCTCCGAAAGGGCAAACCCTCCGCCTATCGCAAGGCGCTGGCAGACGGGGTTTATCGCGCGCTCCGTGAGACCTTCAACGTTCCTGAGGACGACCTCTTCGTCGCCATCAGCGAGCATGAGGAAGACAACTTCTTCTACGGTGCGACCTATCTCGGCATCGAGCGAAGCGACGATCTCGTCATCATCCAGATCACGGTGAGCAACACGCGGTCCGTGGATCAGAAGAAGGCTCTCTTCAAACGGATTGCCGAGAATCTGGGGGCGGAGCCCGGCCTTCGTCCCGAGGACGTGTTCATCAACCTGATCGAAGTCGAGAAGGAAAACTGGTCCTTCGGTCACGGAATCGCGCAGTACGCGCAAGGGAATTAACACTATGGCAGTCCAATACGACATCATTATCATCGGCGGCGGGCCGGGGGGCTATGTGGCGGCGATCCGCGCCGCGCAGCTCGGGTTCAAGACCGCGGTCGTGGAGCGCGAGCATCTCGGCGGCATCTGCCTCAACTGGGGCTGTATCCCGACCAAGGCCCTGCTGCGCTCGGCCGAGATCTATCACTACATGGAACACGCCAAGGATTACGGCCTGTCGGCTCAGGGCATCGGCTTCGATGCCGCCGCCATCGTCAACCGCTCGCGCGGCGTGTCGGGGCGTCTCAACGGCGGCGTCGGCATGCTGCTCAAGAAGAACAAGGTCGACGTGATCTGGGGCGAGGCCACCATCTCCAGGGTCGGCGAGGTCGTCGTCTCGGCGCCCAAGAAGGCGGCGATGCAGCCGCAGAACCCGGTGCCGAAGGGCGTTCTGGAGCCAGGCACCTACCAGGCCAAGAACATCATCGTCGCCACCGGCGCGCGTCCCCGCGTGCTGCCCGGCATCGAGCCCGACGGCAAGCTGATCTGGACCTATTTCGAGGCCATGGTGCCGCCGTCCATGCCGAAATCGCTGATCGTCATGGGCTCCGGGGCCATCGGCATCGAGTTCGCCTCCTTCTACCGCACCATGGGTGCGGAGGTGACGGTAGTCGAGGTGCTGCCGCAGATCCTGCCGGTCGAGGACGCGGAGATCGCAGCCCATGCCCGCAAGCGCTTCGAAAAGCAGGGCATGAAGATCCTGTCCGGCGCCAAGGTCACGAAGGTGGAGAAGGGGGCAAACTCCGTCACCGCCACCATCGACGACGGCAAGGGCGGTACGCAGACGATCACCGCCGAGCGGATGATCTCGGCCGTCGGCGTCGTCGGCAACATCGAGAACCTCGGTCTCGAAAAGCTCGGCGTGAAGATCGAGCGCGGCACCATCGTCACCGATGGCCTCGGCCGCACCAACGTGCCCGGCATCTACGCCATCGGCGACGTGGCCGGCCCGCCCATGCTGGCGCACAAGGCCGAGCATGAGGGCGTGATCTGCGTCGAGACCATCAAGGGCCTGCACACGCATGCCATGGACAAGGCGAAGATCCCGGGCTGCACCTATTGCAACCCGCAGATCGCCTCCGTGGGCCTCACCGAGGCCAAGGCGAAGGAGCAGGGCTATGACATCCGCGTCGGCCGCTTCCCCTTCATCGGCAACGGCAAGGCGATTGCGCTCGGCGAGCCCGAGGGCCTCGTGAAAACCATCTTCGACAAGAAGACCGGGCAGCTTCTCGGCGCCCATATGGTCGGCGCGGAAGTGACCGAGCTGATCCAGGGCTTCGTGATCGCCATGAACCTGGAGACCACGGAAGAAGACCTGATCCACGCCGTCTTCCCGCACCCGACGCTGTCCGAGACCATGCACGAGAGCGTTATGGACGCGTATGACCGCGTGATCCACATCTGAATGCGCAGATGGGCACCCCGCCCACTCGGATCTAGCGCATCGTGCGGAAAAGTGGCCTCGGTTTTCCGCAATAAACGATGCGCTATCTAAGAAGTGGAGCATCGGATCCGATCCCAAAAGTGGAGTCCACTTTTGGGTCCGATGCTCTAGAATACCATATGGCCGGGTTCGTCCCGGCCATATGCGTTTTCAGGGATCTATCTCGGTGCCAGGGATATCGCCGTCCTCGTATCGGATGGCTTTGCAAAGCGCTTCGCGCCTGCCACGCAGCCGATCACCGCGAGAGTGGCGGCGATCATCGTCCACTCGATCGCCTCGTGCAGAAGGGCTGCGGACCAGAAGAGGCCCAGGAAGGGCTGGAGCAGTTGCAGCTGCCCGACGCCCGCAATGCCCCCGAGAGCGAGGCCGCGATACCAGAATACGAAGCCGATCAGCATCGAGAACAGGGAGACATAGGCAAGCCCCAGCCATGCCGGCAGGCCGATCCCGCTCAAGGATTCCGGCCAGGTGAAAAGCATCAGCGGTGCCATCGCCGGCAGGGAAAGGACGAGGGCCCAGGAGATGACCTGCCAGCCGCCGAGCCGTCGGGAGAGCTTTGCACCTTCCGCATAGCCGAGCCCGCACAGAAGGACAGCTCCGATCATCAGCAGATCTCCGGCCGGCGATGCCGAGAAGCCCTGCGCGAGCGCGAAACCGGCGACCAGGCATCCTCCCAGCCCGGAGAAGATCCAAAATGCGGGTTGCGGGCGCTCGCCCCCACGCACCACACCGAAGATCGCGGTGGCAAGGGGGAGAAGGCCGATGAACACGATCGAATGGGCCGCTGTAATCTGCTGGAGAGCCAGGGCCGTCAGTAGCGGAAAGCCAATGACGACGCCCAGGGCGACGATTCCGAGGGCGGGGAGGTCGGCACTGCTGGGACGCTTCTGGCGAAGGAGCAGAAGCAGTACCGCTCCCAGAAACCCGGCGATGCAGGCCCGTGCCATGGTCAGGAACAATGGATCGAAATCGGCCACGGCGACCCGCGTTGCGGGTAGCGAGCCACTGAAGATCAGCACCCCCATGAAGCCGCTGATCCAGCCTTCCCTTGCCCGGTCCATGCTCAAACCTTCCATTCAAGTCTGCTCTTGTCTGCCGGACGACATAGCTTTTCCAGATACAATGGAGTACAGTTCAGGCGAACTGTCATGGCAAGAGGTGCAGTACAGTGGACGATCTCGGATCGCATCGATTGGGCGTGACGCGGGTGGAGCACGTCATGCGGACGATCCGCACGCAGATCACCAACCGGTCCCTGACGCCCGGTGCGAAGCTCCCTTCGATCCGTTCCGTCGCCGCGACGATGCAGGTGTCCAAATCCACCGTGGTCGAAGCCTATGACCGGCTGGCGGCGGAAGGTGTCATCCGGTCCCGACCGGGCTCCGGCTTCTACAGTGCGGCGCCGCTGGCTCCTCTGTCCCTGACGGAGCTTGCGCCGCGCCTCGACCGTGCCATCGATCCATTCTGGGTTTCCCGCCAGTCTCTGGAAGCCGGTCAGGCGATGCTGAAGCCCGGTTGCGGATGGCTTCCGAGCGAGTGGATGCCCGAGGAGGATATCCGCCGCGCTCTTCGCAACCTCGCGCGGACCAAGGAACAGCTGAAGCTCACGGATTATGGGACGCCGCTCGGGCTTGCGCCGCTGCGCCGGTTCCTCTCCCGCCGCATGGCCGAGCAGGGACTTCGCGCCAGCCCCGATCAGATCCTGCTCACGGACTCGGGCACTCAGGCAATCGATCTCGTCTGCCGATTCCTGCTGCAGCCGGGCGACGCGGTACTGGTCGACGATCCCTGCTACTTCAATTTCCTGGCCCTGCTGCGGGCGCATCAGGTGAGGATCGTCGGCGTTCCGTATACGTCAGGCGGTCCCGATCTCGAGCGCTTCGAGCTGGCGCTCACAGAGCATCGTCCGCGCCTCTACATTACGAATTCCGGCCTTCACAATCCGACGGGCGCCTCGCTGCAGGCGACCACGGCCCACAGGATCCTGAAGCTTGCCGAAGCCCACGATGCGGTCGTGGTCGAGGATGACATCTTTGCTGACTTCGAGGTGGAACCGGCACCACGCCTGGCGGCTTTGGACGGCCTCGACCGCGTGGTGCGGATCGGAAGCTTCTCCAAGACGCTCTCGGCTTCCTTCCGGTGCGGCTATATCGCAGGGCGTGCCGACTGGATCGACAAGCTGACGGATCTCAGGATCGCGACGGGCTTTGCAAGCAGCCCCCTGTCTCAGGACCTCGTTCTCAACGTGCTGGGTAGCAGCAGATATCGCAAATATCTGGAAACGCTGCGAGCTCGCCTTTCCAAGGCACGGGCGGAATCCATACGGCGCCTGCGCTCGCTCGGCATCGAGCCCTGGCTCGAGCCGAAGGCCGGCATGTTTGTCTGGTGCCGCCTGCCTGATGACCTGGATGCCGCCGACGTGGCGCGCCGCGCCTTGAACGACGATCTCGTCCTGGCTCCTGGCAATGTCTTCAGCTCCTCGCAGAGCGCGCAGGCCTTTATGCGGTTCAACGTGGCGCAATGCACCGATGGCAGGATTTTCGAAACGCTCGAGAAGGCGATGCGATCATCCTCGCAAGCATGCGAAGATCGAGCGAAAGGACGGGGCGATGGCTGAACAAGACACAACCCAGCATGGTGAGTGCCGGTGCGGCCAAGTGAGATTCCGCATCAGCGGTGCGCCGATCATTACCATGGCATGCCACTGCACGGGCTGCCAGCGGATGACGGCAAGCGCCTTTTCGTTAAGCGCTCTGTACCCGAGCCGGAATTTCGAGCTGGTGCAGGGAGAACCCGTGATCGGCGGCCTACATGGTGCGGCGCGCCACTTCTTTTGCCCTCACTGCATGAGCTGGCTCTTCACCAGGCCTGAGGGCATGGACGAGTTCGTCAATGTCCGCACGACCATGCTGGATAACCCCTCACAGTTCCCGCCCTTCATCGAAACCTGGACCAGCGAGGCGCTGCCCTGGGCGAAAACGCCCGCGATCCACAGTTTCGAGAAGCTGCCGCCGATGGACCGATATCCGGAACTGGCGGCAGAGTTTTCTCAAAGAGGTCCTTAAACCGGATCTAGGGTCGCGAGCCTTCAGTTTGGAAGAGCTAGCGCATCGTGCGGAAAAGTGGACCCGGTTTTTCGCACGATGCGCTCTTCATAGAGCGGAGCATCGGATCCGATGCTCTAGAGCTGTTTCCACTTGCGTGGAATCACCTCTCTTCTTTGGTTTGCCGCATTTTTTGACGGCGAACCGGGGCCGCTTCGCCGAAAAATGCTCTAGACGATGAAGAAGTCCTTCTCCGTGATCGAAAGATTCTTCGAGAGCTTCGCGATCACTTTCTTCGAGGCCGAACCCGTCCCATCCGGATCATAATAGAGGTAGCCTGTGTCATCGTTGTAAATGATCCGGTCGCTCTTGTCGTGAGCCGAGCTGCCGGTCCAGAATGCACTGGCCTTCAGGCGCCCCAGAGGGCCAGCCTTGGTGAAGATGTCCTTTTCCAAGTGAATGCTGTCGTACTTCACCGAGAAGTCCGTGATCGTGTCCATGTTGGATTTGACCGGGTTGTTCTCGAAAACGAACTTGTCGGAGCCCTTGCCACCTGTCAGCGTGTCCTTGCCCAGTCCGCCGTAGAGATAATCGTTGCCGGACGAGCCCCACAGCTTGTCATTGCCACGCCCGCCATACACGCGATCGTTGCCGCTTCCGCCATCCAGGCGGTCATTGCCGCCGTATCCCTTGATCGTGTCTTTTCCTGACCGGCCGTAGATGCGGTCACTGCCATCATTGCCCAGAAGCCAATCGTTGCCAGTTCCGCCATCGATCGTGACCGGACCGTATTGATACCGAGGCGACGTCAGATCGACGATATCGTTGCCATCCCCGCTATAGATCTCCGTTACGTTGATCAGGCGTGGCGCATCGATATTCGAGGTGTCCAGGTAGATAAGGTCCGCATCTGCCGTGCCGTATACCGTAAAGTAATCGCTGGCATCGCCCCAGGCATCCAGGCTAGCGATACCCTGCACCTGGAACGAAGTCCCAGGCATAGGATCGCCAAGCGTGCCTACGTCAGTGAACGTATCGAACTTGAACGTTCCACTCCAACTTAGAAATTTCATGATGTTGACCTCAACCGATGACTTGCCCCTCTGGCGTTTTCGTCATTATCCGGAGCAGATCTGTACTGATCGCTCGCCTGTTTCGTCAGAAGATGTCATGAACATGGTGTAAGTCCATGTGCCTAAATGGGCATACCACTTAAAGGTTTTGTGGCTCTGTCCTATAAGGATTATGTGACTAGCCCTAAAAGCTATTTCGCAGGACGGATATTTAGCCTGCGTTTATTTTTGCGCTGCACTGGAAGCAGGCCGTTCCCGGAAGGATGATGATATCGGATGTTCCACGAAAATTTCGGTTATAACCTAGCTATTTTTAGCTAGTTCGAACGCTCCCGGACAACCCCACTTTTCTCACTTAGGCTTATTGTCATCACGGGGCATGCTGATGCCGACCGTCCAAATGGTCGCTCCAACCTTGGCGTAAGGCATGAAGCCGGACCTAGTGAAAATCAAGGCCGACTGCCGTTCTCTCAGCGATATCCCCGAAGCTGTGCGAGTGGTAACCGTCCGTGATCTCGATGGACTGCAGCCGCATGTGGAAGCGTGGGACCGATTGGCTTGGCATTCGCCGCAGGGTCTTGCCACCATGCTGCCGGCCTGGGCCGATGCCACTTTCCGGCATGGCCTATGGCCGCACTGGCGCTGGATGTGCTGCTTTGCCTATGCGGGAGAGCGGCTGATCGGTGCGATGCCGGTCGTGATCACGCCGCACCCGATCCTCGGCCAACGCTGGCCGCTGCTGCGTACCTACGGCAAGCTGACGACTTCGGGCGATATCGCCCTTGCACCCGACCGTGCTGCCGAAGCCCTTGAGGCTTTGCTGGAGGAGGTGGTGCGGCAGGAACCGCGCCATGTCGGCTTGGATCTACAGGCCGTCCGACGGAATTCCTTAGTATGGCCCGCGCTGCGGAACAGAGCGGCAGAGCACTTCGTGCGCACCAGCGCGCGCCACCGTTTCTCCCTGCTCGATGTCAGAGGATGCTTCGATTCCTTCCTCGGAACCGTGAAACGTATGTCGAGCGACCTGGGGCGCTTTCGTCGCAAGATCGAAAAGCGCGGAAAGGTTCGGGTTGAGATCGTCGATGGCCGCAATGCCACGGCTGATTTTCTGCCGCAATTCATGGCCCTCGAAGCGGCTGGCTGGAAGGGACGTTGTGGCGGGGCCATCCTGAACAATCCGGATTCCATCGCCTTTCACACAGCCCTCGTCGAGAACTTCGCAGCGCAGGAGCGCCTCGTGTGGCACCGGATCTGGGTCGACGACATCCTCGTCGGCGCGCAACTGGCGCTGAGATGCAACCGATCGCTCATGCTGCCGAAATATACCTTCAACGAGGACTTCGCCGAGTGCCGCGTCGGCACGCTCCTGACCGAAGCCACTTTCCGGGACGCGTTCGCACGGTCCGATCTGCATGAGGTCAATCCGATGAGCAGGGCGCAGGCCCATACCTACTGGCACATGCCCGAAGAGGACTATGTCGATCTGCACTTCGTGCGTCGGACAGCCCCGGCCGTACTGTTTCAGTTGCCTCGCGTTTGGCTGCGGAAGACCTACTGGGCGCACATTCGGCCGCGGGTACCCGACCTCGTCAGGAGCCTCTATCGCCAAGTCAAGCGCAGCAACGGCCACAAGCCCAAGCGCGCCGCAGAGGTTCATTCCGCCCCGAAAGGGCATCAGGGTCATAAAGGACTTCGCAAGGGGGAGGCGATTGCTGCTGCCCTGTTCATTGTCACTTTCACGGCAGGGGCATGGTTGCTTATGCAATGATGCGACCTGAAGTGGGAGACCGGCATGGTTCGTGCCGTGATCCCCGGGGAAGCTCGGTTCAGGGGAAGCGTTTGTTAAGGAAAACATTCAGAGTTTGCTTCGTGTCCCAGCGGTAGGCTTGACCATAGATCTGTTCCCTTTGTCCGGTGCTCGCCAAATGGCGAGACAAGCAGCGCAGCCTGGATTGAAACGCTGTCCCGCGATCTGAGCATTTGCGAATATGCGCCGGAAGTCTTAAATCAGCGGCACATCAGGAAGGGCAGGGTCCCTTCGCCCCAGGGGTTTTAGCTTCATGGCCGTCGTTCTCGACCTACTGAACAAGGATCAGCGCCCTCGCCATCCGGAAAAGGCGCATAGGCCGGACCAGCCCGTCCAGCAGCGCAAGCCCGAATGGATCCGCGTGAAGGCTCCCGGCTCACCGAAATGGGCGGAGACCAACCGGATCGTGCGCGAGAACAAGCTCGTGACGGTCTGCGAGGAGGCGGGCTGCCCCAATATCGGCGAGTGCTGGGAGAAGAAGCACGCGACCTTCATGATCATGGGCGACACCTGCACCCGGGCCTGCGCCTTCTGCAACGTGAAGACCGGCCTGCCGCAGGCGCTCGACCCCAACGAGCCGGAGAATGTGGCTACGGCCGTGGAGAAGCTCGGCCTGGAGCACGTGGTCATCACCTCCGTGGACCGGGATGACCTGGCGGACGGCGGCGCGCAGCATTTCGCCGACGTGATCCGTGCCATCCGCGCCCGCTCGCCGAAGACCACCATCGAGATCCTGACACCGGACTTCCTGAGGAAACCCGGCGCCCTCGAAATCGTGGTCGCGGCCAAGCCCGACGTGTTCAACCACAATCTCGAGACCGTGCCGTCGAAGTATCTGAAGGTCCGTCCCGGCGCGCGTTATTTCCACTCCATCCGCCTGCTCCAGCAGGTGAAGGAACTCGATCCGACCATCTTCACCAAGTCCGGAATCATGGTCGGCCTCGGCGAGGAGCGGAACGAGGTGCTCCAGCTCATGGACGACCTGCGCTCGGCGGAGGTGGATTTCATGACCATCGGCCAGTATCTCCAGCCGACGAAGAAGCACCATCCGGTCATCCGCTTCGTTACGCCGGACGAGTTCAAGGCCTATGAAACCACCGCCTATGCCAAGGGGTTCCTCCTGGTCTCCGCGACCCCGCTGACGCGTTCCTCGCACCATGCGGGAGAGGATTTCGCCAAGCTGAAGGCAGCGCGTCTGACGAAGCTCGGCTAGAAACCGACGGGCACATCTGGACGAGGCATGCAGCGCATTCTGGTCATCGGCAGCCCGGGCGCGGGCAAGAGCACCCTGGCGAGCCGCCTCGCCGGGCGCTTGAACCTGCCGCTGATTCACCTCGACCGGGAATATTTCGGGCCCGGCTGGACCATGCCGCCCAAGGACGAATGGCGGGAACGGGTGAAAGCCCTCGCGGCCAGGCCCGCCTGGGTCATGGACGGCAACTATGCCAGCACCTTCGACCTCCGCGTGCCCCGCGCCACTGCCATCGTCTGGCTCGACCTGCCGCGCTGGCGGTGCATTCTGAGCGTGCTCTGGCGGGTGGCCAGGAATTACGGGCGGCATCGCCCGGATCTTGGCTCCGCGGGCCCGGAGCGCTTCGACTGGTCGTTCATGCGCTGGATCTGGTCCTATCCGGAAAAGATGCGGCCGAAGACCATGCGCATGCTGGAGCGTCTGCGAGTCGATCAGCGTGTGTTCGTCCTGCGTTCCCGCTCCAATATTCCGGCCCTGGAGGCCGCCCTTTCAACCGTCAAAGAGGCCGCCTGAGCATGCCGACCTTTCGCACCACGCGTTCCGTCAAGCATACGCCGGCGCAGATGTTCGCTCTCGTGGCCGATGTGGAGCGCTATCCGGAATTCGTGCCCTTGTGCGAAAGCCTGCGGGTCATGCGCCGCGTCCAGAGCGGAGAGGGCATCGAGACGCTCGTGGCCACCATGTCGGTCGGCTACAAGGCCATCAAGGAAACCTTCACCACCCGGGTGACCCTGGACGATCCGCGCCTGAAGATCACGGTCGAATACGTGGACGGGCCGTTCAAGTACCTCGAAAACCGCTGGACCTTCCGTGAGGTGCCCGGTGGTTGCGAGGTGGAGTTCTATATCAACTATGAATTCAAGAGCTTCGCGCTCGGGCTTCTCATGGGCACCGTCTTCGACAAAGCCTTCCGCAAGTTCACCGATGCCTTCGAGGAGCGAGCGGACGAGATCTACGGGGCGCCGCCGAAGACGCAGGCCGGGGCTAGAACGGCCTGATCAGCGAACCGCCTGCTCCAGCAGCGACAGCGCATCCTCCACCGCCCGCCGGCGGACAATCTCCCGGCCCAGGTCGCCATAGCGCCGTTCCAGGTGGACCGTGGCGGCCCCTTTCCGGGCCAAGCCGAAATGAACGAGCCCGACCGGCTTCGCGGCCGTCCCTCCGGTCGGGCCAGCGACGCCGGTGATGCCCACCGCCACATCGGCTCGCGAATGGGCCAGTGCCCCCTCGGCCATGGCCCGGGCGACCGGCTCGCTCACGGCCCCGTGGGTGGCGATCAGGTCGGCCGGGACCCCGATCAGCTCCGTCTTGGCCTCGTTGGAATAGGTCACGAACCCGCGCTCCACCACGGCCGAGGAGCCGGAAATCTCCGTCAGGAGGGCCGCCACGAGGCCGCCGGTGCAGGACTCGGCGGTCGCGATCTTGAGGTCCTTTCCGCGGTAGGCGTCCAGCAACGCCGCGGCGCGGCTCGTCATTTCGGGCGTCATGCACTCGCCTCCGGCAATCGGATGGTCGCTGCGGCCTGGGCCGCGATGCCTTCACCGCGGCCGGTAAATCCAAGCCTTTCGGTCGTCGTCGCCTTGAGCGAGACCTGGTCCAGGCGAAGGCCGGCGATCTCGGCGATCCGCAGCCGCATCGCGTCCCGGTAAGGCCCCAGCTTCGGCCTCTCGCAAAGGAGAGTCGCGTCGAGATGATCGACGATGCCGCCGCGCTTGCGAACGAGCCCGACCGCGTGGGCGAGAAACCGGTCGGAGGAGGCGCCGCGCCATTGCGGATCGCTTGGCGGGAAATGGGTGCCGATATCGCCATCGGCGAGAGCCCCGAGAACAGCGTCCGTCAGGGCGTGCAGGATCACGTCCCCGTCCGAATGGGCGATGACGCCGCGCTCATGGGGAACCTTGATCCCGCCGAGCCACACATGATCGCCCTCGGCGAAGGCATGGACGTCGAATCCGGTGCCGAGGCGGGTTACGTAAGTCATGGCATCGCCTTTCAAACGCCTTTCGGCCTCCTGGAAATCCGCCGGATGGGTCAGCTTGATGTTGCCCGGCTCGCCCTCGAAGACATGAACCGGCAGGCCGGCCCATTCCATCAATGCGCCGTCATCGGTGAACGAGTGCAGGTTCGAACCGGAGGCACTGCGGTGCGCGTCGAGCAGGGCCGAAAAACGGAAAGCCTGTGGCGTCTGGACCGCCCTCAGGGACGAACGGTCCGGAGTGGAGAGGACTTCGGAGCGTTCCCCGATCACCTTGATGGTATCGGTGACGGCCGTTCCTGGAACGGCCGCGTTCCAGCGCCTTGCCGCCTCGATGGCCCGGTCGATGAGGCCAGGGCCGACGAAAGGCCGCGCCGCATCGTGAACGAGAACGAGCTCGGGGTTCAGGTCCGCCAGAGCCTCGAGCCCTTTTCGCACCGAGTCCTGCCTCGTCTCGCCGCCATGGACGCATGGCAGAACTGTCGATGCGGGGGGTGGTAAGGTTCGAACCGCCTCTTCATAGAGGTGACGATCGTCGGGATGGATCACGACGAGGGTTTGAGTGATTCCGGAGTGAGAGAGAAAAGCCGAAAGCGTTCTCGCCAGAACCGGCTGCCCTCGCAGCGGCCGATATTGCTTCGGGATTCCTTCACCGGCTCTTGATCCACGTCCTGCGGCAACGATGAGGGCGGCGACTGACATTCGGACAAGCTCTTTCCAATGAACGCTCTCCTAAGCATGCGGTGGGAAGAAGGCAAATCCCTGCGGGAGGGACTTGCACGCGGCCCGGAAATGGCTATTGATTAGGCACAATGAACTTTGAACAAAAATTAGGCGCAAGCGGCTTTGGCATCGGTCCTGTTCAGGTCGAGGCAGCGGCTGTCCTCGCGCCCCTGTCCGGTGTGACGGATGTCGCCTTCCGGCGCATTGCCAAGCGCCTGGGCGCCGGTCTCGTCGTGTCCGAAATGGTGGCGTCGGACGAGCTGGTGCAGGGCTCGGAGGAGGCGCAGCTCAGGGCCGAGGGAGCCGGGATCGAGCCGCACGTGGTTCAATTGGCCGGCTGCGAGCCGCATTGGATGGCCGAGGCCGCACGGGTTGCCGAGGGAGCAGGTGCGCGCATCATCGACATCAACATGGGGTGTCCGGCCAAGCGGGTGATCGGCGGCTATGCGGGGTCCGCGCTCATGCGCGACCTCGACCACGCCGCCCGGCTCATCGCGGCGACGGTGCAGGCTGCGAGCGTTCCCGTGACCGTCAAGATGCGCCTCGGCTGGGACCACGGCAGCATCAACGCGCCGGAACTCGCCCGCCGTGCCGAGGCCCTCGGCGTAAGGGCCGTGACGGTGCATGGCCGGACGCGCCAGCAGTTCTACAAGGGGGAGGCCGACTGGCGGGCCATCGCGGCCGTCGTCCAGAATGTTGGCATCCCTGTCATTGCCAATGGCGATATCGGCTCGCTCGAAGACGCGAGATGCTGCCTCTCGGCCTCGGGCGCAGCGGCCGTGATGATCGGCCGCGCCGCGGTCGGAAGGCCCTGGCTCGTGGGCCAGATCGGGGCTGCCCTGCAGGGCACGAGGATCCCCGATCCGTCGCCCGAGACGATGACCGGGATCGCCATCGAGCACTATGAGGAACTCCTGTCGCTCTATGGCGCGAAGGTCGGCATCCGGCATGCCCGCAAGCACCTTGCGGCCTATGCCGATGCGGCCATGGCGTCGGGCTTCATCGTCGCGCCGAGTATCCGGACCGCTCTCGTGACATCCGAGGAACCCCAGACAGTGATCGCCTTGCTGAGCTCCCTCTACAGCCGTCAGGGTCGGGAGGCGGCATGACGATGGCGGCCATCAACGACCTCATCATGAATGCGTTGCCGATCCCGGTTCTGGCCATCGGGCCGGAGCACCGGATCGTGCATGCCAATGCGGCGGCCGAATCCTTCTTCGAGGTCAGCCTGCGCATGATGCTGCGGCAGAAGCTCAGCGACTTCCTGCCCTTCGGCTCGCCGGTGATGGCGCTGGTGGAGGACGTTCGCCAGAGGGGCTCCAGCGTCAGCGAGCATCGGGTGGATATCGGAAGTCCCCGGCTCGGAGCGGAGCGCATCGTCGACGTCTCCGCCAGCCCGTTGGGCGACGACAGCGACAACGTGATCGTCATGCTCCAGGAACGGACGATCGCCGACAAGATGAACCGCCAATTGACTCATCGCGGGGCGGCCAGGTCCATCACGGCGCTCGGGGCCCTCCTGGCGCACGAGATCAAGAATCCCCTGTCGGGCATCCGCGGCGCGGCGCAGCTCCTCGAGCAGTCGGCAAGCGAGGACGACCGCCTGCTCACGCGCCTCATCTGCGACGAGACGGATCGCATCGTGAAGCTCGTGGAGCGCATGGAGCTGTTCGGCGAGGAGCGGCCGGTGGAGCGAGGCGCGGTCAACATCCACGGCGTGCTCGACCATGTGAAGCGCCTTGCTCAATCGGGCTTTGCCCGGCACATCCGGTTCGTCGAGAACTACGATCCGTCCCTGCCGCCCGTGCTCGGCAATCGGGATCAGTTGATCCAGGTCATCCTGAATCTGGTCAAGAATGCCGCCGAGGCGGTCGGCATCGATGCGCCGGACGGCGAGATCATTCTCTCGACCGCGTTCCGCACCGGCGTGCGGCTCCAGGTTCCCGGCTCCCAGGAACGGGTCAGCCTTCCGATCGAGCTGAGCGTCATCGACAACGGCCCCGGCATTCCTCCCGAGCTGATGACCGACCTGTTTGATCCATTCGTGACCACCAAGGTCCAGGGCAGCGGCCTGGGGCTTGCCCTCGTCGCCAAGATCGTCGGCGACCATGGCGGCATCGTCGAATGCGAGCCTGCGCCCCGGCGGACCACATTCCGAATTCTCCTGCCCATGCACCGCGCCGATGACGGCCGCGGAGCCGATTTGTGAGATCAAGCGATGCCTAGCGGACAGATTCTTCTCGCTGACGACGATGCGGCCATCCGGACCGTCCTGAACCAGGCCCTGTCGCGGGCCGGTTACGAGGTGCGCTCCACCAGCAACGCCGCGACCCTCTGGCGGTGGGTGTCGCAAGGAGAGGGTGATCTGGTCATCACGGATGTGATGATGCCGGACGAGAACGCCTTCGACCTCCTGCCCCGCATCAAGAAGATGCGCCCGGAACTGCCGATCATCGTCATGAGCGCCCAGAACACGTTCATGACCGCCATCAAGGCTTCCGAGCGCGGTGCTTACGAATACCTGCCGAAGCCCTTCGACCTGAAGGAGCTCGTCGCCGTCGTCGGCCGGGCCCTGTCCCGGCCCCGGCACGTCCCCACGGGAGCCGGTCCGTCGCCGGAGAACGAGGACATTCCGCTCGTGGGCCGCTCCCATGCGATGCAGGAGATCTACCGGGCGCTCGCCCGCCTGATGCCCACCGACCTGACGGTGATGATCACGGGCGAATCCGGGACCGGCAAGGAACTGGTGGCAAAGGCGCTGCACGATTACGGCAAGCGCCGCCAGGGCCCGTTCGTGGCCGTCAACATGGCGGCGATCCCGCGAGAGCTGATCGAATCCGAGCTCTTCGGCCATGAAAAGGGTGCCTTCACCGGCGCGACCGCCCGCAGCACGGGACGTTTCGAGCAGGCCGAGGGCGGCACGCTGTTCCTGGACGAGATCGGCGACATGCCCATGGAGGCCCAGACCCGCCTCCTGCGCGTTCTCCAGCAGGGCGAATACACCACCGTCGGCGGCCGCGTGCCGATCAAGACCAATGTCCGGATCGTGGCAGCGACGAACAAGGACCTGCGCGTGCTGATCCAGCAGGGCCTCTTCCGCGAGGATCTCTATTTCCGCCTCAACGTGGTGCCCCTGCGCCTTCCGCCGCTGCGCGAGCGGGTCGAGGACATTCCGGATCTGGCCCGTCACTTCTTCATGCTGGTGGAGAAGGAGGGGCTCGCACGCAAGCAGCTCGACGTGGAGGCGATGGACCGGCTCAAGCGCTACCGCTGGCCGGGAAACGTCCGCGAGCTGGAAAACCTGGTGCGACGTTTGGCGGCGCTGTATCCCCAGGACACCATCACAGGAGCCATCATCGACGCGGAGCTCGATCCACAGCCTCTGCTGCCCCCGCAGCCCGTCGGGAAGGCGGCTCAGCCGGCTCAATCGAACTCGGAGGGATTGTCCGATGCCGTCGAGCGGCACCTGAACGAGTATTTCTCCGGTTTCCGGGACACGCTTCCGCCGCCCGGGCTCTATCATCGCGTCCTGCGCGAGATCGAGGGGCCGCTGATCGGCGCTGCGCTTGCAGCCACGAGGGGCAACCAGATTCGGGCGGCCGAGCTTCTCGGGGTCAACCGCAATACCCTTCGCAAGAAGGTGCGGGACCTCGAGCTTATGGTGGTCCGAACCAACCGGAGTTGAACGCTCCGGCTGTAATAATTTGACCACAGTGTTGTGTTGGTGCATCACCCAGTGACGGGGTGCGGAACGGAGAGCACCCGATTGGCGGGGCTCCAGTCTTGATCGAACAGGACACCATTGCGCAACGGCCGGCGGTTGAACCGTCCCAGAGCGGCCTCGGCTGGCTGGGATACGGCGCCGTTCTGTCGGCTCTGGCTTCGGCTCTCGCCACGTTCCTGATCCTGGCCGGCGCAACGCCGCTGCTGCCGACCCATAACGTCGTGATCTGGGTCTTCCTGCTCAATGGCCTGCTGATTGCGCTGCTCCTCGGGATCGTCGCCTGGCAGGCCCGGAAGCTCGTGCGGGAGCGCCGGGCAGGGGCGGCAGCCGCAGGCCTTCACGTGAGAATCGTCGGGCTCTTCAGCCTCGTAGCGGTTCTGCCGGCTATCCTGGTCGCGGCCGTCGCGACGGTCACCCTGGAGCGCGGCCTCGATCCCTGGTTCACCGGGGCGCTGAAAGACTTGATGACCAACACGGTCTCCATCGCCCGGTCCTATCGCGAGCTGCAGTGCCGGACGCTCGCCCGAGAAACCCAGCTGATGGCAGCGGATCTCAATCGTGCCAAAGTTCTCTTCGACGCGGATCGCAACCTCTTTCGGGAATTCATGAATTCCCGCTCCATCTTCCTCGGCTTTCCTCTCGCCATGATCGTGGACACGGATGGCTCCGTGGTCGAGAGAATCGAGGCCAAGAAGCTCGAAAACGTACCCCCGCCGTCGGAAACGGACCTGCGGGAGGCGAGCAGCCGGGAGGCGCTCTGCCTTTTCCCGAAATCCGGCAACATCTTTCGCTCGGCCTTGAAGCTGGATGCCCATGGCGGACGCATCCTCTACGTGGCCAGGGAAGTCGATCCGCGCGCGCTGGAATTCCCCCAGGTCGCGGAAGCGGGCGTTGCGTTCTATGAGGCGCTGGATCAGAAGAAGGCGGGCATTCAGATCGCCTTCGCGTCCATGTTCACGCTGATCGCGCTGATCGTGCTGCTCTCCGCCATCTGGTTCGGGCTGAACTTCGCCAACCGCCTCGTCGCTCCCATCCGGCGCCTCATCCATGCGACGGATCAGGTGGCGACCGGTAACTTCTACGTCCAGGTGCCCGTCCGGCGGGGGGAGGGCGATCTCGGCCATCTGGGAGAGACCTTCAACAAGATGACCTCGGAACTGCGCCGTCAGCACGATGGGCTGACGACCGCCAGCGATCTCATGGACCGGCGCCGGCGATTCACCGAAGCCGTCCTGGCTGGCGTTTCCGCCGGCGTCATCGGCGTCAATGCCCGAGGGCAGATCACCATCGTCAACCCGTCGACTGAGGCTCTGCTCGGCGCCTCGCACAAGGAGTTGCTTGGCCAGCCCGTTACGACGGTGCTGCCGGAGGTCGCTCCCCTCGTCGAAGAAATGAGCCAGGGACGCCAGCGCCTGATGCAGGAGCAGATCCACATCTCCCGTAAGGGCAAGGAGCGCACCATCAACGTTCGCGTGACAAGCGAGCAGGCGCGGGGAGGGCAGAGGGACCTCGTCATCACCCTCGACGACATCACGGATCTTGTTCTGGCGCAGCGGACTTCCGCCTGGGCGGACGTGGCGCGGCGCATCGCGCACGAGATCAAGAACCCTCTGACGCCGATCCAGCTTTCGGCCGAACGCATCCGCCGGAAATACGGCAAGGTGATCACCACGGACCGGGAGGTGTTCGATCAATGCACGGACACCATCGTGCGGCAGGTCGACGACATCAAGCGGATGGTCGACGAGTTCTCGTCATTCGCCCGCATGCCGAAGCCGACCATCGGCAACGAGGATCTGGCCGAGACGATCCGCCAGGTGATCTTCATGATGAAGATCGCCCATCCGGAGATCGAGTTCGTCGATCAGGTTCCTGCCGGGCCCCTCATCGTACCTTTCGACCGGCGGCTCGTCTCTCAGGCGGTGACGAACATCGTCAAGAATGCGACCGAGGCGATTGCGGCGGTGCCGGAGGACGAGAGAGGCCCGGCGCAGATCTCGGTGCTCCTCGACGACTCCCATCCGGATTATCTGATCCTGGCCGTCACCGATAACGGCAAGGGCTTTCCGGTCGAGGGCCGACAGCGGCTGCTGGAGCCCTATATGACGACGCGCGAGGGTGGAACCGGACTGGGTCTGCCGATCGTTGCAAAGATTCTGGAAGACCATGGAGGGGGCATGGAACTGGCCGACAATCCCACTGGACGGGGCGGGCAGGTTCGCATGTGGATCCCAAAGACGAAACACGTTGCATCGGAAGAGACATCGGCCGCTTCCAGCCGAAATGACTCTCACAGGGCAAGCCTATGAGCGCTGATATTCTCGTCGTCGACGACGAAGTCGATATTCGTGAGCTGGTGGCCGGCATTCTCGAGGATGAGGGGCACCGGACCCGCACCGCCGGCACGTCCGATGAGGCCCTGGCCGCCATCGAGACAAGGCGTCCTCACCTCGTTTTCCTCGATATCTGGCTGCAGGGAAGCCGGCTCGACGGGCTTCAGGTTCTGGAGATCATCAAGGCCCAGCACCCTGACCTGCCGGTCGTGATGATCTCCGGCCACGGCAACATCGAGACGGCCGTCTCCGCCATCAAGGCCGGGGCCTACGATTTCATCGAGAAGCCGTTCAAGGCCGACCGGCTCGTCCTCGTCGCCGAACGCGCCCTCGAGGCGTCGCGCCTGAAGCGCGAGGTCCGCGATCTGCGCTCGCGTTCCGTTCAGGCCAGCCGCATCGCGGGCCGGTCGATCGTCATCAACCAGCTCCGGCAGGCGGTGGAACGGGCGGCGCCCACCAATGCGCGCATCCTGATCACGGGCGCGCCTGGTTCGGGCAAGGAACTGACGGCCAGGACCATCCACAGCCTCTCCACCCGGGCCAACGGCCCGTTCGTCGTTCTTTCGGCCGCGACCATCACGCCCGACACCATGGAGGCGGAGCTTTTCGGCACCGAAGGCGGAAGCGGCGGACGCCGCGTGGGCGCTCTCGAGGAGGCCCATGGCGGCACTCTCTACATCGACGAGATCGCCGACATGCCGCGGGAAACGCAGAACAGGATCCTGCGCGTCCTGGTCGACCAGAACTTCCAGCGCGTCGGCGGAACGACCCGGGTCCATGTGGATGTGCGCATCGTGTCGTCGTCCAGCCGGGACCTGCCTGCCGCCATCGCGGCGGGCCAGTTCCGGGAAGACCTTTTCCATCGGCTCGGCGTGATCCCGATCCGGGTGCCGTCCCTTGCCGAGCGGCGCGAGGACGTGCCGGAGCTGATCGAGTTCTTCATGGAGCAGATCTCGTCCACGACGGGCCTCCCGAAGCGGCGCATCGCGGAGGACGCCATGGCGGTCCTGCAATCGCACGACTGGCCGGGCAATGTGCGGCAGCTCCGCAACAACGTCGAACGGCTGATGATTCTTACCTCCGGCGAGCCCGATGCGGAAGTTACCGCCGACATGCTGCCCACCGAGATCGGTGCGCTCGTTCCGAGCACTCCGGGCGGGGCAGGGGGCGAGAAGCTCATGAGCCTGCCTCTTCGTGAGGCCCGCGAGATCTTCGAGCGGGAGTATCTCCTCGCGCAGATCGCCCGATTCAGCGGCAACATCTCCAGAACCGCGGAGTTCATCGGGATGGAGCGCTCGGCGCTGCACCGGAAGCTGAAATCCCTCGGGATCGGAGGTTGATGGCGCTTCATTGTTACAAGGAAGGGCAGTCGTTTTCGGGCCGAGAAGAACGGAAACCTACAATCCACGGGAAAATATGCTCCGAGGGAGTAGAACCGTTGCGCCCCCCTTGCCGAACGCTGTTGTTCGCCCTGTAATAGATCTGCCGGTCACCGACCGCACGAAAGCGGACAACCATATTCAGGCGGCCCCATAGCCAAGACCGGCGGCGATGGGCTGGCGAGGCAACTTCAATGGCGGGCGATCGCGCGCAGAATCTTCAGGACACCTTTCTGAATTATGTCCGGAAGCAGAAAATCCCTCTGACGATCTTCCTCGTCAACGGGGTGAAGCTTCAGGGCGTCGTCACCTGGTTCGACAACTTCTGCGTCCTTCTGCGCAGGGATGGTCATTCCCAGCTGGTTTACAAACACGCCATTTCCACCATCATGCCAGGGCAGCCCGTACAGTTGTTCGACCAGATCGACGAGGCTGGCGAGAAGGCCTGAGGTGACGGAACCGCGTAGTCCGGGGGAAGAACGTCTCGCTCAGCTTGCCGAACCTGAAAAAGAGGTCGCGGCGGGCACAAGGACGCTCGTGATCGGCCCCTACCTGACCCGCAGGCGGCGCGGTTTGCCTGACGCAGACGGGGAGGGTGTCAATCCACGCCCTCCCGAGGCGCGCCTCGATGAAATCACCGGCCTGGCACTGGCGATCGACCTGACCATCGTCCAATCGCTGATAACCCCCCTTTCGTCGCCTCGACCGGCCACTTTCATCGGCAGCGGCAAGGTTGACGAACTTGCCGGGCTGATCCGGGCCGAGGAGATCGGCCTCGTGGTCATGGACTGCGCCCTCAGCCCGGTGCAGCAGCGCAATCTCGAGAAGGCCTGGGGCGCCAAGGTCATCGACCGCACCGGCCTGATCCTTGAAATCTTCGGGCGTCGGGCCCGGACGAAGGAGGGCACCCTTCAGGTCGAGCTGGCCCATCTGTCCTACCAGAAGGGCCGGCTGGTCCGCTCCTGGACCCACCTGGAGCGCCAGCGCGGCGGCTTCGGATTCCTCGGAGGTCCAGGCGAAACGCAGATCGAGGCCGACCGGCGCCTGATCCAGGAGCGCATGAACCGGATCGAACGGGATCTTGAGGGCGTCGTGAAGACACGCTCCCTCCACCGCACCAGCCGCAGGCGGGTGCCTTACCCGATCATCGCGCTCGTCGGTTACACCAATGCGGGCAAGTCGACCCTCTTCAACCGCATGACCCAAGCCGATGTTCTGGCCGAGAACATGCTGTTTGCCACCCTCGACCCGACATCCCGTGCCATCGAGCTGCCACATGGCGAGAAGGCCATCCTGTCGGATACGGTCGGCTTCATCTCCGATCTGCCGACCATGCTGGTCGCGGCCTTCCGGGCGACCCTGGAAGACGTTGTGGAAGCCGACATCCTGCTCCATGTCCGCGATGTGTCTCATGGGGAAACCGAGGCCCAGGCCGGCGACGTCGCCGTTGTCCTGCGGGAGCTTGGCATCGACCCTGACGATACGAGACGCATCATCGAGGTCTGGAACAAGGCGGACCTTCTATCGCCGCAGGACCGCGAGAGGCTGGACACGGCCTCGCATCGAACCGATGAGGAGAGGAGGCCGATCCTCATCTCGGCCTTGACGGGCGACGGCATTCCCGAGCTCCTCGCCACCATCGAACAGCACCTGGCCATGGGGCGCCCGACCTATGAGGTCGACGTGGCTCCGGAGGACGGGCAGGGGCTGGCCTGGCTGCACGAGAACACGGAGATCCTCGATCGGGAGACCACGGAGAATGGGCATACCATCCTCCAGGTTCGCCTCGTGGCCGGCAAGGAGCCCCGCTTCCTGAACCGGTTCCCCGAAGCCCGCGTCCTATGAGGACGGGCCGGTCTCGCGCTCGGCGCGCTTTGCGGCGACCCAGAGCTCTTCCATCTCTTCGAGGGAAGCCTCGTCGAGGGTTCGTTCCTGCTTTTCGAGGGCCTTCTCGATCGCCTTGAACCGCCTTTCGAACTTGGCGTTCGTTCGCCGCAGGGCACGCTCGGAATCAATGCCGAAATGGCGGGCGAGGTTTGTGACGGAGAACAGAAGATCGCCGATCTCATCCTCGATCCGGTCTCGCGCTCCGGATGAAGAGGCTTCTTTAACTTCCTCAAGCTCCTCATGAATCTTATCGATGACCTGAATGGCTTCCGGCCAGTCGAAGCCGACCTTCGCGGCTTTCGCCGTCAGCTTCTGGGCACGGGTCAGAGCGGGCAGGGCCGTCGGAATTCCGCCCAGAAATCCGGCCTCGTGGGCCTCCGGCAGGTGGCCCATCTTCTCGCGGGCCGCACCCCGCTCGACCTTCTCTTCGGCCTTGATCCTGTCCCAGAGGTTCTTCACCTCCTCGGGCGAGAGATCCTTGATGTCTCCAAAGACATGAGGATGCCGCCTGATGAGCTTCCTCGTGATGGCTTCGACCACATCCGGGAAGGCGAACGCTCCCTGCTCTTCCGCCATGCGGGCGTGAAAAACGACCTGGAGCAGCAGGTCCCCGAGCTCATCCCGCAGATCGGCCAGATCTCCACGCTCGATGGCGTCGACGACCTCGTAGGCTTCCTCGAGCGTATAGGGGGCAATCGACGCGAAATCCTGCTCCAGATCCCAGGGGCAGCCCGTTCCGGGCGTGCGCAGGGCCGCCATGATCTCGATAAGCCGCTTGATGTCCGTGGAAGGCGTCATGATGGGAATCCCTGGTCGCTTCGCCCGTGTCATAGCCTGAGGACAAAACGCGGAGCTAGCTGGATTTGCGCCATGTCCCTGCGTTAGCGGTATAAGGGCGTGTGCAACGCGTCAGGCATTACAAGGACAGGAGCCACATGAAAGCGCGGGTCAAACTGGTCGATGGCATGATGTTCGTGGGCGAATCCGGCAGCGGCCATGCCGTTGTCATGGACGGAGCGCCCGAATATGGCGGCCGCAATCTCGGCATCCGTCCCATGGAGATGCTTCTCATCGGGCTGGGCGGCTGCACGGCATTCGATGTGGTTCAGATCCTCAGGAAAGGCCGCGAGAAGGTGACGGATTGTGATGTCGAGGTCGCTGCCGAGCGGGCCGAAACCGATCCCAAGGTCTTCACCGCGATCCACATCGACTACCGCGTCAAGGGCAGGGGCCTTGCTCCCGCCAAGGTGGAGAGGGCGATAGAGCTTTCCAAGGAAAAGTATTGCTCCGCCTCGATCATGCTGGGCGCCGTGGCCAAGATCACCCATTCCTGGACGGTGGTCGACGAGGCCGAGGAGGCCGCCTCCCCCTGAACCTTCAACATCCGGGACCACGACCATGAAGCTGTTCTTCTCGGAAGCCCAACTGACCCACCGGCCCAAGCAGTACATGGTGCATGGGCGGATCGTGGATCCCTTTGAAAACCCTGAGCGGGCGACGACGCTCCTCGAGGCTCTCGAGAGGAAGGGCCTGGTCCTGACGGACCCGGGCGATTTCGGCCGCGATGCCATCCTGGCCGTTCACGCCGGACATTATGTGGCCTTCATCGAGGGGGCCTACGAGCGCTTCATGGAATTGCCCCATCACGGCCCGGAGGTGTTGCCGAACGTCCATCCGTATCGCGGTTCCGGCATAGAGCTGGAGGAGCGGGGCAAGCCACGCACGACCGGGATTCTCGGCCAAGCGGGCTGGTATATCGGCGACATGTCCTGCGCCATCATGGGGAGCACGTTCCAGGCCGCTTACGCGTCAGCGCAGGCGGCGATTGCCGGTGCGGAGGCAGTCCTGGCCGGGGAACGCGCCGCCTTTGCTCTCTGCCGCCCGCCGGGGCACCATGCCTATGCCGACCGGGCTTCGGGCTTCTGCTTCTTCAACAATGCCGCCATCGCGGCCGCGATGCTGCGCAGCCATTTTCCCAAAGTCGCCATCGTCGATTTCGACACCCATCACGGCGATGGCACCCAGGCGATCTTCTATACGCGCCCGGATGTCTTCTACGGATCGGTGCATACCGATCCGTCGTCCTATTATCCGCATTACGCCGGATACGCCGATGAAATCGGGGTGGGGCCAGGCGAAGGAGCAAATCACAACCTGCCGCTTGCCCCGGGCGCCGACGACGAAGCCTTCATCGATGCCAACCAGCGGCTGGCGCTGGCGGTTCAGGCCCACGGTGCCGAGGCGCTGGTGCTGTCGGCCGGCTGGGATGCCCATCGGGACGATCCGTTGTCGAAACTCAAGGTCACGTCGGACGCCTTCGCCCGGATTGGAGAAATCTGGGGCAAGATCGACCTGCCGACCCTGATCGTTCAGGAAGGCGGATACTCGCTCGCAGCCGTGGCAGAAGCGGCGCCGGCTTTCATCGCCGCGTTCCGGGCCAATGCCGCGGAGTAGTCCGGCAGCTTAAGCGACGCGAACCTCGCTTTAAGGCCACGACCGACTAATCAGCGCTCTTCGATGCAGAGGATGGACCTGTAACCAAATGCGACGAAGCTAACTTTAGCAATTGCAAAGGTTTAGGGTGTTCCAAACAACCAAGTCTCCACCCTCATGTAAAGTATTTCCATCATTGCCGGAATATTTGTTAAGCAAAAGCCGGAAACGGTTTCCATCAGGCCCCTCTCACCTGGATCAGATTTCGAAATCGTATTCCTATTGGCAACGAGCCTTGTACTAGGGCTTCGACGTGGCAGGAAGCTTTCCCCTGCCGGCTTCAATCAGCCGCAAAATGACCGAAAGCCGAGAAGTAGGGGTATTATCGCTAGATACGGGCAGTGCCAGTGGCGGAACACAACCGTAGAAACCAAAATCAAAAGTTTGCTCTCCTTCGAATTATAGAGCCGTAAACGTGGTTTTTATTTCGGTTTTCTAATAAAACGACTCAGTGAGCTGCAATCAATAGAACCACGATGGATCCGTATGATCCGTTATGCTATATTTGCAGAGATGAATGACTTCGCTGGTGGTCGAATACGGGTAGCGCTCCATCATGGGCCCTGGAAGAAAAATATTGTTGCCCCGCTCTTGTCGTCGGACGCTACTTCCCAGTGACCCGGACCGGTAGGGCCATGGATACCGGTCCGATCTCCTCCCCGGAACTTTGTCAGAAAATTGCCGAGGAAATCCGCTCGTCTTTGATTGAGGATCTGCCCGGGTGGTCATCGATTGTCGATTACTACGAGGGTAAAGGCATCGCATTCAGCTTTCACGGAATCGAGTGCGACCCAGTCTCGATTGCTATACACCCAGATCGAAACTTCGATGGCCGTGCCCGTGTCTTGATCCATTACACCGCTGTCTACCCTGACGGTTTCCAAACTCTGGGCTCCCAGACATTCCCAGGAATGGTTTACGGACGGATTGATCCCAGAGGGGAGATCCACGTTGAGCGATTCCGCTTTGGAAAGGATGGCAAGATCCCGCCGGAAGGCATCCCTGGCTGAATGCGCGATAACTGTTTCAAACCGGATGTTGAAGTACGACATGGCCCATACTTGCGATAGTGAAGACCATTGGTCCGAGTTCCAACCACTCGATCCAGCCATCACAGCGCTCGTTCAAAGGCTGGCGGGCTATGGCTTGCTCATATGTGAAATCGAGGCTCTGATCAAACGCGCCCTTGAGGAGAAGCTATCTGAAGTCGCGATGGTGATCGATGGCTACGATGCGAGCGCTGTATCCGTGCTTGAGGGCCTGCCGCCGAGCAGAAAGCGCTGCCATTGATGAGTGCAATCATAAGGAGAAACCGGTTCACCTTGGCGCAGATCGCCGGCCACCGGACTAACCGTTTCGGCGATCGATTGGCCCGCATGAGCAGCGGATGAGAGGGCGAATGGGCAAGTCTCCGCTTTTCTTCGGTATTGTCTTTCCTGCCGTCATGGTGCTTGCCGGCTGGTGGGCGTATCGAGCTGGGCACCTGAATGAGTTCTGGTTTCTCTATTCGGCTGTGATGCCTGCTCTTGTCTGTGCTTTGGGATGGTGCGCGGTCGTGCTCAATGAAGTTGCGATGCGGCGGGAGAGACAAAGAGAAAACCATGGTCTGAGAGATCCCGAGCAAACTCTGGATCGACAAGCCCTGGCGGCGGCTATGCTCGACGGTGGCGATCAACCTAACGAGAGCAATCCGGATCGCCTCACGGACGCGATTGAAGTTATCAACCTGGTTCTCCCGTGGGCAGGCTCGACGGCACGTGCAGTTGCCTGGTATCGGACACGGCCTCTTTCAGGTCTCGACGGCCAGACCGCAGAGCAATTGGTCAACCAAGGGCGCGTTCAGGTTGTCAAAGCTCAACTGGCTCGGATGCCGCCTGAAAACCTGGTCTAGTCGCGAACTCTCAGCTGAGTTCGAGTAGCGACGCAGGCGTTCCTGAATGGTACAGCTTCAATGAGCCGGAAGCTCCTCGAATGAAGAGGCGGTCATCCCAATGGCGGCTCGGGTCTACCACGATACGCGGTACTGGCCAGAAGCGAGCGCAACGCTTTGACATCCTGCGGAGCAAGCAGGTCCTTCTATCTATCTCGGTGCCCTAGCAGCGCCGGAGATCCGCTCCTTCAACACGTTGGAGCGTTCTTGAACGAAGCTTGAATCCTTTCGGATGAGGTAAGCGGTGCAAACTGGAGCGGAAGGGTTTTCAGAAGCGAGGCGAGGCCATTCAGAAACAATACGTTTCTTCCCTGCTTTGGCTTGCCCGAGCTCGAGCGGCTCAGCCTAGTCGAAGGGCTGTCGGCCAATGTCGAGCATGGAGTTCAAGCTCTTAGGCTCACGTAACGAGAACATGCCGCTGAAGGATGAACGGGACGCTTCGGCTGACGAGCGGCACCTGCGCGTCGGGAACGAGACGCTAGGAGACGAGATTGCAAGGCTGAAGAGCCTGTCTGACGCCGCGACCGCTCCCGACAACTGCCAGATCGTCCGGAAGGGAGAAAGCGACCACGCTGAAGCTGCCCGGATCGGATTCCGCTGAATGCCTCCGGCGCGGGCCGACGCGGGATGCGACCCCGTGAGGTCACGGTTCATGCTGGGATTCCGGACGGCCCCCGTTGCAAGGGCCACAAGGTGCTGGGTAAGGCCGGACGGCAAGAGCGTCATCGCGCCCTTGCCGGAGGGGATTCCCGGCGACTGGAGCCCCGGGGTTTTCGTTCGCCTTCCTGCCGACGGGACGTGGTCTGCCCAATCTTCGCCGGCGCGGAGTGCTCGGCCAGGATCGCGCCGATCTCGGCCCTGACATCGGCCCTGCGCCAGAACATCCGTTGGCCCACCCCGTTGTTCATGAGGAACGGGCGGCGCCCACGCGCCTTGAGCTGACCTGAGAGAAAGGTAGGGGTCACTTCATACTCGTCCGCCAGGACGCTCAGGCACGCATAATCCTTGCTAAAGGCCTGCAGGCTGTCCACGGAGATCCCCTTCGCGGCCTGGACTAGAAACCCCGCCTCGATCAGGCGGGGAACATCGCCCCAGCCGCAATTCAGCATCTCCTGCGCCTGTGTCACACTCACGGCTGAGCCAACCTGACGACGCTTGAGGTATTCCGCGATATCATGCGCATCGAACAGATAGCGGGTTAGCCCCATGCGCCGCGGATCCATCGCGACCGGGCCCAGAGCGCCGGTGGAAACCGCTTCAATCAGATCAGGCAGACCAAGGTAGAACTGGCCCCGCTTCAGCCACGGGTGGCACTGATCGGCGGGGGCGACCTTCCTGGCCCGCAAAGCTTTTGCAAAGAGATCGACCAGGTGTGTCACAGAATCGGGCGTGAAGTAGGCCATCGGAAAGCGCGAGATCGGCGTGAACCATCCTGCCTGATCGATCTGTTCGACCAAGCGTCTGCTGATCCCCAAGACGTCTGCCGCGTCCTCTGCACTCAGGGCGCCTGTCTGAGATTTGAACGCATCGCGTTTGCTGTCCCGGTTTGCCGCTGCGGCGAAGGCTTGCAGGCTCGTCCGGCGGACGAGCAGGTAGGAATACGAGCCTCCTTTATGGAAGCTGCCTTCGAGATGCCCGACTTGGACGAGCCGCTGGACGGCTGCATTGTGCATGTTGAGGAGTTTTGCTGCCTCGTCTGCGGTGGCCCATTCATTGGAATTCTTGCTTGAGTGCCTGCGAAGCCGCCATTGCGTCTTGGCCGGCTCCTCACGCTGTCCAAGGTAGGCCAGGATCTCTGCTTTGAGAACCGGCGCAGCCGCCGCCAAGCGCTTGTCCGGCGCACGCCCTTGGATCTGGGCCAACGCCTCATAGAGGGGAAACTCATCGAGACTACGGGTTTCGCGTACTCGTGTGGCATCCCGCGTGCGTTCGAGCAGTGCATGGAATCCGCTCGGCCAATTCGATAATGCCAAGGCTGCGGTTTCCACGATGGTCTTGGCTTCCGTTGCCGGGTCCTCCGATGAACCATTGCGTCCCAGAGGGTGTCCAAGCAGAGAAATCAGCCTCAACGCCTCGGTCAGTTCCATCCGCCCGAACACCGCGTGAAGCCTGGAAGTCTCGGGCAGGGAACGATCGACGAGTTCGTCCAACCAAGCCATCAGGTCGATAACCTCCGGGGGCGCCACGACGGTAGCGGCCTGGCTCAAAGGCCGCCGGCAGCCGTTTGCCCCGCACCGGTTCACGTGATGGCGGGCCCAGCGGATGGTTTCGCCACAGGCGTCGCAGGCCTGAAGCATGTAGCAACCGTGGATGGGGCAGGCCGTCCGGAACCGAAGATCCCAGTGTGCGGGGATGACCTGTCGCTCGGAAAGGCAGGCCGGACACACCCGCGCGCCTTGCCCGAGGGTGGCACGTGAGGTGAGGTGATGCCCCGGGATCCCAGCACAAACGGCCCATCGCTCCGGTGCAACCACCGGCATGTGCTTCGCAATGACCTCGGGTTCGACCTCCGTTACACGGGCAAGACACGCCACGAGATCGTCTCTCGGGGGCCGACTTTTATGGCCGATATCCGCCATGGACAGCACACCCCGAATGCCGAGCAGGCCGTTGAGGCTTGCAAGCCGGAGCAGCCACCCGCGTACGTTCTCACACGGGAGAATGCCAGATCGGATGACAAGGCGGCGATCCGATATCGGGCCCTGCGCCGGCTCCGATATCGAAGAGGGTGTCATGGTCCACATGGCTTCAGATCGGGACGTTCGTTCCATGAGCGTTCTCCTTCAACGGCGATGGTGAGAGACCGATGGCTAAAGGGTCTTTCGAGTGGGCTTGGAATTCTATCTTCGAGGCCATCCCTGCTCGCGACCAGCGCGATCCTTTGGATGGCTCATGATTTCGTCAGCACCATCCGCACCATCGCATCGTGCTCCTTCTTGCGGCCACGTGTCTTCTTTCGAGCGAGCGTGATATCGTCGTCCGGCAATGCGGGTGGCAGGCACGGCGTCCAGGTGCGCGAGAACGGATCCTGAAACCGGTTTTCCCGCATCTCCTTCTGGAACACCTGTCGGAAGGCGCGGGACAGCAGGTCGAAATCGACGGAACTGATGGCCGCACCGTCGTCCGAGGCGATGTCCATCGCGCCCTTGAGCAGATCCTTCAACCGTCCAATCACGCCAGCGCATGCATAGTAGAAGCGCAAGGCGACGGCGTCGTCCAAGACGTCGATCTCCTCCGCGAATGGGAGCCGACACTCCCTCTGGAATGCCACCAGCAGACCGATGAAGTTGGCGCGTGACTTCGGTCCCTCCTCATCCTTGAGATTGCCCCAGGCATAGGGCTTGATGCTGTGCTCATCCCACCGGCGATTAATCTGGGCGTCCTCGGCGATGAGCGACCGGATCCGCGGCAGGGCGAGAATGACGAAGGAGACGCCAACTACCTCGTGGATGTCCTTGATCGAATCGACGACGTCCTGGGCTGTGATCGCTCCTGTTTTATCGACGAGCCGCTGCCCCTCGTCGAGGACAACAAGCTTCGTTCCGCAGGCCTCAAGATAGAGACCGAGCCTCTCCTCGAGGCTCTCGCGCTTTCCCTTCTCGGCGTGCGGTGCGCCCAGCGCCTTGAGCATCCTTCTGAGCAGAGCGATCGCGTTGGGTTTAGGGTGCATCCGGACAAACAGGACAGGGACGTGGTCCGCGATGAGGATTGCTCCGTCCTCGAGGAGCAGCCGCCGGGCATTCCGCTGGGCCGGATACTTATCCCGCAACTTGCGGAAGATCGTGGTCTTGCCGATGCCCGTCGGCCCCACGAAGGGTATGCAGGGCAAAGCATTGGCCGTCCCATGCCGGGTGAGAAGCCGTTCGATCCGTGCCTGAACGGCGGCAAAGGCCGGATGCTCAATGAAGACGCGATCCATCGCGCTCCAGAGATCGTCCTGGGCCGGAGGGATTTCGGGGGGCGATTCAAGAACCTGTAGAACGCTACTCATAGTTTACTCCCCAGTGACTGGTCCGAACCGAAGACTGGAATTTTGCGGGATTTCCGGGGTTCTGGGGGGATAGGGGCTTTCGACCCGGCGTCCTGTTCGGGAGGCGGGGCTGGCGTCAGTTCCTGTGAAGGCAAGGCAGGGGATTGCTGAAAGAAGGGATCCAGCCGCTGGCCCGCGGGTAAGGCTGGCCCGATATTGCCGTCATGATCGATATCGGCAAAGTAATGCGCCGTATCGATCCCAAGAGAGCGTGCAAACAGGGTTCGGGACTGGATCGAGAGTGCGTCGGGAGCCGACGATCGGATCATCTCGTGCAGATGATGCGCAGCATTCATCCAATCGGATGTCCCGTCGCTCTTGCCAAACATGCGTTCGGCGTGGCGCCGGTAAAGATCGTGAATATGTAGATCGACCTTTGAGGCATAGTCCGCTTCCAGAGCATGGGCCTCGACCCAGCTGCGGTCGCGGCCGTTGGGCAGGCGGACGAACACTTTACGCATATTCAGAGGATTGTGTTTCACTTCGACGTCGAGCACGTCGCCATGGTTGGTGCGAAGCTCGTGGAGCTCATCGCTGTAGTACCACAGACCCCTGTATCGGACTCCTCTATGATCGAGCCGCTGTTCTAATCTGCCCTTACGGACGATCCCAAAGATGCGGTCGAGATCGGTCCCGCGCTCGAGAAACTCGGGCTTCATGATGCGGGTGCCTTCCAGCCATCGGTCGTGCCGGCTCATCGTGGCATTCTCAGGCTTACGATGGTGGTAGTGGTCGAGGAAGTGATGGAGGACAAGGAGAAGATGCCGGAATCCCATCACCGCGTTCTTGGCCGGATCGTACTCACTGATGTCGAACCGTCGCCCGATGTCGAGCACGAACCCGCTCATGTGCTTAAGCCAGGTCTCGTTCGCGATCCTGAAGGCTCCCTCAACCTGCCCCTTCACCCAGGGCATGCGCGCCGGCGTAAAGCGGTAGCCGATATCGATGTTGCCACAAATCTCCGCGATGGAGTTGGAGTGAGCCTGCAGGCTGTTGTCGAAGATGACCATTCTCGGTACGCCCGAGTAGATGAAGGGCCGGGCGATCGTCGGGTACTCGGCCTGAATATAGCTCTTGCGCGAGCAGGCGTGGCGTAAGACGGCGGCGAAAACCATGTCGGAGGGCGGCGAAAATCCGAGGTAGAAGCCGACGATACAATCTGAATACTCATCGACCAGCCAGGCAAGCCATGGACGTCCTAAGGGGATGCCGAGCGCCTCGTGTACGACGAAAGTGGGGAGGCGGGTCTCGTCGAACTGTACGATGGACAGGCAACCGTCAGGCACCTGTTCCGGGTTCGGGTAGCGGTACCGCTGCTTGGTTTCCGCATAGCCATAAGCTGCGATGTCCCGTAGGAACTTCGGAAAGGTCTTGTAGATCTTGTAAAAGACAGGGCGGCTCGGAACCCGCAGGTTGAGGATCTCCGGCTCTATCAGCTGCCTTTTCTCAATCTCCAGCTTTGATTTGGCGATGATGTCATTCATGGCCACAAGCGGTTTCCGCCCCACCTTCCCCCTGGCCTTTGCCTCATGCAGCTTGATCGCGATCACGTCTCGGATGATGTCGCGGGCCTCCAGTGCAAGCTGGTTGCGATTGCCCCGGCCCTGCAGATCGCCGGCGAGATCGTTTCGATGCTGGCCTGTGTGCAGAAGACTGCGCCATTCGTAATAAGCCGAGACACAGATAGATTGCTCCTTGCCCAGGATCTCGAGACCGAGTCGACGTCCGAGTTGTTCCAGTTTCTGCGACAAAACTGTCTCGGGCTTTTTCTTGCCGCGCTTAAAGACCAGCTCGCCTTCGACCCTGATCGGGACATTGCGCAAACCCGGCGATGTCTCCTCGTCGACAGCGCGCAAGACCGCAAGACGAAATTGGATCGTTGCCTTGTCCTTGGGATTGAGGTCGGAGAAAGGGATATCGCGCCGGCGCTGCTGCCGCTGGGATCGTGGTGTCTCCGGCTGCTCACCGTCATCGCTAAAGTCGCCTTGGAGGAAGCCCTCATCATATAGCTTGTCCAACTCATGAACGAGGAAGCGCTCCTGGAGCGGCTCTGGATCATTGCGATTGGCGACAATCCAGCTATCCCGCCCGCCTGCTGCGATCTGAGCGATGAACTTGTAAGGCACTCCTTTGAGGAAAAATGGAACTCCTGGCGCAAACTCGAACTTTCTCATTCGTAGGCCTCCGGTGGTAAAGCGTTCCGGTCCCAGGCTCGGTAGCCGGGGCCGAGGCGAACGCGAAATTGCATGTCAAGCGAGACGTCGAGCGAGACCGGAACGAGGAAGAGGTGGCGCAGGAGGTGATGGACGTGCCTCTGTTCAAGCTCCGGAAAGCAGGCAAGGATGTCTCCGACGCTGAGTGTTTCCGCACGCTTGAAAAGTGCTTTCACCCCATCCATCGTGGCGCGCGCCGGGCGAGGGGCATGCCTGTCACGGTAGATGCCAGTGATCGTCTGCCATCGCGGCGCTCGCCGCAGATGCCGTTCGGTCACGACGCGATAGCCGTAGCCTAAGCCATTCAAGGCTTGACCGATTGCGGGCCAGCGTCGTTCGTTTTCCGGGAGCGCCGCATGCTTCTCGTACTTGACTTCCCAGAATTCAGGGATTGGGCGACATAGCCGAAAGAGGTCGAGCTTGTGGCGTTTTGGTTGGCCGTCGAGCTGGTACCGCAGCCAGATGGGCTGTTCGAGGAAGGCCTCGACGTCCGGGTCGAGTTCGCTATCGAGAAATGCATCGAACTCGTTGTTGGCCGCACCCCGCATGACCCGCATCGACTTCAGGCTCGGGAAGCGGTTCTGGAAGCCGAAACGGTTGCTGCGCGGAGAGCGTCCAATCTTCATCGTGGGAGCGTCGAGAAAGTCCCATGTGAAGAGGGGGTGGCGTCGGGTCACTGCTGCTCCGGGCAGAGGCGCGCGATCGGGCGTCGGCAGCCAGGTCCGCTCGACGGGTTCTGGCGAGCGCGGCACGACAGCCGGAGGAGGGGCCATCGTGAACAGGAGTTCGAACAAAGTGGCGCAGTCGAGTGCATCGGTATCGCCCAGACTATCCTGCCATGGGTGTGCCCCTTCCGTGGGACTGTGGAGTTGTTCGTGGGAGTAGATGCGCGGTCTCATCCATGCCTCCAGGAAATGCCTTAGGCGGCCATCATCGGAGTGGTCTGCGGGGTGTGTGTCGGCGCTTGAGCCACTTGAGCAAACACCGCGTGATCGCCTCATTCTCCTTGAGGACAAGGGCACGCATTGCTGCCGCATCGACCTTTTGAGGCGTCCCCTCTGTCAGCCTGAGAGCCCGGCGTCTTTTCCGCAAGCGCCAGCGGAGCTTACGGAGGGCAGGGTCGCGGGCGGCCGACCGGCGCCATTGATCCAGATGGTCGTCGACTTCCTTGGCGACCACGAGGCGGGCCTCCTCGCGGGTGAGCCCCTCGTACCCGTTGACCTTCAGAAGTCGTTCGTAATCCGTCAGATCATGCCGCGCCGAATTGGTTGCCAGGAGCGCGCACACCGCACCAAGACGGCCGAAGTGGCCTTTGCACCTTGCACGCTCGACAAGCGAGCAGCGCCGCAGTTCGGGGCAGCCCGGATACATGGCCTCGAAATAAACCTGCAACTGGGCGAGAAATGTATCTTGATCGTCCCGGCTTCCTATCGATCTCGGGGGACCGGGATCTTCAGGCCGGTGTGTGCTCGGGGCGGTTTGCGGGGACACGTGACCATCTCCCTTGTGCCCGCGCGGGCTTTTTGGAGCCCGGCGCTAGTCGATTCCGAAGTCTTCCTTTTGCCTGACGATAAAGCCCGCAAACGCGTCTCTGTCCGGGCGGGCCTCGAGTTCGCTGAGGAGATCGGACACGACCTCCTTCGTTGGAGACGATGCATTTGAGCCGTCGCGAAGCCACGCCTCAAAGAGGTTGATCAGAGGCTGGGCGGCCATCGTCCTCACATCGGTCCTGCTTGGAGGCATCCCATTGCCCGTGATGTTGGCATCATGTGGCTCCCAGGAGGCATTGCGACCGAAGCTGTGTTCAATCGCGGCTCTCACCACGTCGAGTTCGACCGGGACGTGGATTGTTCGCCCGGTTGCGGTCAGCCAGGTTTCGTTTCGATAGCCGTCGAAATCGCTGAGCCACTGGATACTGGCAATTTTCACGAGATGGCGGCATCCGTCCGCATCGGTGAACTCAAGATACTGTCGGTTGCGGCTCACTTTCATGAAAGGACCCCACCATTACTGCGGCATTGCTCGTCAATGCGCACCTAAAGGATGTGTATAAAGCCGGTCTGTTGTGAACAGGAAAAGTAAAATTTGGTTAATGCGCGCTAGGACATTGGCATAAAATATCATCAGAAGCAGGAGTCCGAAATAAAACGTGGTTTAATTACAATCTATTTCGCTTCATGGCGTTTCAAAACCCTCCGCTGCTTCTCTTGTTCTGACAGTACGGTCGGAGAGAGGGGAGAGGATGACTTTGAATTTTGACTTTGTGGCTTTCGAACTAGCCAGTTTCGGGCAGAAGATCACAAATCGAACGCCGCACCCGTGGCGTGTGATCGCATAGGAAAAATGGCAGCCCTGCCTTTACGATGCAATGTCTGAAGTAGCCACCACAAGAGAGCCCTTCGCTGGTAGCAACTTCCCTCGTGTCGACCTATCCGCCTACTGTGTGACAATCGACCATCACGTACCTGCTGACTGCTTGCACGGCATCGACCGCTTTCACAATCTGGGAAGCGTCCGCACTGCCCGTAGGCCTTTCGACAACTTCAATGGCCGCTCTTTCATGGATCCTGAGTTGATGATGTGCCTGCTCATTCATTTATCGTGGCGATAGAGACCGACGGCGAGACCTGCGCGGACGCCTTTTAACCTCTCCCTGCTGAGCGGCAGGGTTTAGAGCAGGCCAGTCATCGAGCAGGCGACGCCGCAAATCCGCGGCTAAACCGGGACTCCTCACGTAGATTCCGATCTCATCCTGCGGAGCATCGCTCCGCGTGTCCGCCGACGACCAGTTCAGGCTGGTGATCACGACATGGTCCTCATCCCAGAGGAGAAACTTGCCATGGAGTTCACGGTCAGGGATTTGGACAAGGCGGACACCCGCTGCTGCCGCAATCCCCGAGAGATCCCGAGCATCCTGCTTCGTGACTGGTCCCGAGGGGCGAGAGTAACAAATCACGGCATCGACCGGTCTTTTCGCGGCCTTCACCATAGGCACGATCGTGCGCGCCTCAGCCGCAACCCCAAACCGATCGCCTCCAATGACAATTGAGTGCTCGGCCGTCTCCCGAGCCTGCCGGATGAGTGCGCCATGGTCATCACCGGCAACAATCTGCAAGCGCGCGTCTCCGCCGAGCGCCGACTGCTTCTTCAGCGTCCGGGCCAGAGTGGTCAGGTCCGCTGCAACCGGCGAACTCGTTGACGATCCAAAGACCAACTCTGCAAACTCTTGCGCCACCTGGGCGACGGCATGCGGGTGACGCACCGCAAGGGAGGCCTCCACACGATGAAATCCGGTCGAGAGCCAGTTGCATGACCCGACGACGGCGATATGCTCTCCCTCAGGCCCCTCGCCGCGATCCGCGATCCGCGATCAGGAGCTTGGCGTGGGAACGAGTCGAATACAAATGAACCCGCGCTCGATTGCGCAGGTGGTGATCTGTTCCGATCCGATGATTGATAGCGATCGCGGCTTCAAGGTTGGCAGTACGCGATTTCTCGTCCTTTGCGGCGCCCCAGAACATATCGATGCGAACGCCCCGCTTGGCCGCGCGCCGGAACTCGTCCTCGAGCTCGAGAAACGCGGCCTCCCGTAAGAACGTCGAGTGCATGACCACTCGTTCCCGAGCATGGCGCAGTACATCGAGCAGCAGCTCACGGTGATCGGGTCCCGTCAGGATCAGGTCCGATGGATTGATCGGTGGCGTCGACACGGGGCCGGTCAGCTCTGCACGAGCGGACGCGGGACGCCGGGTGGATCGGGCACGAATCCCCGCACCGGCCTCTGTCCCCGCGGCCGCCCGGTGGAGGGCGTTGACAAGATTGCTCGGGGCATCCAGGGGAAGCCCCTTGATCTTGTCGCCGACGATCGTAAAAAGGGCGAATTGATCCAGGGTTGCCGAGGCGTTGAAGTCAACGCTCGACAACTCCTCGTCATCGGTGAGCACCTGGTCGACGGCGCCATAGAGGTCATGGGCACTCATGTTCCCCCAGCCTCCATCGACGATGATCCGGCGCACATCGTGGTCTCTCTCGATCGTATCGAGTTCGCTTGGCCGATATGGCTTGAGATCGCGCAGTCCGAAAGCCCTCCATTCGAACGGCTCCATGACGAACGAGACTCTTCGCGCGGTGCGTTTGATCACCGGCGGCAGGACATCAAACGTCTCGATGGCTTCGCGCCCAGCCCGGGTCGCCCGGAAGGCGGCGCCCTTCCGGGCCGCCGCCAACTCGACCCACCCAAAGCGCATCATGCGCAGAATGATCTCGTTGACCAATCGCGCGGGAAGGCATGCATCGGCGGCCAGATTTGCTGCCGTCTGCGGTTGGACAGACAGCGCCCAAAGCACCAATCGATCCACCCCGCTCCAGTGACGCCCCTTGTCGACCCATACCCGCAGCCGGGCGAGCTTGACCGGAACCGCGACCCGAATGGTGTTGCTCTTCCGGTTCATAGGGCTTTCCCGACGAGATCTGTCCATGACACGATTGAGAGCTTTTTGGTTTGGCCGTCGGGAAGATTTTCGTCTTTAAGCCGGTCAAACACGTCGATCATGGTGGCCAGGAAAGGCGGGATACCGCCTTCTTTATGGCGGCGGTAGCGCCGTCCCTGCACACGCAAAAACTCGAGACTGCCGACAATCACGAGCTGCCATTTGGCCCGGCTCAAGAGAACGTTCATCCGGCGGCGGTCCCGCAGGATCCCAAGCGCCGCACGCCCGACATGATCGTTGTTGCGCACGAGCGAGACGACGACGAGGTCCGCTTCGCTGCCCTGGAACGAGTCCACTGTGCTTTGAAACGCGCTGGCATTGGCGGCGGTCATGAATCCAGAAAGGTTGTCCAAATTGCCCGACAGCCGATCGTCAATAGCTCGGCCTAAGCGTTCCACCTGCTCGTTGTAAGGTGAGAGCACTGCCAGTGTGGGGGCCTTGCCATCCGCTTTGGGTTGCGGGCGGAACATTCCCAAGATCTCCAACACGGCCTTGAGTTCGGCGGGATTGTGATAGGTTGGCAACTGTTCAGCCGCGCCGGCTTCGCTTTGCATGTAAGGGAGATCGACAAAAACGATCGGCGAGGCGGCCAGCCGCCGATCAGTGATGGTAAACGGCGGGAGGTCGCGCTCAACCTCGTTGGCTCGCTCCGGCGCCGTTTCCAGTCTCCGCTCGTAGAAGCATTCCGATATCACAGTTGCAATCACGGGATGCATGCGGTGTTGCTGGAGGAGCTCTGTGGCAACGCGGCGGCGCCGCTGATCTGAGCGCTTTTGCCGTTCGATCTCCTGTGTCACCAGGCTTTCGAACAGAAGCAGCACCCGCCGTGCAGCGTCACAGATCTCGCTCAAGAGTTTGTCGTCCTCCGCGGCATCGCGCAGCTCATCAAGGCCAAAGTCGCGGAAAATGTTGCCAACCACGACATCGCACTCGTCCAATGCCTGTTTGACCCTCGTCTGGTCGGCGAGAAAGCTCCCGATGCGGTCGGTATCGAACGGTGGAAGCTGGTTATGGTCCCCAATGAGGAGGCGGCGCATCGAGAGCAGTTGCGGCGCCAGAAGTTCCGGTCCGGTCGCCTTCGCGGCCTCTTCGATGATGGCCCAGTCGAATTGGGCGCGCTCCTCCACGAGGCGCTCGAGGTCGCCGGAATTCGTGGTTGAGAACAAGACGTTTGCCGACTGAAGCACCAGAGCCTCGAATGACCGGCGCTGGCGCAGAACCGCAGGACTAAGTTTGGTGCGAAGGTCCCCGGTGACCGCGGCAGCTTCCTTCATCTCGCTCAAAGAGCGCCGGATAGCGAGTGGTGCCCTGCGGGCAAGAGGGCTGCCATCAAGCTTCGCGAGATAGGCCTTAGCGCGCTCAGGCGTCTGCGCCCCTGACAGATTTGCTCCCGTGTCTGCTTTCGAACGAACAAGGATGACTTCCTCTGATAATCCAGCTTTCTGCAGCATTTTCTGGACTGCGGCCGCGAGATGATCGAGGGCTTGGTGCGCTTGCGCGCTCAACAGCAGCCGCGCTGTGGGGTCCGCGGCCAGGGCCCGTCGCACCGTCTCGGTCACAAGCGTCGTCTTGCCGACACCGGGAGGCCCCACGACAAGTTGATTAGGCCCTGTTGACCAGATCGAACGAAGCGCCTCCTTTTTTGACTCGTCGAGTGCCTGAAAATGCGCATCCTCCTCGAGGACTTGATCGTGATAACGTCGCAGGCGCGCCCGAGGATCGGCGAGCACGGTCGCCAACTCCGCTTGCGTTTCCAAAACGCTAAGCATCCGCAGCCGGCGCTTCAGCACCTGCTCGGTCCCGGTATCATCAACTTTCCGCAGATGAAGCTGCGTCGAGGGAGGCACCGCGCCGTCGATGACCTGGAATTCATACACCCATCGATTGTGCTTCTGCATCACGCGAAGGAAGCGCACGCTTACGGACGCACGAGCGGTCCCGCCCAAACCGCCGGAGTCCGACAATTGCCACTCCGCGTCAAAGTCGGCCTGTTCGTGCTGAAACAAACGGCGCATCAGGCGGTGCGGATCGTCGACCCGCAGGGCCTCATTGAGACGAGCACGTTGCTCGGCATCGCTCGGGACAAGGTTGACGACTGTTCGATTCCCTTGACGGCGCGGTGCGTCGAGAACCTCGACTGGAACAATTTCCGCGGACCTGAACAAAGCCTCCGCAACCTGGGCGAGAAGCAGGCCCCGTCGAACCGCTACCGTTGGATCGTCATCCTTCTGATCAGGCGCAAACGCAGCGCTCCAGTCCAAGGCATCGCTGCGCAACTCCTGTAGCCGCCGGGAGGCGGCACCAAAGCGCAAGATCTCAATCCGATTTGCGGGGATCTCCAGCGCCTGTCGCCGCCCGAGTTGAACCTGCCGGCGCGGTCGCGCCGCGTTGGTGCTGGCAATCGCCCAGGTCTCGTCAGAACCAGCTTGCCGGAACGGCTGCAGCGTGTAGACCAACGTCTCCGTGAGAAGGAAGAGTTCTCCACGCGTGGTGCGGATGAGCTCCGCGCCGGTTTCGATATCGGCCTGGACGAACTCTGTCTGGGCATCGACATCATCAATGTCGAACGCATCGTTGGAAGCTGTCGTGAGCGCACTGGACAGTTTACTTGTTTCCCCCAGCCGAAGGGCCAGCACATAGCGACTGTTGTCGGCGCGGGCTTCCGCTTCCAACTCATTGACCACTGTGTCAACCCGGCTCATGACAAGAGGTGCATCCAGGGCGCGGTTGCGCTCCGGCCGAATGAGGGCCCGCACGAGATCGATTTCAGCGGCCCGCAGTTCGAGGCTCGGCCGGCCCGTGACAAAAGCCAGCTCCTCCTCATCGAGCCGCCCAGGATCAAGACCGAGCAGGTCTGCCGTGATCAGGCCGAGGGCCCGCCAGTCATCCAGAAACGAGAACACCATGGCTCCGACGGAGCGGCTCTTCGCGATCAACCCCAGGGGAGCCTTGTCGACCTCGGCAATCCGCAGGCAGAATTCAAAGCCGCCAAGCCGGAAATCCGCTTGTGTCGGCGCGCCGGTGGTGAAGACCGCGCGGCGGTCCAGCCGCCCATGAACCAGCCCTTGGCCATGCACCGCTCCGAGCGCCAGAGCCAAGCGACGAATGTTGTTCCACAAGATCAGGCGCTGGCGCGGACCGTGGAGCGACTTGAGCCAATGATCGGATCTCACAAAGCGTGCCGCATATTCGAGCGGGGCGAGATCACCGGGCATGGCGAGATAAAACGCGTCGCTGGTCTCACCCGTCCCCGTCACTTCCACGATGACCTCATCCGCACGAGGGAACGCACGGACGCGTTCGCTTTGGCGCATTTCATGACGCCACAGTTCGCGCAAATCCGGGTCGATCGCGGATCCGGTCTTGTCCCAGTATTTCAGGACGGTTGGCTCATCGTTCCGCTGATCGACAGCCCGGATGAGAGCCGATTTCAAAGCCGTGGTATCAGGTGTTGCAAGAAAGGATTCTTCCAAGATGAACCTGTCGGCTAATGTCTCGGCTTTGCGCTTTGAGGATGGTGCTCGCATGGCTGATTGAGTTGCTTCACCCTGTCGTCAACTTCGGTTCCGTCAGAGTGGCAGCATCGGGCACCATTCGGACATTCCTGACTACAGGTGTAATGGAAGCGCTCGGCATCAGTCGAATGCTGTCACAGGACGTCTGTTGAAAGTTCACAAGAACTTTCGACCTCTCGGCGGAAAACGAGCCCGATGGCACGTTGCTATATTACTTGTAATTGATTCCTGGGCCGTCAGTATCCGTAAGCGGACCGCCGATCACCCCTGGGTGTCTAAGCACCATGACTGCAAGACAAGAGGAGAGGGGCAAGCCGAAAGTTGCGCTAATCCGATCTGACCGAGGAATCTCCACCGCTCAAGCCTACAGTGCATTATTTGATTGTCATTGGCGTGCCGAATCTGGCCGCTCCGCGTCAGGCTACAGAGTACGGTGGTGCTTACCTTTGCCTATGATCCTCTGTCTCACCTTCGGGGGTGTCGCGATTGGGTGGTCTAAGGACTTTGTCCTCGACATAGGAGAGAAGATCTTTGAGTGGCTCCGCGAGTTCCTCCACGCTACCCCACGATACGTCGCCACCTTCCTGGATGGCCGTGAGCTGCCGGTGCAGGTGGTAGTAAGCATCTGGTTCAAGCTTTATGATGTCGCCATCATAGAGATCCTTCTGCACGGCTCTCAAGTCAGCGTACTTGAGCTCGCCCCGCGTGGCTGGAAAGCGATGAGCCATGATCCGGAGCCAATGGGCCCATTCTCGCGCGAGAACAAGGCCACGTATGGCCAGGGGCTGATTCCTTGCACCTTCCAACGTCGCTCTCGTTGACGCCAGTGCCTTCTCAAGCTGGACTCGACTTCTAACCTTTAGTTGTTTCAGAGATCGTGCATCGGCCTGATCTTTCGAAACATCAAGAAAGCGAATCAAGAAGAGGATCGATGGGTTTGATAGACGGCCTAAAGCCTCGGAAATTGCCTCGAAACGGGCAACTCTCTGCCTCTCTCCCGTGTCTGACGATTGGTCGACCTCCGGACGGGATCGATTGGCGATCTCAACAATGATGATTCTGGCTCCAGCTTTGTCTGAGCCGTTGGTCTCCTTTCGACCGCGGTATGCTATGAGGTCCAGTCTCATGCTGTCAGCGAACTCGATACCGAACAAGGACGGTCTTACATTGCGGCGCACTCTATAGCCAATGGCGCGATACTCTGCGGCAATCGCCTTAATTTGATCATTCTCATTCATCCCTACATTGCCTCTGAGTGATCGGGCGGATCCTGGACACGCACATAAATCGCAGCCTGATTGTGTTGCGCACGGAGGATGGCGGCGAATTCCATGGGTGTTAAGGCAGAACCATGGAGCACATTGTGGAAATTGAGGTCGGTGCGCTGACTCGTAATGCGCTCCACCTCCCGATCGTCTCTTAGGACCCGCCGCAGATCTTTTTTCGCTGAGAGGCCATTGCGCCCATCAAGAGCATCAAGAATTGCTTTGAGGATGTTGTCGACGTCCTTGCGTCGGTCCAGGTGGCGAAAGTAACGGACAACAACGGAGGTGGGGGTATTGATCTTGACCCCCGCCGAATGGCCGTGAACACTGACCGTATAGACGCGCTGGCGCCATGCCTTGTAAGGGTGGGTTCCGTAGCGATTCACCGAGACAGGTGATCCTGCGACGACGAAATGGTGAAGGGTTTTCAAGCGGAGTCCGAGTTCAAGGCAGTGGGATTTTCATTCCCACCTATTACAGGCCTGGTATGGTTCGTGGCAACATGGCCCTCAGCGGATAACAGCCTGAACAATCGCCGATGAGCGGTCGGGATGCGCCGAGCGCAGATCATGCGCCAGCGAGTCGATCTGTACTCTGTTACATTTTGGGCCCTATTGACCAGACGACCATACCGATATCGGACCAGCTTCCCACAAACAGGACGAGCATCGGTTGTTCTCACATTCAGAATTTATTGTACACTTCCCAGTGCTGTAAGAGGCAAAATGTAGGCGGTCGTGCGCATCTACTGTTCGAGTAGCATTTTCAACTGGTTCTGTGAGGGTTCGTCTCGTTCGACATAGCGAGGGGCTTGCTTGAGCTGCCCGTCAACGAGGGTGTAGATGCTGGTAAAAACGGCGCGGCCACCAAAGCCCTCTCCGCCATGCTCGGAGTACAGGCTCTTCTCACCCGCGACAATCCAGAGTGCCGCGAGGCCTTCCTGGTCAAGCAAGGCGAGGAACTGCTCCCGATCAATCAGGGCTGCGCTCGTCCCACGGTCACGTGTCGATGGATCAAAGAACCGGACCACATCGCTTGCATCCGCAAAGGCAAGCTCCCGCCCGTCGACGAGCCGCATCCCCAAGCCCCGGAGGATCCAAGGAGCAGGCAACCGTACCGTAACGGTTTCATCGATGGAATAATCATAGTTCCCACGCTCACATCGATACTCTGCGGTGGTTGCCCGCACGGATACGCCAGGCTCGCACCACTCTTCGTCCTCCTCCGACCACACCGCTCCCCAATTAGTGTTCCACCCGGCATCGCCTGCTCCATTGGGGCGCCAGGGATACTCGCCCAGATACCGCCGGGTCCCTACGCCCTCCGCCATGGGCAAACTGTGCGGGTCGGTGAGCCGACGATCAGCAAGTGCCTCAACGAGACGATCCTTATCCTCTTGCCGGGTCACGATCGCTGTGATCCGGCACCAGGTTTCCCGAACAATCCCAGCGGCGCTTAGGCTCGGCTGGGGCAGTTGCCAGAGATGAAACCCGTGCAGAGCCAACCAGCGGCGTGCCGTGGTCGGATCCATCAGGTCAATGAACTCGGGTCCATCAAGAACATCCCGATCGGAGTCGCGCCAGATCAAAGCCTCCTTGGCCGATTGGACGGCGGTCCGAGGAACTTTGGGGATCCAGAAAGTCGCGCGGGTCGGCTGGCCCCATCCGACATCATGCGTGCTGCGGATGAGGAGCGAAGGATCAATGTTCCGGAGGCGATCCTCGACGCCATCCTTGACCTCTGCCGCGGTGTCTTGTGTTACCGGAGCAAGATTGTCCTCCATTCGGGCCCGGAGCTCGTAGAGTGCTAGCCACTGGTACTTCTTGCCGATCCGCTCGATCCGGTGGTCATTCCGGCCTGAGCGCTGGCCTCGGTCGAACGCGCCATGACGATCTTCGGACCAGCCAAGATCATGCGCCCGCTTGCACACCCAGCGGCGTGCCCAGGCCAAGTTGAAATGGGCTGCCCCGGGGCGAGCCCCGATCTGGTACATACCGCCAGCGCGCCAATTCTCGGCCCGGGCACGATAGTCCTCGTAAAGCGTCTCACCGACGGCAGTTCGGAACGCCTCTCTGGCGGTTTTCATCGCCTCAGCCTCAGGTCCATGCCATGCAAGATTCGGCCCCGCTCGTTCGAGTGTTGCCATCAGGCGGTCGTACGCAGCCAGCATCTCCGGCGTGGCGACGGCGCGGAAATCCGCAAGCCATTGTTCGCCAAGATCTTGTGTCGTTGGCAGAACGGCCGTTCCCCGGAGTGCGGGGCTGAATCCGTCGACAACGTAGTCGAGAACGTACCGGGCGAAATCGCCATCCTGGACGCACGAGGAGACAATCTCGTCCGGTCCAACCCAACCGGAATCATAGGTACGGGTGTACCCGGCAATGATCTCATCCGGTACGTGCTCGATCGGCCAGGCGCTGTGATAGGGGGATTGCATGCGGGTGCGATCGAAATCTGCAGGCAGCCAGCCGCGGACGGAGGCATACTCGATCAAGGACTTGGCGTGGTCCCGCAGCAGAACATTGGCCGGAGGCGCGCCAGCCGCGAAAAAGGCAGTGAAAATTTCCGTAGCCACCTGTCGCAGGGCCGCATCGGTCCACTTACCCTGAAGCGCGGCGCCGTAAACAGCGGCGGCAACGCGCTCAACCAAATAGAGATCGTCTACCTGAGCGAACCGGCGTACGATAGAACAGGCAATCTCAGGGCGCGGTGCCATGAGCGCGGCAAGCGCCTTCGTCGCCCGGTCGCGCACCACGCGGTTCGTGGTTGTGAGGAACCAGGCCAAGCTGATGCCAGCGAGCCCCGCGCGCTCCTGATCAACGACCTCGCTGCCGGCCTCAAGAGCCCAGTCGATTAAAGTCTTGACATGTCCGCCGTCGATTCCGCCAGCCATGGCCACATGGATTGACCAATCGGCATCGCGCTCAGGCATCGTTTGGTCAGCTAGGCGATCGTGCAGGAAGCGGGCGTTGTAGCGGTTCTCCGGCTCGGTGGCGACAGCGACCAAGGTGTCCAGGAAAAAGTCTGCATCGCCCAGCTGCTCCACCGTCTTCAGGGTGTCTTCGGTGAAGTACGCCTGATTGCGTGTGAAGAGGGAGGCTTTGAATGCCTCCTCGACGAAGATCCGCCGCCAAGGATCAACCGTGAACGCTGTGATCTCGGTCCCGTAGCGTTCGGGTATCTGCACCGCCAAGGCCTCCAGGACGCCGGGGCCGATCACGATGTCGTCCTGCGTCATCATCCGCCGGAACGGTGTGTCGTCATCAAACGCAGTTCTGATATCTCGCCCGTCGAGGCTCTGCTCCAGAATTCCACGCGCGATCACATGGTCACTGAAGCGCTCAAAGGTGAATCGCAGCATTTCCCCCGGAGTGCCATCGGTGTTGATGATCGGCTCGAACGCAACCACTCCCTCGCTCTCCAGCTGGAAGAGCAGATCGCGTTCCAACGTGCCATCACCGGGATAGATGGCGTCGACGAGGTCATAGGCTTGGTCCCTCGAGATCTCACCATAGCCTGTCGTGGCCATCCGATCGGCCATCGCCTTGAGGGCGCGTTCGACAAACTGCCGTCCGGGCGCGAGCTTGAGCCGCAAATTGATGGCCTGCGTGACCGCCGCCGCATACAGGTCAAAAATCGCGGTGACGCCGCTCATCCCACGGGGGAATTCCTGAAGGCCTTGCTTCTCGAAACTGTCGCAGCACGCTTTCAGAAACAGCGGGTTGCGGAACTCCTCTGCCGGGTACGGCTGGGATGGTAAGACGATGCCGCGCATCATGAGATAGGCGCGGGCATCGGATGCATCGAAACCGCGATGTTCAACCCGGGGGAGCTCCTCAGCCGATAGCGAATCCGGGATAACAGTGTTGAGATATGTCGTACGGCAGGACACCACGATTGCAACGTAAGGAAAGGCGCGGACATCATGGAAGAGGCCAGCCAGTCGGGACGGCCAGATATCCGAACCGTTGCGCTCGTTGATGGCGTCGATGAGGAGCAGCGCCCGTGATCCGGCGGCCTGGGCAGCCGCGTCGAGGGCACCGAGGAAAGTCTTAGCCTGGACGTGCACCGGCAAGTCGAGCTCTCGGACCACTTGGTGCCAGGGCTCGGCATCGTTGAACTTGCTTCCGAGCAGCATCAGAGCTGGCCGGCCCCGCTCCACCTCATAGGAGCATGCATCGGCGAGCAGATGGGATTTACCACGGCCAGCATCGCCGTGGACCAACAGCCTCGTGGCATTGGCGAGGCACCAAAGCTCGGAGCCTAACTCGTCACGGATGGTTCCCAATACCTCGGATAACTCTTGCAGAGCCTGCCTGCTTGGACCGGTCTTGGTCGAGGAATCCCTGCACGTCCATAGCCTTCCGACCTCTGCCAAAACATGCTCGTGGGCCTCGTCCACGAGCCGACTCCATTCGGCTACGGGGTAATGGGCATCGGGCCCGGAAGGAGGCTGCGAAAAGGCCTCCATCACGGCCACCATGGAGGCAGACAACTCCTGGACGGTGCCAGCGGCGCTGGCACTGACTGCGGCAAGCACCGGCCGGGCGTGGCGGGACAACGTGACAAACCAGTCCTCAACCTGCTCGGTGAGGAAGGGATCACGGGCCATGCCGAGAAGAATCCGGCGGATCGGCAGTGCGACATTCGTCTCGGCCGTATAGCGGCGTCCGAGGTCGGCTCTCGTGCGTTCGAACTTTGAGCGGAACCACGCGTGCGTCAGCAACTCCGTGTCGAACCAGAACAGCACGCGTCCGGCCCGGGCCGGATCATCCGTCGTGAGAAGGCGCTTGAGCGTGCTTGAACCCCACAAGACGATCTGGATTGAGCGGCCCTCAGCCGTACACTTGTTGATCCATTTGGTGCGCCACGTCTCCCAGCGATCCAGCGCCGTTTCCTGGTCCTCCTTGCGGCCGTCGCTGAGGTCGAAGGGAAGACAGACCACGTACTCGACGAGCTTCGGGTGCTTCTTCAGCGCTGTCCCGATCGAGTCATCGAGGCTCATGAGGAGGCTGCCATCCATCCGCTTGTAGTATTTGACCTGCCAGCCGACCTCGGAGCCATCCGCTCGGATCGTAAAGCACTCCACGCCGGCATCGGCTCCTGGCCCTTTTCGGTAATGCCTGGCGCCGGCTGGCAACGGTTCGAGGGCTGCCAGCTGGCAGCATAGTTCCTCAAAGGCGTTGTCCTGGCTTCCACGGTGCAGGCGGATCTTGAAGAAGTCGATATCGGGCAGGGACATTGAACGCTGGCAATGGGAGGGATGGCAAAGGGTCTCACAGGAGCATGAGCCGGCCAGAATGGCATACACTGCACCAGTACCGTGGGCAACAGTGTTCGAATCATCGCTGGGCTTGGTTTCCAACCCCGTTGTGTTGATCGTGCCACCATTCGTGCGGTCTGAATGCCTCAGGTAGAATAAAGCCGCGCTGCCTTTCCCATGGGCCGTTCGCCATCGTTGTAGTAGCCGGCTGCCTGCTGCACGGAACGGTGCTGGGATTGCTGCATCGCCTCGGGTAGAGGCACTCCGGCGCGGGCGGCCTGGGTCAGATAGCCTGAGCGCAACCCATGGGCGCTGAACAGAGCCGGGTCGAGTCCGGCCTGTCGGCAGCGTTTCTTGACAATGTCGTTGACCCCGTCGCCGCTGATGGCGCCTTGGCCCATCCGGCCCCAGCGGTCGATCGCCCGAAACACCGCTCTGTCGATAATCCCGGCACGATCCAGCCACGTGGTGAGCGCCTCGGCGGCACGTCCGATCAGAAGGACGCGGGATCCGTCATCCGCGTTGCCGCGTTTCGTGCGCCCGAGACGGATCGCGAGGCAGGGGAGTTTGGCCGACTCCGGATCCCGAGGATTGGCCGGTACCGGCGGGAGCGTATCGATCTGCTCGACCCGCAACGCCGCTAGCTCCGAGCGTCGGCGGCCGCCGGAGGCAAAGGCCGTCAGGAGCAGGGCGCGGTCGCGCCGGTCAACGAGCCGGTTGAGCACGCAGGTGGCGAGCAGCCGGTCGAGCACGTCGCGGGTGACCGCCCTCTGGCTTTTGCGCTGAGGTGGCCGGGTACTGGCCCGCACGGCGAACTTCAGAGCCGTCTTGAACCCTGGCGTCGCGAAGGCGGGCGTGAGACCGCGCCAGCGATGCAACGTAGCCCAGCTGGCGAGACGGCGCCGGACAGTGCCAGGCGCATGGGGCCCGTCAGCCCGCAGGAGGCCTTCGGCTTTGAGGCTCGCCGCCACTGCCACGGGCATGCCATGACCGGGCTCGGTCTCGCGCCGGGCCGGATCCCAGAGATGATGAGCGAGAAATTTCAGGGCGAGACCCTCGGGCGCCGGCCAGGGGAGGGGGAGCCCGGTTGCGGCGAGAGACCAGCCTTCCAGATAGCCGAGATCCGAGGCGAGCGCGCGCAACGTATTCGCGCCCATGCCCTCTTCAGCCAGGTGCTTGAGGGTGGCGACGTCCTCATCCGTCAGCAGGGCCGCCAGCGCCTCGCGCCGGTCAGCCGGAAGAATACCGGTGAGGGCGTCGAGCTCGTTCGTGCGGCGCAGATGGTGGTGGTCCTGGCGGTCGGTGACTTGGTCCATTGTTGCACCTTCGTTCGAATGTACAGCATCCACCTTAAACTGATGCGGGAGCAAGCCGGTCGGTCTCACGCCTGACGCTCGCGCGGTGCGAGTGGCCACGACGAGATTGTAACAACTGCAATCCCTGATAGGCGAGGGGCGTCAAGGGTCGGTGACTGTGATTTCGCGGCTCCCGAGCACGGTCTGGGTCGAGAGCGACGGCTGGACTTGGGCCCGGTCGCTCCGCGCCTTGCCAGGCGCAGGATGCGCATTCCTGAAGAGCAAGAAGCATCGGACCGCAGCTTCGGACCTTAGGTCGAGTGCTTTTCGTGACACTCCCGATAACAAGAAATTATCGGGAGTGAGAGTGGCCTTAGCTCAGGGTCGAGGCTGACGGAAGTTTTTGGCTCACTGACTATGTTTGTTGTCGGATGCAGCAGCATCTTCAGGAAGTTAACAAATCATTAAACGCTGCGATCTGCCTAAGGCTGCTTGGCTGATCATCACGATCCGGATAGATCACTCAGCTAAACGAGCCCCCGTCAGGTGCTCGCTCAGCGACCACAGGCGATCGGCAAAGTCTGGGTTGATTGCCCAAGGGTGCACTCCACGGGGGTCCTGGTGATCGTCGGGGACCACAACGGCGATGTCGCAATCGTCGCAGTAAACCCCGCCCATGCCCTCGAGCTGAGGGCTCGTCGCGCACCACACGCTGGTTGCCGCACCTTGCGCCACGCTCTTGATTCCGCGAGCCGGATCAATGACGGGCCGGCCTTCGTCGTCAATGGCGCCCTGAGCCCGGATCTGTTCGCGGGTCATGTGCTTTGACAGATTGGTCAGAATGCCCCCGGGATGAAGCGAAAAGGCGCGGATCCCATGTGACTGACCGAGCGTGTCCAGCTTTAGCGCGAACAGGACGTTGGCGGTCTTCGACTGGCCATACGCGATCCATGGGTCGTAGGCACGCCGATCGAAACTCGGATCCTCAAAATCCACTCCGGCGATGCGGTGACCGCGCGAGGAGACAGCCACCACACGGGCTCCTCGGGCCTGCCGCAGGGCTGGCCAGAGACGCACCGTCAGTTGGAAATGCCCAAGGTGGTTTGTCGAGAACTGAGACTCGTACCCTCGACTATCGCGGGTGAGAGGGTTGGCCATAATGCCTGCGTTGTTCACGAGGATATGGAGCGCCTGTCCCGAGGCCAGGAAACGACCGACGAATGCGTCGATGGAGGCAGGATCCATCAGATCGAGGGATTCCGGCCGGGCGTTGGGGATGTTCTCCAACGCCTGCTTGGCTCTGTCCAAATCGCGTGCCGGTACAATCACGGCGGCGCCCGCTGACGCGAGCGCGCGGGCTGTCTCCAGGCCGATCCCGGCATAGCCGCCCGTCACGATTGCGACTCGTCCCGACAGGTCGCGGCCCTTGATCACCTCAGCGGCTGTAGTGGCTGAGCCAAAGCCGGATTTTACGGGAGCTTGTGGGGTCATGCTGTTCTCCTTGAATGGAGGGAACATGGTCCAGCGGGCCTGGATTTTGAATGCTTGAAAATCCGTCATTTCTGCGCAATCGTCCTGATATGAGCGATCCTCTCTCCGACATGCTGACCCTGGTCGAGGCCCGAAGCATCCTGTCTGGCCGCCTTCATGCAGGCGGCTCTTGGGCGGTGTGGTTCCCGCCACCGGAACGGATCAAGTTCAGCGCCCTACTGTGCGGGACGTGCTGGCTCCGCATGCAAGGCTTACACAAACCGGTTCGCCTCGAGGCTGGCGACGTGATCGTCGTAAATGGTCAACGCTCTTTCATGTTGGCCAGCGATCCAACCCTGAACCCTGTCGACGCACGGGCGCTGTTTCGGGAGGCACCGGACAACGTTGCTCGGATCGGGAGCAGTGAGGAGGTTTTCCTCTTCGGTGGCCACGTGGCCATCGATGCAGCCCGTGGTGGCCTCGTCATCGATGTCCTGCCACCGTTGATCCATGTCAGGTCCGCAACACCAGAGGCCGGAGCCTTGCGCTGGCTGCTGGAGCAACTGGTGGCGGAGTTGTCCAGCAGCCAGCCGGGATCGCACCTTGCGGCCTCGCATCTTGCGCAGTTGATGTTCGTCCAGGTTCTGCGGGCTCACCTTGCCGATGCGGCACAGTCGCCCAATGCGGGCTGGATCCGCGCCCTTTCCGATGAACGGATCGCACCCGCCTTACGGCTGATGCACAGTGAGCCCAGCCGTGCCTGGACCTTGGGCGAACTGGCGCAGGCGAGCGCCATGTCGCGAACGACCTTTGCGGCGCGGTTCAAGAATGTGGCCGGGGTAGCGCCGGTCGCCTACCTTCTGGGCTGGCGCATGCGTCTCGCCGAGCGCGCCCTCCTCAATAGTGACGCGCCGATTTCATCAGTTGCGCTCTCTGTTGGCTACACGTCTGAGAGCGCGTTCAGCAATGCTTTCAAGAGGATCGTGGGAGTGTCGCCCAAGCGCTATCGCTCAGCCCGCATGCCGATGAGCAAGGAGCAGCCTCTGTCATGACGAATGGATGATCTGAACCGCAGTTTAAGGTCGGGCGCCGTAACGATCAGCACCGAATCTCAGATCTCCGGTTGTGTGGGGGTGATGCACTGAACATACAGGATAAATCCGCACTGTAGATGCATAAATGGCACGTTTTTAACTCACCGGGAGATAAATGAAAGGATCACACATCGAGACAATTTGCTTGTGATCGCCAAGTCATCAGTTAAGCAGGATGCCTTCTCAACTTTGGCTGTACAGACGGCTTCGTGTTCTCCGGAGAGTTTCAGTTAACACATGTCGCACGTTGACCTGAAGTGTGAGTCAACATCACTACGGCGCGGACTCAGAAAGTCTGTTCTGAATGCACGGCTCGTTGAACGTCTGCTTCGCTTTGAAAGCACTTTAATTGTTGCGTCGCCATGCAACGACGCGAAGGGTCACTTGCTGCCGTGAGTATATGTAGCGACATATCAGATGATGCCGGAGATTGGTCGAACAGAGGGTTGTGGCCGAAAAGCAGAACGGCGTGGGGACACCCTGCAGACCTCCCATACCCCGCCAATTGAAAAGTCGCATCTGTCCTGAGCATAGCCCTTGTACCAGCATGACGCTGGAGCAAAAGCCGGTGCGGCACAGGCGCGAGCAGGTTAACCTGCTCGCGGTAGAGGAGCCGGATCCTAGGCTGGCTAAGATACCGGCGGTGTCGCACAGGGCAGCAATCGACCAGTTGTGCGATCACATGCAGTCGTCTGATTCCGACCTAACCCAACAAATAGTCAGTAATCCCAGAAGACCGGCACCCAACGGAAAGCGTCGCCGTCGGCTGCCACCCGGCCGACGGAAGGGAACGGCAGGTGGGTAGCCACCAACTGTTCGCCCGTCGCCGCCAGTTCCGTCAAAAGGCGGACGCGAACGCGGGCCGCCTCCTCGGGGTCGTGCTCGAAACCGTTGTGCCAGTCGGGATGGTCGAACCCGACCGCGAAAACAGCATCGCCGGCAAACGTCAGGCGGTCGCCGCCGGATGCAAGGCGGACTACGCTGTGCCCGGGAGTGTGGCCGCCGGTGCGACGGACGACCACGCCCGGCGCCACCTCGTGCTCCTCATCGAACTGCTGCAGTTGGCTGCGGTACTCCTCCACGAACCGCTTGGCGGTTGCCCTAAGCGCGTCCGGGAACCCCGGCGGCATATAGGCGTGGGTGAAGTCGGGCGCCTCCCAAAACTTGACCTCGGCAGCGGCCACATGGATCCGCAGATCCGGGCGTAGCCGGTCCTTTACCCCTTCGACGAGGAGCCCGCCGATATGGTCCATGTGCATGTGGGTAAGCACTACGTCAGTCACGGAAGCAAGATCGATGCCGGCGGATGCCAGTCGCCTGACCAACTGCCCCGCCCGCGGCAAGTTCAAGTTTGGGTCCAATCCCAACCCAGCGTCGATGAGGATAGTCTGATTGCCGCTGCGTACTACGACCACATTCAGCGACCAGTCGAAAGCCTCCTGCGGCAGGAACATGTCGTTCAGCCAGGCCGCTCGCACGGCCGGGTCCGCGTTGTGTCCCAACATTTTTGTCGGAAGCGGCAGCACCCCATCGCTGACCACCAGCACGTCAATCTCACCCACTCGCACCGCATAGCGCGACGGAACCAACTCTTCGGGCCCACGTCCAGCGGGGGGCGAGGTGTTGTCCAAGTTCATGTTTGTCTCCTGCTGACCATCTGCACGGGGTTGTGTTTCAGGCATCATGCGCTCCTGCTTTGCGTGATCGAGGCCTGTCGATCATGAGCCACGTCATTGACGCTATGTTGAAGCGTGTTGGCGGTCGAGCTATCCTTGGGGATACTTAGTACTCGACCTGAAGCTACTGTGCTCGCAGTGGACCGCAGCGACGACTTGTTGTGAAGAGGCTGGTAAAGGAGCAGAGGCTCTCGCGCGTCGAACGATGCCGTTGACTGTGGGGTACTGCTGCACGCAATCAAACGTCACAACAGCACGCCAACAGATTGTATCGTGGTTTGGCGAGTGACGACCTGCCAACGGAACGCACAGTGCACCTCACGACTTTCACCAGCCGCTGGAAAGCAAGGCGTTTAAGGCACCGCTGTTCACTGACTAGCTTGACCTCCATCATTGCCGTATAAGGAAAATCCTGTGTACGGTTGTGAGGCGAGTGGAGCGGCAAGCGGTAATCCCCGTCGCTGCGCGTACAACCGCATTGTCACCGTGGCGCAGGCTGCGAGGCCAGCCGTGGCAACTTCATAAAAGGGAAGAGAACGCTCCCAACGCCGCCGACGCTGACTGGCTCCCCGGCAATGAAGCGATGCTCCCCACTGCGCGTCGCAAGTTAGGAAGGTCCCTTGCTGGTTTCCTAAGCGACGACGCCATCGGATCGCTCCACGTGGAACAGTCGTTCCGAAAAGCCCACCAAATAGGGGTCAGCCCACGCTGCGATGACTCTAGCAGCAAACTGGGCGTCGGCGGGCTGGGCGAGCAAATGATCCGCGTCGCCAAGTGAGACAAAGCTCTTCGGATGTTTGGCGGATGCAAAGATAATCGAAGCGTTGGACAGCTCAACCGTATCGTCGTTCGGTGCATGCATAATCAGCAACGGCAGGTGAAGACGTTCGACATGCTGCTTCAAGTCAAATTTCTGGACATCATCAACGAAAGACTGACGGACGATGAACGGACGACCAGCGAGATACACCTCGGCTTCGCCATCGGACTCAATCCGCTCAAGGGAGCCTTTGCCGAACTGACGCAGGATATCGGCAACACGAGCTGGAGCCGCTATTGTCGCGACCGCTCGCGCAGTTCGAATTTTATCTGCGGCTGCCAGTACAGCTGCTCCGCCCAAGCTATGTCCGACAAGCAGCGACGGAGGCATGCCAGCAGCTGTCATTGCTTCAGCGGCAGCCGCTAGATCATCAACGTCAGTCGAAAAAGTTGCATCTGCGAAATCACCGCCGCTTTTGCCGATGCCGGCGAAATCGAACCTAAGGACACCAATCCCGGCGTGCGCAAGGCCTCGGGCCAAGCGTGCGGTGGCGAGACTATCCTTGCCACAAGTGAAGCAATGCGCAAGAATCGCCCAACCCAGGGGCGTAGTCTCGGGATGCTCGACAAGTCCTGACAGCTTATACTCCTTCGAACTCTGGAAATCGAATCGTTGGCTTGGCACTTCCGGTTTCTCTTTCTGGCCGATTTGTCTTGGCCTCAGCGCTGGCGACTGAATCTGGGATCTTTGATCGCAGACGGACCTTCACTTCGCACCGAGGCTACGCGGAGAATTTACGAGGCTTTGGGACTGCAGCGTGGTGTTTCAGCGTCGTACTTGGAGTCTCTGTAACTTGCTTCTTCTTGAATTTCGTCAGCATCGATCTTGTGCATGAGACATAAGTCTTGGAACCGAAAGATGGCGCGGTTCGGTTCTTAGTCGTGACAAGACTTATCTGCAGGACGCCTGTCACGTGTGGTGAGCCATCCCAGAGAAAACACTCGATCCCAGCTGTCGTTCAGTATTTTCGCTGGCGGCTCGCTTTGATCCCCGAGCTGATGACCCGATTCGCTGGCATTACCAACGCTGACCCATACTGAGTCGCCGGAGATCAGGGCCGCGCCACTTTTTTATTAGCGGTAGCGCGGCCCGCCGGCCCGTAGTTGCCCCCACGGGTAGTAGTGCTTGGAACCCATTTCCATGTAACCCAAGCAGCGATCTAGAGCTTAGAGAAATTACCTCCCAGATATAGCTATCCGGTGGTCTATAAGGCTTTGTCCGTTGTATAGATTGACACACGCTCAGCGACACCTCGAGCGGACGTTAGTCTACGCATTAAAACATTGGATTCTCAGTCTCCAGCTTTGGCTCTGCTCGTCCTATGACAGCGATATCGCCAACGCGCAATCTCCGATGGAGACACTTCATACATAATCGGTGAACTTACATGATTAAGGACGCCGACGTGTTATGAAGCGTTCGCAACGGATGTGCGAACGTCTCTTTGTGAGTGGTCTCTGCTTGAGCTGTTGGTGGCGCACGTTGTCATCACGAAGGGCCGGATCGAAATTCGCTACGCCTTCTCGACTGACACCGACAGCGAACGTTAGCCATCGCACCGGATTTGTAAAGACTGGCGCTGACAGCTTCACTCGATCGTGGTCCGTAAGGATGACGGACTTGGATCTGTGGTTGGCCCCTGATCATATGTCGTTTATCAAACGATATTATCCCGAACGATGACGAATTTAAGCCTTCTCTATCTTTCCGATCGTAAATGTAATTCTATTCCGCTGCTCAAGCAGCGCAGCTACGAACTTCTTGGTCAGCTGCGCCTTCTGACTGTCTGGCCGGAAGAGCATGTAAGTCTGGAAGTTCACGCGCGGTAGGAAGGGCCGTACCGCCAGTCCCCGTTCAACGTAACCATGCACCGTGAGCGGGTTGACAAACCCAACGCCCGCCCCGGCCAGCGCAAGCGCGCAGATGGTGGTGGAGCTTGGCGTCTCAATGACATATTCAGGTTCTACGCCGTGCTCCCTGAGGACGGCGTCGATTCGTGCCCTCGCCCGGTCGTCCGGTGCGAGGCCGATGAGACGTTGGTTTCCAAGGTCGCGCGGCCGGATCGCATCCATTCCAGAAAGAGGGTGCTCAGGATGCATGGCGCACACTGCTGGGAAGCTTCCAAAGCTCTGCGAGTCCACTCCCGAAAGGTCCACTTCGTCAGCCGCAAGGCCGAGATCAAACGAGCCTTCGACGATGGCGTGGCGCACGTTCACCGAAGACAGGACTTGGAGCGTGATCTTGGTTCTTGGGTTCTCGGCCTGGAATACCTGGATCGCTTTCGGCACGAGTTCGGCTCCAAGCGCAGATAGGCTGGCGATCCGGATGCTGCCCGATCCATAATCCCGGATCGTTGCCGCAGCCGCCCTCAACTGGTCCAGTCCACGGAAGCTCGCCTCCACCTCGTGGAAGAACAGCTTGCCCTCCGGGGTTGGAACCAGCCTACCGCGCACCCTATCGAACAGCGGGAACCCTACCGAAGCCTCAAGTTCCGCGATGCCGCGGCTCACCGCAGGCTGGGTGACCTGCATGAGCTCGGCCGCGCGGACGGTTGATCCCGTGGTCATCAATGTCCTGAATGCTTCCAGCTGACGATAGTGCATGTCCGCCCCCTATAAGTTTTGCGCATAGGATTATGCTTCCCAGTCAGTTGAATTTCTAGATGCATGCGGTTTGATCGTTCTGCGAAACAGGAAAGCGAGAAATGCGCGATCTCACAAAGGCGGTTGTCAACCCAGCTGTCTCCACCGAAGGCTTCAACAGCCTCGCAGTGCCGACCTACCGTGCGTCGACGATCGTATTCGATGACGCGCAGGCATATGCCTCCCGGGGGCAGAGGGGACTCGACGGCTATTCGTACGGCCTTCATGGAACGCCGACGGGACGTACGCTCGAGGCGAAGCTCACCGCGCTGGAAGGCGGCCTCAAGACTGTCCTACTCCCGTCCGGCCAGGCCGCCATCGCCGTGGTGATGCTCACGGTCCTGATGCCTGGCGATACAGTTCTCATCCCGGACAACGTCTATCCGCCGGTCACCAACTTCTGCCGATATTACCTCGAGCCGCGCGGCATCCGGCACCGCATCTACGACCCCATGGCGGGGGCGGCAGTCGCCGGCCTCATGGAGGAGACAACGAAGCTGGTTTGGGTAGAGTCGCCTGGATCGACGACGATGGAAGTCCAGGACCTGCCTGCAATCGCTGCGGTCGCACGCGAGCGCAATGTCTTGGTCGGATGCGACAATACATGGGCCACTCCGCTGCTCTTCAAGCCGCTGGCGCATGGCGCAGACTTCTCCATGCATGCGCTGAGCAAGTACGCCGGTGGCCATTCGGATCTGTTGATGGGGTCGGTGACGGTGTCCGACCTCGATCTGCGCCGCCGTCTCCGTGACACGATGCGGATGCTCGGCTTTGGTACGTCGCCAGACGACATTGCTCTGGCACTCCGGGGCATCGAGACCATGGGCGTCCGCCTCGCCCACGTCGGACGGATCTCTATGGACTTCGCCCAGAAGCTAGCCTCGATGAAAGGGGTTGGCGAGGTGCTTCACCCGGCGCTCGAGGGGTGCGCCGGCCACGAGGTGTGGCGGCGCGATTTCGCGGGGGCCTCTGGCCTGTTTAGCATCGCGCTGCCGGAATGCTCGGAAAGCCAGGTCGCTGAGGCGCTGGCGGCCCTGAAGACCTTCGTCATTGGCTCCTCTTTCGGAGGGACGCGCAGCCTAGTGGCGCCGATGACCGTCAAGGATATCCGCACGATTCCCGGCAGCCAGCGCCCGGGGACGATCCTGCGCATCAGCATCGGCCTCGAGGATCCCGAGGACCTTTGGGCCGACCTGGAGGCGTTCTTCGGGATCGTCACGCGGAACTGAACTCAACAACAAGGGGAGGAATAGAAATGAGATCTACCGTCAAAATTTGGGGAGTCTGTGTCCTCGCACTTGCCGCGGGAGCCATTCAGGCGCTTCCCGCGTCTGCCCAGCAGACGCTGGCGGCGGTCAAAGCGCGCGGGCATGTCATCTGTGCGGCAAGCGCTGACAACGTCGGCTTCAGTGCCCCTGGTGGCGACGGGTCTTGGCGGGGCCTTGACGTGGAAACCTGCCGGGCGGTCGCCGTCTCGGTGTTCGGGGACAAGAACAAGGCTGAGTTTGTGCCCCTGACCGGGCAACAACGCATCCCGGCACTCCAGACAGGCGAGATCGATATCCTGCCCCGCACTCTCACGTGGACCCTGCGCCGGGACGCGAGCGGTCTTAATTTCACGACTCCGAATTACTATGAGTTCACGGGCTTCATGATGCGCAAGGATCTTGGCATTGAGCGTGTCGAAGACATGATCGGTGCATCAGTCTGCGTGCAGACAGGGTCGACGACCGAAGTCGTGGCGGCAGATGTGTCAAGGCAGCGGAAGCTCAACCTGCAACTGGTAGTGTTCGACAATGTCTCCGCTTTGCGCCAAGCATTCTTCTCCGGCCGCTGCGACGCTCTTATCACGGACTCTGCGTCTCTCGCGTCTGTTCGGGCAACCCAGGCAAGCAATCCGGCCGACTACATCATCTTCCCGGCGACGCCATACATGGACGCGCTCACGCCTGCGGTCCGGCATGGAGACGATCAGTGGCTCGACATCGTCAACTGGTCGTTTCAAGCGCTCATTGCGGCTGAGATGTTCGGCATCACACAGGCGAACGTCGACGAGATGCTGAAGTCCGAGGATCCGCGGATCAAACGGTTTCTTGGCGTCGAGCCGGGCAATGGCGGTGCTTTAGGCCTCTCTGAGGATTTCGCTTACCAAATCGTCAAGCAACTTGGGAACTATGCCGAGATGTTCGATCACAATGTCGGATCCGGGAGCCCGCTGAAGCTCAAGCGAGGCAAGAACGCTCTTTTTAGCGACGGCGGCCTCATGTTTCCGCTGGTGTTCCAGTAAGCGATCGCGGAGTAGCTCTCATGTTTGCCAGACTCTGGTACAGCGAGCGGCTTCGGATATGGTCGAGCCAGCTGCTTCTCTTGATGCTGGTGCTCGGGGCAGCTACCTGGATCTGGTCGAGCACGACCGCCAATCTGTCAAAGCGCGGCATTCGCTTCGGGATGGACTTCCTGTTCGCTCAGGCAAACATTCCAATCTCCGAGAGCATCGTCTCATACTCTCCGACCGACACCTTCCTTTGGGCGTATTGGGTTGGGATGACGAACACGCTGTTCATCTCGGCCCTCGCGGTCGTGTTGTCGACGTTGCTCGGTGTGCTGGTCGCGCTCGCGCGGCGGTCAGACCATCTCTTGCTCTCGGGGATCACAGGTGGGTTCGTCACCTTGGTTCGCAACATCCCCCTCATAGTCCATTTGCTATTCTGGTACGCTCTCGCGACCACCGCGCTTCCCGCCCCGAGGAACGCGTGGAGCCCGGTTGAAGGCGTATATTTCTCGCTCAGAGGAATCTACGTTCCGCGGATCGAACTCGGCCCGTACGGCGGCTGGTTCCTGCTGGCAGGCGTTGCGCTCGTGCCGCTCTCTTGGCTAGCCGCCCGGCTGGCCATGGGGATCGGTCCTGTTCGAACTTGGGCGCTTGCGCTTGGTCTCTACGCGACGGCTATATCGGCCCTTTGGCTGGCGCTCGGGATTGATCCCGCGTTAGGGTTTCCGGCGCTCAGGGGCCTCAACTTCACGGGAGGGGCAAGGCTCTCGGCAGAGTTTATATCCTTAATGGTCGGATTGGTCCTGTACACATCCGTCTTCATCGGCGAGATCATCCGTGGTGGGATCGACGCCGTGCCGAAGGGGCAGTGGGAGGCCGGCAGAGCGCTGGCTCTTAGCGAACGCCAGACGCTCTCGAGGATAATCGCGCCGCAGGCCCTGCGCGTGATAATTCCGCCCCTCACGTCCCAATACCTTTCTACGGTGAAGAACTCGACGCTCGCGATTGCAGTGGGCTTTCCCGAGCTCAGTCTCGTCATGAATACGGTCATTAACCAGACGGGGCAGGCGATTGAGAGCGTGCTAATCCTGCTCGCGGCGTTCCTAACCGTCAGCCTGTCCGTGTCCCTGTCCATGAACTGCTATAACCGCCGCTTGGCCTTGGTAACCCGATGACGACTATGCTTGCTACCGGCGTCGTAGATGTCTGCCTACCCCCACCCAAGCTGCGCCCGCCGCTGTACAAGGTCTTCTTCGGCGACTTGGCGAGCGCAACCATAACCGTCGGGGTCTTCGCCCTCTTCGCCGCGATCCTGCCGGCGCTCGATTGGGCGGTATTTGACGCCATCTGGGAAACATCGAACCCCTCCGAATGTCGCACAGGCGGTGCCTGCTGGGCATTCATCGCCGACAAAATCCGATTCATCTTATTCGGCATCTATCCGCCGCCAGAGCAGTGGCGCCCGGCTTTGGCCGTCGTGATCATCCTCGCCATGATCTTGGTTTCCCTCCCGCCCCGATTCTGGGGACGTGGTCTGGCGGCCGCATGGGCGTTCGCCGTTTTCGTAGTCCTCATCCTCATGTGGGGCGGCGTATTCGGTTTGACCTTCGTGTCGACGCAGAGCTGGGGCGGGCTGCCCGTCACCCTCCTTCTGTCGGTCCTGTCTCTTGGTCTTGGCTTTCCGCTTGCGGTCCTGCTAGCGCTCGGTCGCCGTTCGTCCGCCCCTGTCGCGCGCGTGCTGTCGGTTCTCACCGTGGAAGTCGTGCGCGGATTGCCGCTTGTGGGGCTTCTGTTTGTCGCTGGGATCCTGCTGCCGCTGCTACTCCCAGAAACCTGGACTATCGACAAGCTGGGCAGGACGCTTGCGGCACTTACGATCTTCGCCGCCGCCTACCTCGCGGAGGTGATCCGGGGCGGTCTGCAGGGCGTGCCGCACGGTCAGTTTGAGGCCGCCCGCGCACTCGGAATCCCGCACTGGAAATCGATCTGGTACATCGTGCTTCCTCAGGCCATTCAGAAGGTGATTCCGCCGCTCACGAACACTGCGATCATTATGGTCAAGAACACCAGCTTGGTCCTGATCGTCGGCGTCTTCGACATGTTGAGCGCCAGCCGAGCGGCTGCCGCCGACGCTCGCTGGCCGGCTCCGCACACCGAAAGCTATATCTTTGTGGCAATGATCTATTTTGCGATGTGCTTCGGGATCTCGCTCTATACCCGGTGGCTTGAAAACAACGTTCAGGAGAGAAACCGATGATGGCGCAGGACGGCATGATACCCGCAATCGAGATCAAGGGCATCAACAAGTGGTACGGGAGCTACCACGTACTGAAAGGAATCGACCTTCAGGTGGAACACGGCCAGAGGATCGTCATCTGCGGTCCCTCCGGATCGGGAAAGTCGACCCTCATCCGCTGCTTGAACAGACTGGAGGCCCACCAGACTGGAACGATCGCCATCAACGGCGTTGACCTCAACGACAGCCTGAAGAACATCGACGCGGTTCGGCGCGACGTCGGCATGGTGTTCCAGAACTTCAACCTGTTTCCGCATCTAACTGTGCTGGAGAACTGCGTCCTACCCCAGCGGCTTGCACGGAACACGCCCGCCGGCAAGGCGAAGGGCATCGCAATGCGTTTCCTGGAACGTGTTCGCATCCCCGAGCAGGCGAGCAAATACCCGGGACAACTCTCTGGAGGGCAACAGCAGCGCGTGGCGATTGCCCGCGCGCTCTGTATGAGCCCGAAGATCATGCTGTTCGACGAGCCGACCTCAGCGCTCGATCCCGAGATGGTGAAAGAGGTGCTCGACACCATGGTGGGCCTCGCCGACGAGGGCATGACCATGCTCTGCGTCACCCACGAAATGGGCTTCGCCCGTCAGGTGGCCGACCGGGTGATTTTCATGGATTACGGGCAGATCGTGGAAATGAACTCGCCGGACGAGTTCTTCAAGAATCCGCAGCACGAGCGCACCAAGCTCTTTCTCTCCCAGATCCTGAACTGAAACGGCTTCCTCATGCCGCCGATCAAAGTACTCAAGGACTCCGTTTAATTGCAGTGACGTGCGTGGCTCGAATTATTATGCGACGACGACGCTCTCAGGATGCTCAAGCTCGAAGGACTTCATTACGAGCCTAAATCATGCAACCTGTGCCGCATCTCACTTATCGCGAATTGGATCACATAGCGTGGGTGCTAACGCGGTGACGATCTCGATCACCGCTCGCCCGCCTTGATCCACTTGTCGACCTCCGGCGGCTCGTAGGAGCGGACCGCCGCGATGAGGGCGGACGGCTCCTCCTCGACGATCAGCATCGCCCGGTGGATCGGCTTCACGAAACCGCGCTCGACCACGTCGTCCAAGAAATCGGTCAGCTTGTCGTAGAACCCGCCGGCATTCAGGAGCGCGCAGGGCTTGCGATGATAGCCGAGCTGGGCCCAGGTCCAGACCTCGAACAGTTCCTCGAAGGTGCCTAAGCCCCCGGGCAGGGCGATGAAGCCATCTGAGAGCTCCGCCATCAGGGCCTTGCGCTCGTGCATGGAGCCCACCACCCGCAGATCACTTAAAGAGCGATGGGCGATCTCCTTGTCCACCAGCGCCTGGGGCATCACGCCGATCACATGGCCGCCCTTTTCGAGGGCCGCATCGGCGACCGCGCCCATGAGACCCACCGAGGCGCCGCCGTAGACCAGTTCGATGCCTTGAGCGGCCATGGTCTCGCCGAGGGCGCGCGCCGTCTCGACATAGATGGGGTCCTGGCCGTCGCTGGAGCCGCAGAAGACGCACAGGCGCATGGGATTGTCCTTCATGATGCGCATAAAGTAGGTAGCCGCCAAATGGAGCCACATTCGATGGCCAAAAGCCTGCCTACCGTCATTCGACCGACACGCGGATTACGCTATAAGGCGCTACTTTGAACTTAGCAGAACGGCCCGTAAGGATCCTGCCCTGGCGGCTCTACCGGATCCAGATTTCATCAGCTGATGCTATGGGCGAAAACGACAAAGCGTAGGCATTGTAGCTAATGAGGTTCGCCCTCGATAGTCATCGAGCTCATGCCCGTTACGGAGAACGGGACGAACATGTCTATCTCGGGAAGAGACCCGTTCAGTTCTACCCCCTGTTTCAGTCCTCCGCGTCTCGCGTCCCTCTCGTTTCGTGTCTGCTACCCGACTTGGTTCCGGCGTTGAATGTGGGTGAATGAACGTGTTTAACATAACCTCATACCCTACACAGATCACTTTTGGGACATGCTAAAGATTAATGTGACTAGATGGTGAGATATGAAAGGAAGTAGGGCGCAAGGTCTGCCTATGCTCTGGCATAGGAGAGTGTCGACTTTCAGTCGATAGCCGATCGCCTTCCGATATTGAAAGGTGATTGTCGGCACAAGGAAGCGCAGGTGCGACAACGTTCGCTTGTCCTTAAATGGAGTTCGGACAACCTCCTGCAAAGGCAAGTACGTCCTATGAGCGGAGGCCTTCCCCGCGTTCCGAGATCGCCAGGAATGAGGCTGAGATTGGCATGAGGGATGCCATCCAAAATGCTGACGGGAGGGGTGGCAGGTGGGTCTTGATGAAGGAAGGACAAGCCTTATCGGCGGAGGTTGGCCGGACCTCTTTCGCTGGGGTATGATCGCTGCACTCATGGTAGCACTCGCCGCATGTGTCACACGGCCCGGACCCGAAGTCCTGAGGCCTTCAGATGCCATGGGCAATGGCAGGATGGTCACGATCTTTGTTGCGACACTTCGAACGCCAGACCTGCGATTAGCAACGGCTTTCGATACCGGTCAATCGCAGACGCTTCGCTTTGCCCGGTACGTGATCTCCATCCCACCAGTGCACCGAACCGATGCTATCGAGTGGCCGAGTGACCCACCTAACCCCGCCACTGATTTCGTTACAATTGAGGCAGCGCGCCTCTCGGAGGCTGAGTTTCGCACCAGCATCAAGGGGGCGGGAGGCAATCGACGATCCATCCGGCTTTTCGTTCATGGATATAACAACAGCTTTCAAGAAGCAGTTTACCGGCTCGCGCAGATCACCGCGGATGCTCACGATCAACGGGTCGCGGTGGTTTTTGCCTGGCCGTCCAAGGCGAATGCGCTTAGCTACAACGCCGACAGAGCAGCGGCAGCGGCGTCAACGGAGGGCCTCGCAAGGACAATTGAGATTCTGGCTGAGCGACCACGAACGCAGATTGTATTGGTGGCACATAGCATGGGAGGATGGCTTACGATGGAGACGCTGGCAAAAATGAGCCGAGAGCATCGTCATGCTAAGTTCCAGCAATTTTCGAATGTCATATTGGCTGCTCCGGATATCGACGTTGCCGAGATGGTCCGTCAGCTTGGGGTCATCGGTCGGCTTCCTCGCCCACTCACGCTGCTGGTGTCGCGTGATGATACCGCTTTGATGCTCTCTCGCATTATCAGCGGCGGCCGGCGTGTCGGCGCCGATGATGTGCATGATCCATGGGTTCAGGCTGCGGCCAGGCAATTTGGCGCTCGGGTTGTGGATATCTCGGAATTGACAACGGCTGACGGCCTCGGGCACGCGCGCTTCGCCGCGATGGTAGCACTCTACTCAAAATTTCATAGTCAAATCGAAGACCCGCTGAAGAGGCACTATGCTGGGACCGGCGTGTTCGTGTTCAGAACCGCAACGTCGACGTTAGAGCCTGCCGACCGCTGAGCAGCTAATCTGATCAGACTTGTTAAAGGTGGGTCATGCCAAGATGATACCATTGCAACGAACTGAAAATGCCCAAGCTGGAGCCGCTTGTTCCAGGATGGGCAAACCTGATGGCACACGGGTCGCGCTTTTTGTGGGCCTTGCCCTGTACCTGATCGTGCTCACGGCGGACGTCCTGCTAGTTATGGGTCCGCCCCCCATCATCCACGGCTTCCTGCTCTATGGTGCAACGGCGCTTACCGGTTATTTGCGAAAGAGGTTGCCCCTGCGCGACGTGGCGCGCTTGGTCGCCCTCGGACCCGAGTGCGCGTGGGAGGTTGCCCAAAATACAGACACGGTCATTGACCGCTATCGGGCGACGAATATCGCTCTCGAATATTGTGGCAACAGTGTCATCAACTTGGTCACGGACATTGGTTCGACGGTGGCCGGCTTTAGGGTTGCCCGCTCTTGTCCGGCTTGGCTGACAGTGATGCGGGCCCTGCTCATGGAACTGATCGTCAGATACTGGATCCGAGATAACCTCATTCTCAACATCATTATGTTGATCTATCCCGGAGTGGCGATCAACCAGTGGCAAGGGGCGTGCTGACCGAGCTGCCGTCAAACGGATTCGAACACCTTGATATCTTCAAGCTGTCGGCCTGCCAGGACTACTCGCGTGATCTCAGTTCGGCGATGGCGGCAATCAACCCGGATCGATACTTCTCGCGCAGAAGCGCAACTACATTACTGGAGCTGGTCCGGCCGATCCGCTTGATCAGGAAACGGTTCAGACCGTCCTGCCTTGCACGGCATCGATCAAGTGCTTGCTCCGCAAGCCGCTCCTCCGTCTGGTTCGCCTGGAGTCTCCCGTTGATGAAGGTCGCGGCACAGACCTGCCATTGATCGTTCAAAGCTCTCGCCTCCTCATAGACGATTAGAGGGTCGAATTCGTCAGCTTGGACTGCGAGACCGCCAGTCAAGGCCGCGACCAGACCTCCAAAAGCGAGTAGGCCCTGCCATCCGCTTAATCGAGTGCGAGCGGAAATTCTGATTTCCCGCCGTCTGACCAATGCAGGAGAGCGACGTGCAGGGTGCCGCAGAAGGACACTAGGGTGACAACGGGTAAGAGCAAATGGGATGTCATGCATGATGATGCGCGCCGTTTGAAATTCCTGATGCACGAAGCGCCTGCTTGACCCAAGCGGAGCAATCCACCCCCGTATTCCGGGGCCGGCCGGGCATGAGAACGCGCTCCGCCGCATGCGCCAGACACCACCTTGTGAACTGTTCGGCTGTGGCATGACTGTCCTGGATCTGGATGCCACCAGCATCCCCATGAGTATCGAGATACTCTGCAATCCTTTCTACGGTCGGACCAAGGCTTCGCGTCAGGAACTCCTCACCGAGATTGGGGAACCGACCGACGGCTCCAATGATCAGGCGCAGGGTCATCACCGTGGTCGAGGCTTCCATGACCTGAAGAATGGCAATTCCGATCGGCATAAGAGCAGAGACTGAGTTGGGCTCCTCCAGGTTGGGCGAGGGCAGCTTTCCTGCGACGCGTGATGCTTCCACGTCGATCAGCGATTTGAGCAGGTCATCTTTGTTATGGAAGTGGTTGTAGAGCGTGCCCTTCGAGACTCCGGCCTGGACGGCGATCCCCTCCATGCTGGCATCTGCATAGCCGTTTTGGAAGAAGATCTGTCGCGCACCGTCGAGGATCTGGCGTTTCTTGCAGACGATCCGAGGATTAGAGCTTGATCCTTTATTCAAGGAAGGAATGTTACCGAGCATGATTCATCCTAGAGATCTGTGACGTTGATGCGAATGAGCCCTGGCTGCGGCGGCCAGGGCTCGACGGGACGCTGATGGAGCCTGCGTGGAGGGTGCACAGGTTCGCAATCTAGGCGTCCCGCATTCGGCGTCCGCAGTTGGACGGCTTCGGGACCCTCACCCGAGCATCCGAAGGGGCGTCTTCTCCGCTCCTTGCTCAACTCGTGACCGGGGTTGTAGCTCGACCGTTCGCGTTAACTTCGTAGTCTGCGATTTCGCATATCGGCCCAGGCCGATTTTGATGGCCACCAGCACAGGCGCGGCGACGACGAAGAGCAGGGCGACGGCGTTGAACGCCGTATCGAAGGCGATGACCGTGGACTGGCCCGCGACGGCCCGGCCCAGCAGGCTCAGGGCGGCGCGGCTCGCCGCGCCGGCATCCATGCCTCTTGCCAGCAGCATGGCTGTCGTGTTCGCTAATCTTTCAGCGCTCGCCGGAGAGCCTGGCGTGACGTGGGAGCCAAGCACCGCTGCGTTGGCTGTGACGTTGTGATCGATCAGCGTCTGGAGCCCGGCGACTCCCAGGAGACCACCGAGCTGGCGACCTGAGTTGAAGAGACCGATGGCGAAAGCAAGATTGTTGCCGGTGAGATTGCCGAAGGCAATCAGAGTGATCGACAGAAACAGGAAGCCGAGGCCAAAGCCGCGCAGAAGAATGGCGTTCATCATGTCGTCCGCACCGCTTTCGCTTGTCGAGCCGGACAGCATCCACATGGCGGCCATGATCATCAGAATTCCAAAGGGCACGGTCGCGAACGGAGGAACACGACGCGCCTGCATGAGGAAGGCTGCGAGAAAGAGGGTGGCGACGAAGAGGGCGCTGCTCGGCAACAGGAGCAGGCCCGCATCGGTCGGTGTAAAGGCGAGGACGGAGACGGCAAAGGAGGGTATCAGGAACGCGCTTCCGAACAGCGCGGCACCGGCCACGAAACTGACGATGAAAGCGAACGTAAAATCCTCGGATCGGAACGCCGTCCCATCGAGTAGGCCCGGGCCGTTGGCCATGGCTTGATGGCCGAGAAAGGCCAGCAACGAGGTTGCGCCGCTCACGGTCAGCCACAGAATGCGCGGCTCCGCAAACCAGTCCCACCGGCTGCCCTGACTGAGCACATAGGTGAAGCAGAAGAGAGCGATGGACATCAGCGAGAAGCCTATCCAGTCGAACGGACGGGGCGCGACCTTTGCGGGAGGTCCCGCATCAACCATCAGCAGCAGCCCGGCGGCCGCAAGAGCGACCGGAACGACACTGAAGAAGATCCACGTCCAGGAATGCGTGTCGAGCAGCCAGCCTTGAAGGGCAGGGGCGATCGTCCCGGGGGCGACGACGGATCCTACCGCAAACAGGGCTTGCAGGATCGGCTGGCGGGATCGCGGATAGGTGAGGAACAGGAGGGCCTGGCCTGAAACAAGGAGGATGCCGCCGGACAGGCCCTGCAGAACGCGAAGCGTGACCAGCAGGTCCAACCGTGCCGTGAGGGCGGCCCAGCCGCAGGCTGCACCCATGAGGAGGGTCGCTCCGGTGATCAGGCTGCGCGGGTTGATCCGGGTCATCAGCCAGGGAGCGGCGATGAAGCCGATCAGCTTAAAGGCGGTGTAGCCGACATCCAGCCAGGCGAACTCGTCCGGCGTTGCATAGGTGTCACCGATGATGTCACCCCGCCCGAGCGACAGGATGGTGCCAGCGATCGCTTCGGTCAGCGCGGCTAGCACAATGCCTGTGACGAGAAGGAGGCCTGCCGCAGGCTCAGCGCGGCTCCGCAGGACGACGACCGCCGAGGTCATGAGCCGCTTCCTTCCGTGATCTCGACACGCGCGGACAGGCCGGGCACGAGGCGGCCAGGCAAGGGATTGCTGGAAAACCGGATCTTAACCGGGACGCGCTGGACGACGCGTACGAAGTTGCCTGTCGCATTGTCTGCGGGGAGCAGGCTGAAGGCGGAGCCGCTTCCCGGCGCGAAGCTGTCCACGACCCCCTCGAGCGCCTCGCTCGGATAGCCGTCCACCGTGATCCGAGCGTGCTGACCGGGTCGGATATGTTCGAGCTGAGTCTCCTTGAAGTTCGCCACGATCCAGACATCCGCCACCGGGACGATGTCGAGCAAGGCCGTGCCCGGCGCGACCAGCCGTCCGATGCGAACCTGGCGGTTGCCGATCACCCCGCCGACCGGCGCACGGACTACGGTGTTGTCCAGATCGATCTGGGCGAGATCGCGTGCGGCCTGTGCCTGCGCAACGGCCGCCACGGCAGCTTCGCGTTGCGTGGCAAGGACGGCGATGCGACGCTGCTGGGCCTCCACTGTTGCGGCCGCCGCCGATACGCCCGCCTCGGCGCGCGATCGGGCTGCATCGCTCTCATCGATCTGCGCTTGACTGACGGCATTGCTGCGGATGAGCTGGCGGTGGCGATCCGAGGCTTTGGTCGCGCGGTTCAACTCGGCCTCCGCCGATTGCTTCTGGGCCTCTGCCTGCCGGATGAGGGCATGCTGAAGTTCGCTCTCCGCATCGACATTGGTCAGGCGAGCTTGAGCCGCCTCGATATTGGCAACGGCCTGCGCGAGCCGCGCGCGGTAATCGCGGTCGTCGATGCGGAACAACACGTCGCCCGCCTGGACGGTCTGGTTGTCCTCAATGTCGACGGCCGTGACATACCCCGCGACTTTAGCGGCAAGCGAGGTCACATCGCCCCGGACATACGCGTTGTCGGTCGATGTTGCATCGCTCGAGTGTGCCCAACTCCACCCTGCTGCAGGGATGGCAACGGCGCCGAGGCATAGCAGCAGGCCAATTCGCTTCTTCTTGCTGAGATGCGCCATGGCGCCCTCCGGTAATATACGTTACCACAGACATGTACGGTAATGATTGTTACCGGTCAAGGGAAGCTCACCGACGGCGCCAGCTGCCCTTGATCGCGGCCAGCGCATTTCCCTTGATGATGTCATCCCCTCGACGATCCAGCCAGTATTCGAATAGCCAGGAGAGCCTCGCGCTAAATTCAGGACGGCTAGACCAAAGGTTAGCCTGGAGCCTTCGTTGACAGGAGTGGTAACGAACATTACCTTCGCAGCAAAAGTGGTGCGGAGAGAGGTTGGCAACTGTGCCGGCAGCAAAGTCAACTCGGCCTAGCGGCCGTCGGGAAGCCCTCCTGCAAGCGGCGGCCGAGGTCTTTTTCGAGCAAGGCTACGCAGCGACGAGCATCGACGCGATCATCGAACGCGCCGGTGGATCGAAACGCACCATCTACAATGAATTCGGTAGCAAAGAGGGGCTCTTCCTGGCCATCGTTGCCGCAAATGTGGAGGAGGCGTTATCGCTCTTGGCGATTGAGGAGATCGATGGACAGGATTTGCGAAAAACGCTCACCGCTTTCGGTCAGCAGCTTATGACCATTTACATGTCACCCGCCTTGATCGGCATTTATCGCGTGGCTGTCACCGAGGCCAATCGCTTTCCTAAGCTTGTGAAATCCTTCTACGAACAAGGACCGGGCCGGGCCACCTCCCGACTCGCCGAGGTCCTCGACGGCGCCAGGAGGCGAGGGGACATCCGTACGGACGACTGCTTGCGCATTGCCGGACATTTCGTCAGCATGATCCGAGACAACCTTCACCTGCAGGTGGTTCTTGGACTGCGCCCGCCGCCATCGAAAAAAGAAATGCAGGCCGCGGTCACTTCGGCCGTCGAGGTCTTTTTGAACGGGGTTCGATCTAGCCAGGACAAGTAGGCGATAGCCGGGCGCCTGTGTTGCAGCAGCCGACGCCATGACTGTACGGGCGGTCGACCCGATCGGCAACCACGGCGAAAACCTCGTGCTCTCCGACCAACCCTTTGAGCTCGAACCGGCCGATCGTCCGGGTGGACGTACCTGGCAGGGCAGAGGCGAAGGTTCCAGAGCACACCACCGTTTCGCCCGTCGCCTTGGCGATCCCCTCCAGCCGGCTGACCATATTCACTGCCGGTCCGACCGCGGTAAAGTCCAGGCGATCGCGGCTGCCGATATTACCGTACATCACGGATCCGGCGTGCAACGCCGCGACGAAGGGCGGCAGATCTTCCGCCCGGGCCGCCAAGACCCGCGACGCGGCCCGCACGGCAGCCGAACAGGCGGAGGAGCAACCGCCATCGCTGACCCGAAAGATCGACAAAACCCCATCTCCGACAAACTTGAGAACGTCGCCTCCCTCCGCCCGCACGGCATCGACAACGGCTTCGAAATAGCGTCCCAGCGTGGCCAGAAGGTCCGACGGCGATGCCGTGAGCGAGAGGGGCGTGAACCCGCGCATATCCGTGAGTAGGATGGCCGCTTCCGTCTCAATGATGTCGCCGCGGCGGATTGCACCCGCTTGCACGCCCGCCGCCGGGCCCTCGCCAAGGAAGGTGGCCAGCAGGCTTGCCGTGGAGCGGCGCATGGCAATGGCTTCCAGGGCAGCCGAAAGGGGAACGGCGAGGTCCTCGATCAGAGTGATATGGTTCTCGGCAAACCCGCTGGCGTGCCGCGTGGCAAACATCGCTGCCTGGATGATCCCGTTGCCGAACGTCACCGGCACTCCGAGATAGTCGGTAAAGCCGGCATTCGCCAACTCCCGGAGAACGGTATGACTCTCGGGCTCAAGCCGATCGAGCCGCTGCCGGAACCAGGTTTGGGTCTCCATGACATGTTGATATGGGCTGCCGATATAAGCAGAGGTATCGAGCACAGCGTGGGGGATGGTAAAAATCTCGGCCGCCGTTTCCGGCGTCCAGATGATGCCCCAGGCGGTCAGCAGCGGGTTGTCGACGCGCATACCAATCCGCAGTCGGTGCAACGGAACGCCCATCGCGGTCAACCACTGTGCAAGTCCGGAGGTGACCGCAACCGCGTCGCCGGACAGGCGCGCCGGGCCGATCAACCATGCCGCGAGTTCTTCCCTCTGGCGTCTCCAGGCGGCTGAGGCTGCGGTTCTGTGAAATGGCACCATAGCGGCGATCCTAGATCCTTGGCGATCTACTCTGGCACAAGACACCTCCCATCCGTACCACACCAAAGGACAGGTCGACCTATCCGCTCAAGCCATCCGGACTAGACCCGCTGCACGCTATCGATACGCAGGCGCCTGCGTCATCATCATCGCAACCCAATCAGCGGCAGCGCTCTCTCAGCCGCGCCCGAATTGCCTCAAAGCGGATGGCCCAATGTTCAACGGCGTCCTGCCAATGTGGAGATCGTTCGAGTGTTTAAGCCAGAGCCGCCTTGTATGGATGCAGACCTTTCCTGTTTGGCAATCGCCTGTCGGAAACAGCATTTGCTCTGCAAGACCGTCGACGGCTCTGGCGTAGCGGAGAACCCGGTCCGGTAAATTCCAGACCAGGAGCTTGGTGACAGGAGAAAGGCATAGCACGAGGGAGAGATTGACCATGCAATACTTGGAAACAGCGCCCACAGGTGTGACTTGGGCGAGACTGGATGCCGACGAGATGGAACGACGGATTATCCGGGCCTATGTGCAGCTTGCCTACATCCCTTGGGAGAGAGGAGGCTTCCGCAGTCTGATTGTAGCCCGCCTGAGTTGGCTGGATGTGCGGCTGACCGAAGTTTCATCCGAGTTTCCGGGCATGCCGCCATTCTGGCTCGACGTGTATTCGAACGCGAGCCAATCCGTCATCGACAGCTATGGATGCTCGGAATTCGACGAGGATGACTTGGCCACGGCAGCACAGATGATCCTGAGCGCAGATCTACGGGCGCACGATCTTCGCCATTGATAGCAGGACCGCCCTAAGCCGATCGAAGACAGACATCGCCGTGAACGAGGAGTGGAGGCTGTACCACACGGACGCCTGAACGAATAATCAACCGGGGTCAATCACATGCGACTTGTCATCATAGGTTCCGGCTTTGCCAGCATTTACGCGGCACTCTCCGCTGCCCGCCTGCGCGACCTCGAGGAACACATCAGCCAAGAGTAAGCGACGAAGGACCTTATGGCCGAAAAGCAACCGTCGTTGCAACTCGTCTCTTCGGCCCAACTCGGCGGCATCGTGGCCTTCCTGTGTTCGCCTGCGGCAGACCAGATCACGGGCGCGGCGATTTCCGGCGACGGAGGCTGGACGGCACGGTACCCCCAACGGGGTCTAATAAGGCTCTGAAAGACGAATTCCTCGCGGGTACCAGCTGCGGCAGACTGGCTGACGCGAGGTTATGCGGACCGACAGCTACCTCCCAAGCGCCTGTGTCCGCAGCGACGGCCGGCCTTTTCCTCGGGGCCGGCCGTCGTCATTTTGTCGGGCCAAACTGCCGCCCTTGCTGCAGGTGAGTAGGCTGCACGAGGGAAGCAGCACCGCCCAATACATGGAGCACGAACTAAAACACGGCTCCGCGCGCTTCATTCACCCTCCCCACATGTGTCCGCCGTGTGCGTCGACAATCGAACGGCAGATCGACAGCCGCATGCCTAGGCCAGTCGCCTTGGTCGTATAGACGGTCTCGAACACGTGCGCCGTCATGGCCATCCTCAGCCAGGCTTGAATCCCGTACGGTAACAAGCACGTCCCCTGTGCCAGCTGTGCCGATGCTGATCAGGATGCTCCGCTCACGGTCGCTGACGCCGCTTTGGGCTTCAATGGCATTGAGGATCAGATTCAGCATGTCTTGCTGCAGTTGCACGCGATCGCCGCGAATGGGGGGCAAGCCGTCCGCCATGCCGGCCGTGACGCAGACGGTGTTCTTCATCGCTACAACGCGGGTGAGTTCAATCACCTCGCGAATGGCGCTGTTGATCTCCAGCAGATCAAGCCGCGGCGGCGCCTTCTGGATGAGGTCACGGATCTGGTGGATGACCTCCCCCGCGTGCTGCTCTTGACGATCTGGGCGAGCAACTGCCGCACCTTATCCAGAACGGGCGATCGGTTCGACGAATTGAAGACGGGCTACGAGACCATCTCCGCCGACGGGTTCGAGTTCGGCGGCAGCGCCGAGGGCCTGTCGAGCTACGGCAACGCCAGAAAGGCTAAACCAAAGTATCGCCCCTATGAACCTTGCGACTGCCGACATAGATGCCGGCATAGTGGGAATCGGGCAGCGGTAATTGATATACTACTAATATTCAAAGTCTCTATGGAAGTACCTCTAGACTTTCCAAAGCGATGAATTGGTATCAGGAGGTTGCTATGAATACAACCTATCAGGAACGCATCCTCATCGTCGATACCAACCCGCTGTTTCTGGAGAGGCTCGCACAGGAACTTCGGGCCAGGAACTTCGATGTCGTGGCGACCGGGTCCGGCGCACAGGCCTTCCACGTCCTGAGGGACTGGACCCATCCTGTCGACTGGCTCTTCAGCCGTGCAACGATGCCGGGCCTGATCGATGGCTGGATCCTGGCTGATGAATACCGCGACAGCCATCCCACTCGGGCTGCCGTGATTGCCACCCCGCACGCGAAGGCCTCGGCTCAAGGGCATGTCGTCCTCGAGGATCCGTCACCGGCCGTCGTGCTCGACACACTGAGGGGTATCACGGCCAAGCACCTCGTGTCGGAGACACCGAGTCAGACCAAACCCGACGAGATTCCACTGGTTGCGTAAGGATTACGTTACCAGGCGATGGCCGGAGACTGACGCGAGTTCAATCCGGATTCCACTCCATTGGTCGTGCACTGATCGAGCATACGGACTAAGGCGGGAGGCTAAAGGATCTCGCGTGTACTCAACACTACGCTGAACTTCGCTTTATCCCTACCGGCAGTCTGAATCCCTTCATCCAAAAGGATTGGCAATGTCTATGAACGCGAAGCAACGATGTGTCGACAACTCCGTCTTGTCCGATCTCTGTTCCGATGACGTCGAACAGGCTATCGTTCGGGCTCTGGTCCAACTCGGGTTTCAGGATGAGAAGACAAACAACTCGCGACCCGTCGTGATGCGGCTCGGACCACTTAATGTCCAGCTGAGCGAGACTCCTCCAGAATACGCCACTGTCGGCCTGCCGCCATTCTGGATCGAAATCTTCGATGGGGCGAGCCAGGGTTCCATCGACAGCATTGGTTTCCACGAGCTTGACGGCGCCGAACTGGCTGCCGCTGTCGAGATGATCATTGGCGCCGCAGGCAGCCGGTAGCCAGGTGATCCCGATGAATTCTGTGCCTTGCGAGCATATCTGATACCAAGTCCCGCTGATCATCATTGGTGCGCCCACTCGCGCAAGCCGATCGACATGATGGTCCAGGGCTGGTCGATCAGCTTGTTCCACGCCGCACAGCAGTGATCGAGAATGTCGGTGTAGGACG
>JAEWKH010000082.1 GCA_023386155.1 Pseudomonadota bacterium
GTCGAGCCCTCTGCCCCGGCCATGAACCCCAATGTCTTCGCCCGCCTTGCGCCGCCCCTCTTCGTGCTCATCTGGGCGACGGGCTTCATCGTGGCGCGGTTCGTGGCGCCCTATGCCGAGCCGCTGACCTTTCTGCTCGTCCGCTACGTGCTGGCGACGCTCGTCCTGGCGGGGATCGTCGCCATGGCGCGGGTGTCCTGGCCGCGCAACTGGCATGACTGGCGCAACAGCCTGGTGGCTGGGATCCTCCTGCACGGGCTTTATCTGGGCGGCGTCTTCTGGTCGGTGAAGCACGGGCTGCCCGCCGGCATCTCGGCCCTGGTGGCCGGCCTTCAGCCGCTGGCCACCGGGCTGCTGGCCGGGCCTCTCCTGGGCGAGCGGGTCTCGCCCGGCCGCTGGGCCGGGATCGGCATCGGCTTCCTGGGCGCGGCGCTCGTGGTGGCGCCGAAGCTCGGGGACGGCGGCGTCCCGCCTCTGGCGCTCGGCATCTGCCTGCTCGGGATGCTCTCCATCACGCTGGGGACGATCTGGCAGAAGCGCACCGGCAGCACCCTCGACCTGCGCGTCAACGCGGCCATCCAGTATGTCGGCGCGGCGGCCATCACCCTGCCGCTCGTGCTCCTGACGGAGGAAGGGCACATGGAGCTGAGCCTGCCGCTGCTCGGCGCCCTGGCCTGGGCGGTGCTGGGACTGTCCATCGGCGCCATCGGCCTGCTGCTCTTCCTCATCCGCAAGGGAGCGGTGGTAGGCGTGGCGACGCTGCTCTATCTGGTGCCGCCGGTCGCGGCCCTGATGGCCTTTGCGCTGTTCGGCGAGACCCTGAGCCTGATCCAACTCGCCGGCATGGGGCTCGCGGCCCTCGGCGTCGCGGTGGCGAGCCGGAGCTGAAACCCGAAAAAGCACCCGACTGCGCAAGCCGGGAGTTCGTCTCAGGATCGGCCTACTTCGTGATCTTCACGGAGACCGGATCGCTGGCGGGGAAGGTCTCCTCCACGCCCTCGTCGAGCAGTTCTTCCTGATGCTTGCGCTTGTTCTCGACCTGCTTCTCGTCCTTGCGCTCGGGCTTGTCCTTCGACGTGTCCTGCTTGCGGTCCTTGTCCGTCATGATCTGTCTCCGTCCTTGGATTGCACTTCCATTCGATAAGGACAACGCATCAGGCCAAGCTTCGATCCGCTCAGAACGTCCAAAAGAAAACGGCGCCCTGCGGCGCCGTCCTTGAGTTTTGCGCAGCCTTAACGCGGCTGGCCCTGCTGCTGGTTGACGAAGTAGTCGAAGGGCAGCTCGGCGATGCGGAACCAGGTCAGTTCCTTCTCGCGGAAGGCGCTCCAGGAATCGTAGATCTTCCTGAACTTGGGGTTGGAGGCCGCGATCTCGTTGTAGAGCTTGTAGGCTTCCTTGTAGCTCTGCTCCATCACGTCGCGCGGGAAGGGACGCAGCTGCACGCCCTGGCCCACGAGGCGGCGGATCGCATCGGCGTTCTGCGCATCGTACTTGGCGACGCACATGGCGTTGGCTTCCGCGCAGGCCGCTTCGAGGATGGCCTTGTAGTTGGCGGGCAACTCGTTCCACTTGTCCATGTTCACGTAGAGCGAGGGCTGTGCGCCGCCTTCCCAGAAGCCCGGGTAGTAATAGTACTGGGCTACCTTCACGAAGCCGAGCTTCTCGTCGTCGTGCGGGCCGGAGAACTCGACCGCGTCGAGGGTGCCGCGCTCAAGCGCCGGGTAGATGTCGCCGGCGGCAAGCACCTGGGGCACCACGCCGAGCTTCTGCATGATCTGGCCGCCCATGCCGGCGATGCGCATCTTGAGGCCCTTCAGATCCTCGATGGACTTGATCTCCTTGCGGAACCAGCCGCCCATCTGCGCGCCCGTCTGGCCGGCCGGGATCGGGTAAACGTTGTAGTCCTTCATGAACTCGCGCACGAGGTCGAGTCCTCCGCCGTAATACATCCAGGCATTGTGCTGGCGCACATTCATGCCCCACGGCACCGACGTATCGAACATGAAAGTCGGGTCCTTGCCGATGAAGAAGCTCGACAGGGTATAGGAGCACTCGACCGTGCCGTTCTGGGTGGCGTCCAAGCTCTGGAGCGCGCCGACGATCTCGCCCGCGGCGAAGGGCTGGATCTGGAACTTGTTGTCGGTGGCTTGAGCCACGCGCTTGGCGATCATCTCACCCGCGCCGTAAAGGGTATCGAGGCTCTTCGGATAGGCCGAGGTCATGCGCCAGCGGATTTCCGGCTGCGCCTGCGCGATGGCGGGAGAGGCCACAGCGCCTGCCGCGGCGGCGAGCCCCGCGCCCTTGAGAACTTTTCTTCTATCCATGAGCATTTCCTCGAACGATTTATGTCGTCATTGCCGGTTTGGCTGAACATTCCATAAAGCGGGACGAGGGCCGCTGTCACTCCACCTTCTGTCGAGGCGGGTATGCAGGGGAAGAGGGCAAGCCATGCAGTGATGTCATCGACGGACGCGCCGGCGCAACAGAACAGGCGGCGCAGAAAGACCCTCTCCCGCGCGGGAGAGGGTCGCAAAGTCTATCGCTCTTCCGAGCCGCCCTTCGACAACGGGCGCTGCTGCTCGCCGCCATGGGCGCGAGCCGAGCGCTTCGGCGGCTTCTCGGTGCCCGTCGAGGATGTGGAGCGTCCGCCCGACTGGCTGGCCGTGGGCGCGCCACGCACCAGCGCGCCCTTCGGCACATCCACCGCGGTGCCGGGCGCCGGGACCCGGGCCCGCGAGGCGGCTCCGCCGCTCATGCCCGAAGGGCCCGTCGTGCCCTGGGTCCGGGCCGCGCGAGGAGCCGGGCTCTTGGTGGCGGTCGTGTTCACGCTCTCGGCGATCTCTGCGTTGGAGAGTTCGAAGCCAGCATCGTTGGCGCCCTTTTCCGGCGGCACCTCCTTGAACGAGCGCAGCCCGGCCTTGGACCCGCTCGTCACGCGGTTGTCGTCCACATGGTCGATGTCGAGATCGGGATCGAGTTTCTTCGAGGCGCCCATCGTCCCCGTCGCCTTAGCGGCCGCGCGCTTGGTGTTGCCGACATCGTTGCGCTGAGTCGGGCCTGCGATGAAATCGTCGCCGGTCTCCTCCTGGACCAGCTCGTTCATCGCCTCATCCACATCCGGCTCGGTCGGTTGTCCGCGCTTGTCTCGCGCCATGGGCTGTTCCTCTTCATGGGTTTGAGCGGATTTCACCAAATCCGCGTCTCCGGGAGGCAACGTCCTTTCGAGGACGGGTGTTCCGGCCCCGCTCGGGGAAGAGCGAGGCCGGGGTGTCTTACTTGCCGAGCTCTTTCTGCATGTCCTGCAGCAGCGCGAGGTGCTCCTTGATCTGCCCGCGCGCGAGCTTGGCGATGTTCGTCATCTCCCGGTTGCCGGAAGCCTGCTGGAGCTGCTTCTCCTGAAGGTCCAGCAGCTGCCGATGCCCCTCGATCTGGAGGGCGACGTAATCCTTGTCGAAGGCGGCGCCAGCCTGGGCCTTGGAGAGGCGCTCCATGGCCTGCGCATCCTTCTGCGGCAGTTCGGGCGCCGTCGCGGCGGCAGCGTGAGCGCCCTGCGAGGTGGAGGCCGTCGCATTCGGATCGGCGAAGGAGCGCATGATGTCGGTGAGGAGGTTCTGCTCGGCGATCTCGAAATCCGCGAACTGCTTCACGCGCGGGTTCTGGGCCTTGCCGTGCGCGAAGTTGGATTGCTGCAGCGAGACCGTGCTGAGCGCCAGCATCTGCTGGATGTACTGCCGGTCGGCCTGCGATTGCTGCTGGCCCATGGCGGGCGGCGCACTGGCCTGGCCCTGGCGCATGGGCGTCTGCGTATCCTGCGGCGCACCGCCCTGCTGGGTCCGCTGCTGGCGCTCCTGCGCATTCTGTCCGAGGGCCGGATTGGTCCGGGTTTCCGCCGGCTGCGGCGACACGGATTGGGGGATGGCCTGGTTCTGCTGCTGGGCGAGGGCGGGAAGGCTGATGGCGGCCACGAGGCCGGCGATCACGAGAGGGCGAGACATCAAGGGTTCTCCTGCAAATGGGTCGTGAGGGCGAACGTTTGCGGGATTGTTTTGTTCGGGAGGTTTCTGCCTCCGCGGCCTGATCGAACCTCGGCCACGCGTATCCGTTGTGAGACAGAGCGCATGAAGGAGGCGAGATGCGGGACCGGGCGGCAAGGGTGTTCATGGTCGTGGTCGCGGTGCTGCTCGCGCTGTTCGTGCTCCAGCCTTACGTGACGGGCTATCTCTTCTCGGCCAGGGAGCCGCGGCCGGTCGCGGCGCGCGGCGATCTGTCCGATATCGAGCGTTCGACAATCCGCGTCTTCGAAGTCGTCGCGCCGTCCGTCGTGCAGGTGGTCGCCCTATCGGGGCGCGGGGCTGCGAGCGGAGGGCCGGCCGGGTCCGGCACGGGCTTCCTCTGGGATTCGGCGGGCGATGTGGTGACGAACAACCACGTGGTCGAGAACGGTTCCGCCTTCGTGGTGCGCCTGGCCTCGGGCGAAGTGCTGCCGGCCGAGGTCGTCGGCCGCGCGCCGAATTACGATCTTGCCGTGCTGCGGGTCCAGCGCCGGGGCGGATTGCCCGCTCCGGTCCCCGTGGGAAGCTCGGCCGATCTCAAGGTGGGACAGACGGCCTATGCGATCGGCAATCCGTTCGGCCTCGACCAGTCGCTCACCACCGGCATCATCAGCGCCCTCAAGCGTCGCCTGCCGACGAGCGGCGGGCGCGAGATCGCCGACGTGATCCAGACGGATGCGGCGATCAACCCGGGCAATTCCGGCGGTCCGCTGCTCGATTCCGCCGGGCGGCTCATCGGCGTCAACACGGCGATCTTCTCGCCCTCCGGGACCAATGCGGGCATCGGCTTCGCCATTCCGGTCGATGTGGTCAACCGGGTGGTGCCGGAGCTGATCCGCAACGGCCGCGTGCCGACGCCGGGCATCGGGATTCTGGCGGGCGACGAAACGCTCGCGGCGCAGCTTGGCGTGAACGGCGTCATCGTGGCGGGCGTCGTGCCGGGCTCGCCGGCGGATCAGGCCGGATTGCGCGGCGTCGATCCGAGGATGGGCGTCATGGGCGACATCATCGTCGGCGTCGAGAATGCGCCCGTGCGGCACCTGCCGGACCTGACCGAGCGGCTCGAGCGGCTGGGCGTCGGCAGCACGATCGCCCTGAAGGTGATGCGGGACAACCGCACGCGAACCGTCGAGGTGAGCATCGTCGATGTGGGGGAGCAGGCGCAGCCGAATCGCCGCCCGTAAACCAATGACAACCTTGTCAAGGTCGGTTTTGTTTCATGGCGCCGAAACTTTCTCTTCGCCCTGCCGTTAGCCATCGAACCTTCACCAACGGAGGAGCGAATGAAGTCAGACAGCACCGATGCCACAATCCTGGTGCAAAGCTCAGTTGTCGATCTGGGCGAGAATTTTCCCGAATACGCGCGAACCAACATCCTCCAGGTTGCCGGCAAGTATTTCGGTCACCTGAGTGCGGCCTCCGTCCACGTCACCCGCGAAGGCATCACCTATCGCTGCACGGTCAACATGCAGATGGGCGCGCTCAAGACGATGACGGGCGAGGCCAAGGACAAGGATCTCTACGCCGCATTCCGGGCCGCCCTGCAGAAAACGGCCAAGCAGCTGCGCCGTTCGAAGCGCGAACTGCGCGAGGACAAGGCTGAACGTGTCGACAAGGACATGCTCCTGCGTGAAGGAATGTCGCCGCGCCGCGCGCAGCGGAGCAGTGAGAGCGCATCCCAGCCCGCCAATGACGAAGACGACTACCGCGCCGCCGCTGAATAAGCCTGTCCTTCAAATCGCTGTCATCCCCGGCGAGCCGAAGGCGAGGGAAGGGGATCCAACCACCTGCTTTGTCGCTATGGATACCCTTCCCTCCGCTTGGGACTACACTCATCGGATATAAGAACAAAAACAGCCGGGCTTCGCGCCCGGCCGTTCTCGCGATCGCTTTGAGCAGGCTGCTCAGTTCAACCGCACGCCTTCCGGAGGACGCTCCGAACCGACGGTGACGTCGCCGATCATCAGGCCCATGGGGCCCGCATGGACCGGAACGGTTTCGCCGTCCTTGATCTCGCCGGAGAGGATGAGCTCGGCCAGCGGGTCCTGCACGTGCTTCTGGATCACGCGCTTCAGGGGGCGTGCGCCGTAGGCCGGGTCGTAGCCCTTGTCGGCGAGCCAGTTGCGCGCCTCCTCGTCGAGCTGCAGCACGATCTTGCGATCCTCCAGCAGCTTCTGCAGGCGGCGGATCTGGATGTCGACGATGGCTCCCATCTCGCTGCGCTTCAGCCTGTGGAACAGGATGATCTCGTCCACGCGGTTGAGGAACTCGGGCCGGAAGTGCGAGCGCACCACGCCCATGACCTCCTCGCGCACCGCATCCGTGTCCTGGCCCTCGGGTTGATTCACCAGATATTCGGCGCCGAGGTTCGAGGTCATGATGATGAGCGTGTTGCGGAAGTCCACGGTGCGCCCTTGCCCGTCCGTGAGGCGCCCGTCGTCGAGCACCTGCAGCAGGACGTTGAACACGTCCGGATGCGCCTTCTCGATCTCGTCGAACAGCACGACCTGATAGGGCCGGCGGCGGACGGCCTCGGTGAGGGCGCCGCCTTCCTCGTAGCCCACATAGCCGGGAGGCGCGCCGATCAGCCGGGCGACCGAGTGCTTCTCCATGTATTCCGACATGTCGATGCGCACGAGCGCGGTCTCGTCGTCGAACAGGAATGCCGCGAGCGCCTTCGTCAGCTCGGTCTTGCCGACGCCCGTGGGGCCGAGGAACATGAACGAGCCGATGGGCCGGTTCGGGTCCTGCAGTCCGGCGCGGGCGCGGCGCACGGCGGTAGAGACCGCCGAGACGGCCTCGGCCTGTCCGACGACGCGCTTGGCCAGATCCTGCTCCATGTGCAGCAGCTTCTCGCGCTCGCCCTCGAGCATCTTGTCGACGGGCACGCCGGTCCAGCGCGAGACGACCTGCGCCACGTGGTCGGGCGTCACCGCCTCTTCCATCAGGCCGCCGCCGTCGGCGCGCGCCTCCACTTCGGACAACTGCTTCTCGAGCCCCGGAATGACCCCGTAGGAAAGCTCGCCCGCCTTGGCCCAATCGCCGCCGCGCTGCGCGGCCGCGAGCTGGTTGCGGGCCTCCTCGAGCTTCTTCTTGAGATCGGCCGCGGTGCCGAGCTTGTCCTTCTCGGCCTTCCAGCGCGCCGTGATGGCGGCCGACTGCTCTTCCAGGTCCGCAAGCTCCTTCGAGAGGCGCTCGAGGCGGTCCTTGGAGGCGGTGTCCGTCTCCTTCTTCAGGGCCTCCTGCTCGATCTTCAGGCGCACGATCTCGCGGTCGATGTTGTCGAGTTCCTCGGGCTTCGAATCGACCTGCATGCGCAGGCGCGAGGACGCCTCGTCGACCAGGTCGATGGCCTTGTCGGGCAGGAAGCGGTCGGTGATGTAGCGGTTGGAGAGCGTCGCAGCGGCCACGAGCGCCGAATCGGTGATGCGCACGCCGTGATGCTGCTCGTACTTCTCCTTGAGGCCGCGCAGGATCGACACGGTGTCCTCCACCGTGGGCTCGCTCACGAAGACCGGCTGGAAACGACGGGCCAAAGCCGCGTCCTTCTCCACGTGCTTGCGGTACTCGTCGAGGGTCGTCGCGCCAACGCAATGCAGCTCGCCGCGGGCGAGCGCGGGCTTGAGCAGGTTCGACGCATCCATGGCGCCGTCGGCCTTGCCTGCGCCGACCAGCGTGTGCATCTCGTCGATGAACAGGATGATGCCGCCTTCAGCAGACGTCACTTCCTGCAGCACGCTCTTCAGCCGCTCCTCGAACTCGCCGCGATACTTCGCGCCGGCGATCAGCGCGCCCATGTCGAGGGCGAGCAGCTGCTTGTCCTTCAGGGATTCCGGCACGTCGCCGTTGACGATGCGCAGAGCGAGGCCCTCGACGATGGCGGTCTTGCCGACGCCGGGCTCGCCGATGAGCACCGGGTTGTTCTTCGTGCGGCGCGAGAGAACCTGGATCGTGCGGCGGATCTCCTCGTCGCGGCCGATCACCGGATCGAGCTTGCCCTCGCGGGCCGCCTCGGTGAGGTCGCGGGCGTATTTCTTCAGCGCGTCATAGGCGTTTTCCGCCGTCGCGTTGTCGGCGGTGCGCCCCTTGCGCAGGGCATTGATGGCGGTGTTGAGCCCCTGGGCCGTCACGCCGGCCTGGGCCAGGATCTTTCCCGCTTCAGTGTCCTTCTCGACGGCGAGCGCCAGCAGCATCCGCTCGACGGTGACGAAGGAATCGCCCGCCTTCTCGGCTGCCTTCTCGGCGGTGTCGAAGAAGCGCATCAGCTCGCGGGTGGCCTGCGGCTGCGAGGCCGAGCCGGAGACCTTCGGCTGCTTCGCGAGCCATTGCTCGACCGCCGCATGGGCATCGCGCGAGCGTCCGCCGGCCCGGTCGATAAGGCCGGCGCACAGGCCTTCCGGATCGTCGAGCAGAACCTTCAGGACATGGCCTGGAGCGAGCTGCGGGTGGCCTTCGCGCACGGCGAGGTTCTGCGCGGCCTGAACGAAGCCCCGGGCGCGCTCGGTATATTTCTCGAAATTCATTCTCATCCCTCCTCGGACCCGTCCGCCCTTCTGGAGGCACGGATAGATCCTGCGATGTCGGACCTCCTCCTGGAGCATCCGCTTGGCTTGAAGATGGTGTGTCCAATTCGTCACAACAAGAGGGAGGAACCGGCTCGCGGCGCTGGCATTGACCCTGCGACAGTCCTGAGGAGAACCCCATGACACGCGACCCTCGTTCGGACGCCGAGAAAGCCCGTGCCGACCTGGCCCGCAATGCGGAGCTTGGCTTGGCGGTTCCGGAAAGCCCGCTTGAGGAGGGGCCTTCGGTCACGCCGGAAACCTTCGGCGACACGACAGAGAACGGGCGGATACCCCCCTTGCCCGGCCAGACCGCCGCGGAGGCCGAAGCGGACCGGGATATCGGCGACTCCACCGGGAGCATCGCCACGTCCCGGGACATTCCGGTCGATCCCAGGCACGTGAAATCCCCACCCACCCATCGCAGCGACGAAGAAGACGGCGTGCTCAGCCGCGCCAAGGAGTGACAAGCCATGGCCCTTTCCGATCTCATCGCCCGTATCAGCCCGAGCCGCCGCCGCGCCGAGAAAGCCGAGAAGGCGCGCGACGAGCTGAAGGCCAATGCCGAGAAGGCCCTGCGGATGAAGCAGGAAGCGGGTCCCCAGACCAACATCCCCGACCACCAGACCGCCCATGAGGGCATGCACGGGGATCCGAACCGGGTGGAAATCGACGCCTCCCGAGGCCGCGAAGCCGGCTTCACGCCTCAACTCAAGCGCTCGAAGGTGGCCCGCTCGGGCGACGCTTCCTAAGAGTTGCGTTTGCGCTTGCGAAAAGCCCTGCCGTTCCGGCGGGGCTTTTCCTATGATGGGGAGGCTTTTCCTATGATGGGGAGGCTTTTCCCTCCACTGACGAAGCGAGAGCGCCATGACAGCCGAGGCACCGAGGGTCGTGATCGTGGGGGCGGGATTCGGCGGCCTGAACGTCGTTCAGGCCCTGGCGGGTCTTCCCATCGATGTGACCGTGGTCGACCGCCACAACTTTCACTACTTTCAGCCCTTGCTCTACCAGGTTGCCACGGCCGCCCTGTCGCCGGCCGATATCGCTTGGCCGATCCGCAGCATCCTCAGGCGGCAGAAGAACGCCACCGTGCTCATGGCGGAGGTGACGGGCATCGATCCGGACGCGCGGCTCGTCCGTGCCGGCAGAGTCACACTTCCCTACGACATTCTCGTCCTCGCCACCGGGGCGACCCATTCCTATTTCGGGCATCCGGAATGGGCCTCCGTCGCGCCGGGGCTGAAGCAGATCGAAGATGCGACCGCCATCCGCCGCAAGGTGCTGCGGGCCTTCGAGCAGGCGGAGCTGATCGACGACATGCAGGAGCAGCGCCGGCTGCTCACCTTCGTGCTGGTGGGCGGCGGCCCCACCGGCGTCGAAATGGCCGGAGCGATCGCGGAGGTCGCGCACCATGCCCTGCCGGCCGAGTTCCGGCGCATCGACCCGCATGCCGCCCGCGTCGTCCTCATCGAGGCCGGGCCTCGCCTGCTGCCGGCCTTTCCGGATGATCTCTCGGCCTATGCGCAGCAGGCGCTGGAGCGGATGGGCGTGGAGGTCCTGACCGCGACCCTGGTGACGAACTGCGATGAGCGCGGCGTCGATCTCGACGGGACGCGGATCGACGCCGGAACCATCATATGGGCTGCCGGCGTGGTGGCCTCCCCGGCCGGGGAATGGCTGAACGTGGAGCGGGACCGGGCCGGGCGGGTGAAGGTCGGCCCCAACCTGACGGTTCCGGGCAGGCCGGAGATCTTCGTGATTGGCGACACGGCGGCCGCCGTCGACGAGACTGGCCGGCCGGTCCCCGGCATTGCTCCGGCCGCCAAGCAGATGGGGCAATACGTGGCCGAGGTCATCGCGGCAAGATCGGCCGGCCGCGCGCCTTCAGGGCCGTTCCGCTACCACCACCAGGGCGATCTCGCCACGATCGGGCGCAAGGCCGCCGTCGTGAGGCTCAATGCCTTTCACCTCAAGGGCTATATCGGCTGGCTGTTCTGGGGCTTCGCGCATATCTACTTCCTGATCGGCCTGCGCAACCGGGCCGTGGTGGCGTTCAGCTGGCTGTGGAACTACCTGACCTACCAGCGCGGCGCCCGCCTCATCGTCGACAGTGCCGAGGCTCGGGCGGAGGCCCAGTCCGAAAAGGAGCGGCCTCCGGCGTCGGCTGTCGAGGTGATGCGCAGGCCCGACTGCAATCAGGCGCCTCCCTCAGGGACGGATCGGCACTGAGCGGTCAGGTGAACGGGGGATCCTCCGGAATGGCTTGTTCCCAAGGCGGCTGGTTCTGCCATCGCCGGTCGGGCACGACATTGTGCAATGCCGGGCGTTCTGCCTTGCCCCTTGTCCCTGCGGCCACTATCGCTACGCCATGAGCATCCGCATCGCCTCCCTCCAGCGCTATCCGGTCAAGGGCCTGTCGCCCGAGACGCTGTCCTCCGTGACCCTCACGAAGGGCGATTACTTTCCCGGCGACCGGCTGTTCGCCATCGAGAACGGCCCGGCCGGGTTCGATCCGGACAACCCGCAGCATCAGCCCAAGATCAAGTTCCTGATGCTGATGAGGAACGAGAGCCTGGCGCGGCTCAGGACCCGCTACCTCGATTCCATCACGACCCTCTTCATCGAGGAGGGCGGGCGCGAGGTGGCGCGGGGCGATCTTTCGACCCGGGAAGGGCGGCTCGCCATCGAGGCCTTCTTTCGCCGCTTCATGCCCAAGGAACTGCGCGGCCCGCCGAAGCTGCTGACCGCCCCCGAGGGATTCCGCTTCACCGATTCCCGGCGCGGCTTCGTCTCCCTCATCAACCTGGCAAGCGTGCGGGCCCTCGAGACCGTGGTCGGCTCAGCGGTCGATCCCCTGCGCTTTCGCGGCAACGTCCACATCGAGGGGCTCGAGCCCTGGGCGGAGTTCGACCTCGTGGGCCAGGTGCTGACCACGGCCTCGGGCGCGCGCCTGAAGGTGACCAAGCGCATCGAGCGCTGCGCCGCCACCAACGTGGACCCGGACACGGGCATCCGCGACCTGGAGATCCCGAAGGGCCTCATGCAGGCCTATGGCCATTTCGATTGCGGCATCTATGCCGAGGTGCTGGACGGAGGCACGCTCGAGGTCGGCGCGGATTTCATGGCCGAGCAGGGGAGTCTGGCGCTGTAATTCTTTTTTGCAGGAACGTGGATGACAGCGGAGCGCTTGATCGCAGACTCCCTTCCCCTCCGCTCCGGCCGGGAATGACATCCACCACGTCATGGCCGCACTTGTTGCGGCCACCCACGCCTTTGCACCGTTCCGGCTCCCAACCGGCCATGACGGAGCGAGAGGCATTCTCAAAAGGCCGCTAAAGCATCGGACCCAAAAGTGGACTTGCACTTTTGGGATTGATCCGATGCTTCTTCTCTTGGCTGGCGCATCGGATGGACCGGAAAAACCGGATCCACTTTTCCGTCCGATGCGCTAGACAACAAAAAAGGGAGAGCCTGGCTCTCCCTTTCCGTATCGTTCATGATGGAGGGGCTTACTCGGCCGCCGGCGTCTCGGCCGGATCCTGCGTGAAGCCGCCGTTCTCGGCGTTGGCCGCCTCGATCATTTCCTGGCGGGTGCGGCGGCGGCGGCGCGGACGCGGTGCTTCCGCATCATTGGCCGCTTCCTGGGCCACCGGGGCCGCGGGAGGAGCCTCCTCGGCCGGGGCCGGAGCCGGCGTGCGGACCGGGTTCGTCAGGAAGGCCGGCAGGGTGCCCTGCTCGGGAGCCTCGGCCTCGTCCCTGCGACGGTCACGCTGGAAGCGCTCGCGACGCTCGGGGCGGTCGCCACGCTCGAAGCGCTCGTTGCGGTCCTGACGGTCGAAGCGGGCCGGGCGCTCGTTGCGCTCGCCGCCCTCGGAGCGGGACTCATAGGGCTGCTCGTCGCGCTGGAAGTCCTGGCGCTGGAAGTCTTGGCGCTGGTTGTCCTGGCGCTGCCCGTCCTGGCGCGGGCCGCGGTCGCGCTGGAAGCGCTCGCGTCGCTCGCCGCGATCCTGACGGTCGCCACGGTCCTGGCGATCCCCACGGTCCTGGCGATCCTGGCGGTCGAAGCGGGCCGGGCGTTCGTTGCGCTCGCCCCGGTTCTCGTAAGGCTGTGGCTGGGAGCCGAAATCCTGCTCCTCGCCATTGCCGAAATCCTGGTTGCCGGCGCGCTCGAGGGCCGGTCGGTCGCCCTGGCCGAAGCCCTCGTCCTCGCCGCCTTCCTCGTCGAAGGGGCGCTGCTGGTAGCCGTACTGCTCGCGCAGCTGCTCCTGGGCGGCCGCGATGATGCGGTAATAATGCTCGGCGTGCTGGAAGTAGTTCTCGGCCGCCACCGGGTCGCCGCTCGATTGCGCGTCGCGGGCGAGCTGGCTGTACTTCTCGGCGATATGCTGAGCCGTGCCGCGGATCTTCACGTCCGGGCCGTTCGACTCGTAGCTCTTCGTCAGGGGATTGGGCCCCTTGTTGTTGTTGCGGTTGTTGTTGTTACGACCGCGCATACGCCTGTTTTGTCCTGGTCTCATTGTTCGCTCTATGAGCCTCGCTGGTTCTTCATGCCCACGCGATATGCAAGCCAATATTCACCGAACGGGCTCAACGCCCACCGTTCGCGTGGCAACCGTCTGACATTCGGCCATAGCCTTTCAAAGGCTCAAGCCATCCTTCAGTGTCGGGTTCAGGTGATCGCGCCAGGCCGTTCCGTTTCAAAAGCCCCTGCCTGCGCGACTGATATCGTTTGGTCTTCCGGCATGCCCCCGAGGGGCTGCCGATTTGTTTAGACCGAGGACGATCTCTAGATCCGAATCTAGCGGGTTCCGCCCGGTCCAACAAGGGCTAATTCCGACTTTATCCCATCCTGGGGCAGAAAAGCCGCATCCCGGCCATCACGATCGCTTCATGGCGACGCAGCGGGGATTGCCCGATAGATCGTGGGCGACCCGCACGATGTCAAGCCCGTAAGTCCTTGCCAAGCTTGCTAAATCTTCGGCCTGATCGTAGCCGATCTCGACCGAGAGCAGGCCGCCCGGCGCCAGCAGCCGCCCCGCTTCCCGCAGGATGACCCGGTAGGGCTCCAGGCCATCCGGGCCGCCGTCGAGGGCGAGCCTCGGGTCGTGCTCGCGCACCTCCTCGTCGAGGGTCGGGATGACCCCGGAGGCGATGTAGGGGGGATTCGAGACGATCAGGTCGAAGGATCCCGACACCGCATCGGCCCAGCGGGAGAGGGCGAAGCGGCAGCGCCCGCCGACCCGGTTCTCGACCGCATTGGCGCGGGCGGTCACGAGGGCGCCGAAGGACAGGTCGATCCCGAGGCCCGTGGCCTTCGGCAGCTCGTGGAGCAGGGCCACCAGGATGCAGCCCGATCCGGTGCCGAAATCGACGATCCTGAGGGGCGCCTGCCGGTCCTGGACCAGATCGAGGACTGTCTCGACCAGGGTTTCCGTATCGGGCCGGGGCACCAGGGTCTCGGGAGACAGGCGGAAGGGCAGGCCCCAGAACTCCCGTGTGCCGACGATCCGGGCGACGGGCTCATGGGCGAGGCGCCGGCGGGCGAAGGCCGCGAGGGTGTCGGCCTGATCCGGCGTCAGGGGAACGTCCGGATGAAGCACGAGATCCGTGGCGGTAACGTCAAGAGCAGCCATGACGAGCAGCCGCGCGTCGAGCGCCGCCGTCTCGAAGCCGGATCGGGCGAGGGTCTGGCGGAGGTCCTTGAGGGCTTGGGAACGGGTTTTCAAGGCATCCGACCCTGCCGGTAGCGCTCCAACCGCTCCGCCAGGGTGCCGGTATGGAGCTCGAACAGGTGGTTGTCGTCGTCGTAGAAATAGAGCGAGTGGCCCTCGCCCTCGACCCGCGGGCGGGATTCGCGGATCTCCAGCCCCAGCGCCTCGATCCTGGCCCGGCAGCCGTCGATGGCCGAGGCCGGGATCTTGAAGGCGATGTGGTTGTAGCTGCGGGTCGGCAGGCTCTCGCCTTCCATGACGGCGATCCAGAGCCCGCCCACGTCGAAGAACTTTTCCCGCGACAGGGAGAAGGTGTCGTCGCCGGAGGAATAGACCTCCCGTCCGCCGAGAACGCCTTCGACGATGGCGCTCATGCGGGCGAGGTCGCGGGTGACGAGCGTGATGTGGCTCAGGCCCTCGATCCCGCCTTCGGTCATGCCGCCTGGTCCTGGGCGGCGAGCTGGGCCGCCTGGTGCTCGGTGATCAGCGCGTCGATGAGCTCGTCCAGGGCGTTGCCGCTGATCACCTCTTCCAGCTTGTAGAGGGTCAGGTTAATCCGGTGGTCGGTGACGCGCCCCTGCGGAAAGTTGTAGGTGCGGATGCGCTCGGAGCGGTCGCCGGAGCCGACCTGGGCCTTGCGGTCGGCCGCCCGGGCGGCATCCTTGGCGGTGCGCTCGGCGTCGTAGAGCCGGGCGCGCAGGAGCGCCATGGCGCGGGCCCGGTTCTTGTGCTGGGAGCGCTCGTCCTGGACGAACACCACCGTGCCGGTCGGGATATGGGTGATGCGGATCGCCGATTCGGTCTTGTTCACGTGCTGGCCGCCCGCTCCCTGGGCCCGCATGGTGTCGATCTTCAGGTCCGCCTCGTTGAGCACGATGTCCACGTCCTCGGCCTCCGGCAGCACGGCGACCGTGGCCGCGGAGGTGTGGATGCGGCCTTGCGTCTCCGTGTCCGGCACGCGCTGCACCCGGTGCACGCCGCTCTCGAACTTGAGCCGCGCGAACACGCCGCGACCCTTGATCTCGGCCACCACTTCCTTGTAGCCGCCGGCCGTGCCCTCGCTCTCGGACACGATCTCGACCTTCCAGCCCTTGAGGTCGGCGTAGCGGGTGTACATGCGCAGCAGGTCGCCCGCGAAGAGGGCCGCCTCGTCGCCGCCGGTGCCGGCGCGGATTTCGAGGATGGCGCTCTTCTCGTCCGCCTCGTCGCGGGGCAGCAGCATGATGCGCAGGTCCTGGGCGGCCTTCTCCAGGTCCTCACGGGCCTGAGGCAGCTCGTCCTCGGCGAGCGCGCGCATCTCGGCATCGGTCGCGGCGTCGTCGATGAGGGCCTGAAGGCCGTTCAGGTTGTCCTCCATGGCGCGATAGGCCCGGATGGCGTTCACCACCCCGTCGAGCTCGGAAAGCTCGCGGGAGAGGGCCACGAAGGTTTCGGGATCGGGACCGGCATTGAGCGTCGCCGTGATGATGTCATGGCGGGCGAGAATGGCGTTCAGGCGATCAGAGGGAGGCGCAATCGACATCAGACCGGAATACCATGGGTTTCCGCAAAATGGGCGAGCTTCGGGCGCAGCGTTTCGCCACCCCCGGCATTCTTCAGTTCGTCCCGGATCATGGCGCTGAGCTCCGCGACGTTCATTTCCAGCAGCATGGCCTTCACCGGGCCGATGGCCGCGGGCGACATGGAGAGCGAGCGGAAGCCGAGACCGATCAGGGCCATGGCCTCGAGGGGCCGCCCGCCGATCTCGCCGCAGACCGTGGCCTGGCAGCCGGCGGCGGCCGCGTGCTCGGCCACCATGTTCAGGGCGCGCAGCATTGGCGCGCTCAACGGGTCGAAACGGTCCGCCACGCGCCGGTTCTCGCGGTCGATGGCGAAGAAGAACTGCATCAGGTCATTCGTGCCGAGGGAGATGAAGTCGGCGCTGGCGCAGATCTCCTCCAGCTGGAACAGGAGGGACGGAACCTCCAGCATGACGCCGAGCTTCAGGTCGCAGGGAAGCGGGTGGCCATGGTTGGCCAGATGGGCTTTCTCCCGCTCCACGATCTGCTTGGCGCGGGCGAACTCGTCGCAGGTCGCGACCATGGGGAACATGATCTTCAGGGGCCGCCCGGCGGCTGCCTTGAGGAGGGCGCGGACCTGGGCCCGCAGCAGGCCCGGACGGTCGAGCCCGATGCGGATGGCACGCCAGCCCAGGGCCGGGTTCTCCTCCTCGACGGATTGCATGTAGGGCAGGATCTTGTCGCCGCCGATGTCGAGGGTGCGGAAGGTGACGGGCTTGCCGCCGGCCTCCGCGAAGACGGTGCTGTAGAGGGCCTGCTGCTCGGAGGCCGAGGGCATGCGCTCGGCGATCATGAACTGGAGCTCGGTGCGGAACAGGCCGACGCCCGCGGCTCCGGTCTCGGCCAGATGGGGCAGGTCGACCACGAGCCCGGCATTGATCTGCAGGGTGACCTCGACGCCGTCCTTGGTGACGGAGGGCACGTCGCGCAGCTTGAGGTACTGCTCCTGCCGGCGGGCACGAAGGCGTGCCTTCTCGGCATAGGCCGCCTCCACGTCCGGGTTCGGGCGGATCTGCACCTCGCCGGCCGCGCCGTCGACGATGATGGCGTCGCCCGGCTCCGTCAGCGAGGTCGCGTTCGAGATCTCGCCCACGGCCGGAATGCCGAGCGCCCGGGCCACGATGGCGATGTGGCTCGTCGGGCCGCCTTCCTCGAGCACGACCCCGCGCAGGCGCGAGCGGTCGTAGTCGAGGAGCGCCGCCGGCCCCATGGAACGGGCCACCAGAATGGCGTTCTCCGGCAGTTGCGTCCGTTCGAGCACCAGGTCGCGGCCGACGAGGCGGTGCAGGAGGCGGTTGGCGAGGTCGTCGAGGTCGTGCAGGCGCTCGCGCAGGTAGGGATCGGTCTGGCGCAGCATGCGGGCGCGGTTGTCGGACTGCACCCGCTCGACGGCGGCTTCCGCCGTCAGGCCCGAGGTGACCGCCTCGCGCATGCGCCGGAGCCAGCCCTGGTCATGGGCGAACATGCGGAAGGTCTCCAGGACCTCCCGGTGCTCGCCGTGATGGGCCACGTCCCCGCGCTCGATCAGCTCGTCGATCGACAGCCGGACCTCCGCGATGGCCGAATCCAGCCGGTTGAGCTCGGCCTCGACGTTCTCGGCGATGAGGTTCTTGACGACGACCCGGGGTTCGTGGAGCACCACGTAGCCCAGGCCGACGCCGTCCGCGAGGGCGACGCCCTTCTGGTAGACTGGGCGGCGGATCGCGATGCCGGTATCCACCGGCGCCAGGGCCTGGAGCTCCCCGGTGGCGAGCATCTCGGCCACCACCATGGCGGTGGTCTGAAGCGCCTCGACCTCTTCCTCGGTATAGACGCGATAGGTGCGGTTCTGGACGACCAGGACGCCCAGCGTGTTGCCGGCGCGGAGCAGGGGCACGCCGAGGAAGGCGTGGTAGATCTCCTCGCCCGTCTCCGGCTTGTAGGAGAAGGCCGGGTGGCTTTGCGCGTCGGACAGGGCCAGAGGCTCCGCCGTCGAGGCGATGAGGCCGACGAGGCCCTCGCCCGAGCGCATGATGGTCAGGTGGACGGCTTCCCGGTTCAGGCCCTCGGTGGCGAACAGCTCGAGCACGCCGTCGCCGCGCATCACGTAGACGGAGCACACCTCCGCCACCATGTTGGCGGCGATCTGCGTGACGATCTTGTCGAGACGGTCCTGCGCCCCGACCGGCTCCGCCATGATCTCGCGGAGGCGGCGCAGCAGAAGGCGCGGACCGCCGGGAGCACTTGGCATGAGCTTATCAGTTCCCGTCCTTCGAGGCCGGCAGGGCGAACCGGCGGCTGATGATTACAACTGTCGCAGCCCGACAGTTCCCTCGTCAATCAGGCTTGATCAAGGCCGTATAGCGAGTGGAGCGTGCGCACCGCAAGCTCCGTATAGGCCGATTCGATCAGGACTGAGAATTTAATCTCAGAAGTCGTGATCGCCCGGATGTTGATGCCCTTGTCGGCCAGGGCCTTGAAGGCGCGGGCCGCGACGCCCGCATGGCTGCGCATGCCGACGCCAATGGCCGAGACCTTCACCACGTCGGTCGCGCCCTGGAGCTCCTTGAAGGCGATCTCGTCCCGGTGGGCGTTGAGGATCGTGCAGGCCCGCTCGTAATCGGCGGTGGGTACCGTGAAGGTCAGGTCGGTGGTGGCGGCATTGTCGGACACGACCTGGATGATCATGTCCACGTTGATGTTGGCGTCCGCCAGGGGCACGAAGATCGAAGCGGCGATGCCCGGCTTGTCGGCGATGTCCCGCAGCGTGATCTGGGCTTCGTCGCGCGAATAGGCGATGCCCGTGACAACCTGCTGTTCCATGATGTCTTCCTCGTCGCAGATGAGGGTGCCGAGCTTGGGATCGGCGGGGTCGTCGAAGCTGGAGCGCACATAGGTCGGCACGCGATGCATCATGGCGAGCTCGACCGAGCGCACCTGAAGCACCTTGGCCCCCAGCGAGGCCATTTCCAGCATTTCCTCGTAGGAAACCTTGTCCAGGCGCCGGGCCTTGGGCACGATGCGCGGATCGGTCGTGTAGACGCCGTCCACGTCCGTGTAGATGTCGCAGCGCTCGGCCTGGACGGCGGCGGCGAGCGCCACGGCGCTCGTGTCCGAGCCGCCGCGCCCCAGGGTCGTGACCCGGCCTGAGGGCTGGTGCACGCCCTGGAAGCCGGACACGACGGCAATTTCCCTGTTGTCGGTGAAGCCCTTGAGAATCCCCGTGCCGTCGATGGCGGCGATTCGCGCCGAGCCATGGGCCTCCGAGGTCATGATCGGGATCTGCCAGCCCTGCCAGGACCGGGCCTTGAGGCCCATCTCCTGCAGGGCGATGGCCAGGAGGCCCGAGGTGACCTGCTCGCCCGACGCGACGACCACGTCGTATTCCTTCGAATCGTAAAGGGCGTTGGCCTCTTTCACCCAGCCGACGAGCTCGTTGGTCTTGCCCGCCATGGCGGATACGACGACGGCGACGTCGTAACCGGCCTCGACCTCGCGTTTGACATGCCGCGCCACGTTGCGGATGCGCTCTACATTGGCGACGGATGTTCCGCCGAACTTCATGACAAGACGGGGCATGGACGAAGGAGGCCGTGATGTGGAATTGAAATTTTGCCCCTTCGCGTCGCGAAAAGGCGCGTATACATGACGGTAGGGCCGCGCCCTGTCAACGCGCGGAAAGCATTTCTTCGCCTCAGGAAACAGGATCCCATGTCACACGGCGCATCCACGACCATCGACCCGGCCGAGGTCGCCCGTTTCGAGAAGATCGCCGAGACCTGGTGGGACCCGAAGGGGGCCATGAAGGTCCTGCACAAGTTCAACCCGGTGCGGCTGGCCTATATCCGGGACGAGGCCTGCCGCCGGTTCGGGCGCGATCCGCGCTCGGCCCGTTCCCTGGAGGGGCTCACGATCCTCGACGTGGGCTGCGGCGGCGGCGTGCTGTCGGAGCCGCTGGCGCGGCTGGGCGCCCGCGTGACCGGGCTCGATCCGGCGCCGACCAATGTCTCGGTCGCCCGGCTCCATGCGGAGCGGGCGGGCGTTCCGGTCGATTACCGCAACGACACGGTGGAGGCGGTGGTGGCGAAGGCCGAGACCTTCGACATGGTGCTCGCCATGGAGGTGGTCGAGCACGTGGCGGACCGGCAGGCCTTCGTGAATGCCTGCGTCCAGGCGGTGAAGCCGGACGGCTGCCTCGCCATGGCGACGATCAACCGGACCCTGCGCTCCTTCGCGTCCGCCATCGTGGGGGCCGAATACATCCTCGGCTGGCTACCCAAGGGCACTCACGAATGGGACAGGTTCGTCACGCCCGACGAGCTGGCCGACGCCATCCGCGTGGCGGGCTTCTCGGTTCTCGACCTGAAGGGCGTGACCTACAACCCCCTGCGCGATGCCTGGTCGCTCTCGTCGGACACGGGCGTCAACTACATGCTCCTCGCCGCGCGGGCGTGAGGCTGCTCCCGCGGCGCGAGGCTGAGCACGACGTAGCCGGCAAGCGCCGAGAGGGCCGATCCCGTGAGCACGCCGATCTTGGTGGCGTTCGTCAGGGCCTCCTGGTCCGGGAACGCGAGGGCGCCGATGAACAGGCTCATGGTGAAGCCGATGCCGCAGAGCAGTGCGACCCCATAACATTGAGCCTTGCTCGCGCCCGCGGGCGTATCGGCGAGGTCGAGCCTGATCGCCAGCTCCGAAAAGGCGTAGACGCCGACCTGCTTGCCGATGAACAGGCCCATGGCGATGCCGAGCGGCAGCGGGCTCAGGAGCGTGTCGAATGAGAGTCCAGAGAGCGGAACGCCTGCGTTGGCAAAGCCGAAGATCGGGATGATGGCGTAGGCGACAGGGCGGTGCAGCGCATGCTCCAGGCGGTGGAGCGGAGAATTCTCCTCGCGGGACTCCTTTGGATTGGGCTGCAGCGGCACCGTCAGCGCCAGGGCCACGCCCGCGAGGGTCGCGTGGATGCCGGATTGCAGCACGAAGAACCAAAGCACTGCGCCGACGAGCATATAGGGTATGAGGCTCGTGACGTTGAATCGGTTGAACGCGATGAGAACCGCCAGACACAGGAATGCCGCGCCGAGCATCGTGAGCGAGAGGCTGCTCGTGTAGAAGAGCGCGATGATGAGGATCGCCCCGAGGTCGTCGAGAATGGCGAGCGCCGTCAGGAAGATCTTGAGGGAGGTCGGCACCCGCGAGCCGAGGACAGCCAGCACGCCGAGCGCGAAGGCGATGTCGGTGGCGGTCGGGATCGCCCAGCCGCGATGAAGCTGCGGCTCGTTCCAGGTGACGGCGAGATAGATCAGGGCCGGCACGACCATGCCGCCGAAGGCCGCGATGCCGGGCAGGATCCGGCGCGGCCAGGTGGAGAGTTGCCCGTCGAGCATTTCGCGCTTGATCTCGAGCCCCACCAGCAGGAAGAACACCGCCATCAGCGCGTCATTGATCCAGTGCAGGACGCTCAGGCCCAGGACATAGGTTTTGAGCACCGCGAAATAGGTGCTGGCCAGGGGCGAATTGGCCACCGCGAGGGCGATCACCGTCACGCCCATGAGGATCATGCCGCCGGAGGCCTCGCTGTCGAAGAACCGGCGCATCAGGGAGATGCGCCGTTGAGGCTTCAGGTCGGTGGTCGGCTGATCCATGGAATGCTCCCTGCAGCCTCAACCGGGCGTGAGGCGAATGGTTCGGGTAAAGCGCCCGGTTCCCCGCGTGTCCAATGACAAAACCGGGAGCGCCGCGGCTCAATCGAGCCTGACGGTCTCGACGAGATAGTCCAGGAAGGCGCGGACCCGCGCCGGCAGGTGGCCGCCGCCGACAAAGACCGCGTGAATGCTCTCGGCATCGCCGGGGTTGTAGGCTTCCAGGACGGGGACGAGCCGGCCGGCCTCCACGTCGGGCCCGATATGGAACCGGGACAGGCGGCTGATGCCGAGGCCGGTGAGCACGAGAAGCCGCATCGCCTCGCCGTCGCTGACTTGGGCGTTGCCGGTCGGCACGACGGCGGAGGCATGGCCTTTCCGATCCTTGAACGGCCAGCCGTTGCTCTGGCGGGCGAAGCTGAAGCCGAGAAGGTTGTGGCGCGCCAGCTCCTCCGGATGCCGGGGCGTGCCGTGCTTCTCCAGATAGGAGGGCGAGGCCACCAGCATCATCCGGCTCTCGCCGAGCTTGCGCGCCACGAGCTGCGAAGACTTCAGCGGCCCGACCCTTATGGCAACGTCGGCGCGGTCCGCGAGCAGGTCGATCACCGCATCCGTCAGCGTCATCTCGACATTCACCTCGGGATGCCGGGCGAGGAAACCCGGCAGGAGGGGAATCAGGTAATGGGTGCCGAAGGGGACGTTCGTGTTCACCCGCAGGCGGCCGCGCGGGGCGGCTCCCGCCGCCACGCTGCGCTCCGCGTCGTCGAGGTCGGCCAGGATGCTCACGGCCCGGTCGTAGAAGGCCGAGCCCTCGGGCGTGAGCTGGAGCCGGCGGGTCGAGCGGTTGACGAGGCGGGCACCCAGGCGCGCCTCCAGCCGGGCGATCAGCTTGCTCACGGCGGAGGGCGTCATGCGCAGGGCCCGGGCAGCGGCGGAGAAGCCGCCGAGATCGACGGCCCGGACGAAGACCTCCAACTCGCCGGACCGGTTGATGTCCATCCTGGCCATTGTGACTTCAATTCATAAATGCTGTTCCTTCCGGCAGGCTAGTTCATAGGCGGCAAGGCGTCCATCTTCCGGCGACCCATCGATCCGTGTCGTTCTCAAGGACGCCTCCCATGCCTCTTGCTCTCTATGCCCTGACCGCCGGCGCCTTCGGCATCGGCGTCACGGAATTCGTCATCATGGGCCTGCTGCTCCAGGTGAGCGCCGATCTCGGCGTCTCCATCTCGGCGGCGGGCCTGCTCATTTCCGGCTATGCCCTCGGGGTCGTGATCGGCGCGCCGCTGCTCACCGCCGTCACGGGCCGCTGGTCGCGCAAGACCGTGCTTCTCGCCCTCATGGTCGTGTTCACCCTCGGCAACCTCGCCTGTGTGGTCGCGCCGGACTACGCGACGCTGATGGCCGCCCGGGTGCTGACGGCCTTCGCTCACGGCACCTTCTTCGGCGTCGGGTCCGTCGTGGCGACGAGCCTCGTGCCGGCCGACAGGAAGGCCTCGGCCATCGCGATCATGTTCACCGGCCTGACGGTCGTCAACATCCTCGGCGTTCCCTTCGGGACCTGGCTCGGCCAGGCCTATGGCTGGCGCGCGACCTTCTGGGCGGTGACCTTCGTCGGCGTCGTGGCGTTCGCCGTCATCGCGCTCTTCGTCCCGAAGGACCGGGGGGAAGCTGCGGAGGGCGGCCGTCTCGGCGAGGAGCTGAAGGTTCTCGCCCGCCGCCCGGTGCTGCTCGGGCTTCTGACGACGGTGCTCGGCTATGCCGGCGTGTTCGCGGTCTTCACCTATATCGCCCCGATCCTGACGCAGGTCACCGGCTTCTCCGAGGAGGCCGTCTCGCCGATCCTGCTCGTCTTCGGCGGCGGATTGGTGCTCGGCAACCTCGTGGGCGGCAGGCTCGCCGACCGCCGCCTGATGGCGACCCTGCTCGGGTCCCTCGGCCTGCTGGCCGTGGTGCTCGCCGCGATGACCTTCGGCACCCACAACCGGATCGCCGCCGTCACGTTCGTGGGCCTGCTCGGCGCCGCCGCCTTCGCGACAGTGCCGCCACTGCAGATGTGGGTTCTGGAAAAGGCCGACGGCGCGGGCCAGAGCCTGGCGTCCAGCCTCAACATCGCGGCCTTCAATCTCGGCAACGCCCTCGGAGCCTGGCTCGGCGGCTTCGTGATCGATCACGGGTTGGGCCTGGGCGCCATCACATGGGTCGCGGCCCTGCTGCCGGCCTCCGGCCTTCTCCTCGCCCTCTGGAGCCGCAGGCTCGACCGTGCCGGGGCGCCATCCGGATGGAAGCCCGTGAAAGCTCCGGTCTGACAGCGTCTTTCAACCGGATGCCATTTCAGCACTGGCCTTCCGGCGTCTCGTCCGGGAGGCCAGAATCGTTTCGAGCGTCACCGGGCGGAAGTCGAACGCATCCACGCCCACGTCGAACTGGCGCGTCTGCGGCTTCAACCTGGCGTGGGAATGACCGTGCAGGTCGATCCAGCCCCGGCCCATGTTCTTCCAGGTGCGGAAGGCGTAATGGCACATCATCAGGCCATGGCCGTCCAGCATGAGTTCGGCATAGGCCTGAACGCTCGCCCAGCCCTTCGCCGCAAGCGTCGCCGGGCCGTCGTTGTTGCCGATGATGAGATGCTTGCGGCCGTTGAGAATCCCAAGCAGCTCGTCGATCCGCTCCGGGCGCACATGCAGGGCGAAGTCGCCCAGGTGCCAGACCTCGTCCCCGGGCGAGACGGCCTCGTTCCAGTTGGCGACGAGGGCGGCATCGTGTTCGGGGATCGTCCTGAACGGACGCTTGTCGATCCTCAGAACCCGAGGATCGCCGAAATGGGTGTCGCTGGTGAAGAAGACCGCCAAGAGAGCCCATCCTCATCGTCGTTTCAGCTGAGGCATAAGCCGGAACGACCAGGGCGCGTTCCGATCGTGGCAGTACCCTACTTGAACATGCCTTCCCGCAGGTTGATGCCGTGTTCCTTGTAGGCCTTGAGCGCGCAGAGCATCTGCATCCAGCCCTGGCAATTGCCATAGGAGGATTGCAGACCGGCCTCCGTCTCGCGCCAGCCTTCCTCCGAGATCGTGACGAGCGTCCGCCGACCATCGTCGAGCGGTTCGAAGGTCATCGTCACCGTCGTCCTGTACCGGCCCGAAGCGGTCGCCTCATCTGCATTACCCGCCGGCTCGTCTCCGGCCTCCCATTGCAGGACGATCCGCTTCTCCGGCACCACCTCGACGACCCAGACCGGGAACGCTCCCGGAAAGTCGTGGAAATCCCAGGTGACGGTTGCGCCGGTTTCCAGGCGGCCCTCGGCCCCGCCGGTCGTGAAATAGCGCGACAGCTCGGCGGGGTTGGCGACGGCCTCGAACACTTCGGCCACCGGCTTCGCAATCCTGGCAGACACCTTGAACGTCAGGTCCATGACCGGCCTCCTTGCAGATCACGCCATCATGTTATAAAAACATAACATGTCAAGCGACGCAGAAAGTGACCGAGTCTTCAAGGCCTTATCGGCCGCGACCCGTCGCGACATCCTCGATGCCTTGAAGGACAGGGCGCAGACGACCGGCGAGTTGTGTGCCCGATTCCCCGCGCTCGACCGCTGCACCGTGATGCAGCATCTGAAGATCCTGGAGGGCGCGGATCTCGTGATCGTCAGGCGCGAGGGGCGGGAGCGGTGGAACCATCTCAATCCGCTCCCGATCAAGCACATCCACGACCGCTGGATCGGCGCCTATGCGGGCCGCGCGGTGGAAATGCTCGACCGGCTGAAGACGGATCTGGAAGGTTGAATCAAGCTAGTTTCGGTCATCCGGGATCGTGGGAAGCGGCATCACCTCAATGCCCTCCTCCAGCAGCGCTCTGGCTTCGGCGAGATCCGCCTCGCCGTAGATCGAGCGCTCTTCCGCTTCGCCGTAATGCATCTTGCGCGCTTCCTCGACGAAGCCTTTGCCCACGTTCTCCGAGTTCTTCATCACATGGTCGCGCAAGGCGCGGAGCGCATCCCGCAGCTGCCGCTCCCGCTCGGACAGAACGGCCACGGCCTGCGGCGCGGCCTCCGCGGCCGGCATGGGAGCGGGAGCCTTGTCCGTCCGCGCGACGGAGGGGGCCATGATCTGCTTCTCGACCTTGGCCGAGTTGCAGAACGGGCAGGTCACGAAACCGCGTTTGCGCTGCGTCTCGAACGCGTCACTCGAAGGAAACCAGCTCTCGAACTCATGGGCCTGCTCGCAGGCCAGGGCATACTTGATCATGTCCTGGTAAGACGTAGGGATTCAGGCTCGGAAAGGGAAGGGATCAGGCGCTGGCCGCCCGATCCGTCTCGATGGTGGGAACGACCTCGACCCTGAAGGGCCGGGCGTTCTTGAGGGTCGGGATGCGGCCGCGCACCTCGGCCACGAGGGCGGTGTCGATCTCGGCCAGGAACACGCCCGGCTCCGTGCCGCCCTCCGCCAGCACCCGGCCCCAGGGATCGATGATGACTGAGTGACCGTAGGTCTCGCGCCCGTCCTCGTGCAGGCCGCCCTGAGCGGCGGAGATCATGAAGGAGCCGGTCTCGATGGCCCGCGCCCGGTGCAGCACGTGCCAATGGGCCTCGCCGGTCTGCCTGGTGAAGGCCGCCGGTGCGGAGAGGAACGAGGCGCCGTTGTCGGCGAGCGCCTTGTAGAGGGCGGCAAAGCGCACGTCGTAGCAGATGGTCATGCCGAGATAGCCCCAGGGCGTCTCGGCGGCCACGGCCGAGGCGCCGCCCGTATAGGTGGCCGATTCGCGCCAGCTCTCGCCGTTCGGCAGGTCCACGTCGTAGAGGTGGATCTTGTCGTAGGAGGCGATCACCTCGCCGTCCTGCCCGATGAGGAAGGCGCGGTTGGCGACCTTGTCGCCTTCCTTCACGGCGATGGAGCCGATCTGGACCACGATGCCCCGCTCCCGCGCCACCTCGCGCAGGGCGGCCAGCACCGGGTCCTGCGCCTCCGGCCCGACCTTGTCGAACAGCTCCGCCCGGTCCCGGCAGACGAGGGAGGTCATCTCCGGCGTCTGGGCGAAATGCGCGCCTTGGGCAGCGGCCTCACGCACGAGGGCGACCGCATCGTCGCGGTTCTTGAGGACGTCGCGCCCGGAGCGCATCTGGACGCAGGCGGCGGTGAAGCGGGTCGAGGTCATGAATTCTGGTCTCCGTCAGGCCTGTAATAAGGCCTCAAAAGACCAGCCTGTCCAGAGTCCGAGCGTTTGAAGCCGGGTTGGTTTCTGCTTTAGCGGACGTCGAGATGATATCTGGCGATCCTGGTCGTGCCGTCTGGAAACACGGCTTCGACTTGGAACGTGTCGGAGCCTTGGTAGCCAGGTGAGGGGACATAGAAGACGAGGGTGCTGGGGGCTCGCTTCATATTGCAATGTGCTCGAATGTTTTCCTTGTTGAACCTGGGATAGTCCATACCTTGCTGAATATTGATCTTGCCATTCCGAGGCTGCTCGATGACCTGAACGCTCGTCGACCCCAGCGAGCCGCATTCCGGATTGAGGGCGCCGAAGCTATCGACCTTGAGAGGCTTGCCATTCAACACGACACGGGCAGTACCCGTTGTTGAGCCGGTCGTGTTGCAGCCTGCTACCAAGGCGGTGCCGAGAAGAGCGATGAAACTATAAGTGCGCATGCGTGCCCCCAAAGAATATTCAGAGGCACTATTATCTATCGATATATTATATCACAAGCGATCGTCAGAGAGGGGACGAGAAAGAACCGGCCTGTAGCATCCATGCACCACACAGCTTTGAATTTCACGCCGCAAGCAGCCGCTCTAACTCACCCCTGTCATCAAGAGCATACAGGTCATCGCAGCCGCCGACATGTCTTTCGCCGATGAAGATCTGCGGAACGGTGGACCGGCCCTTCGCCCTCTGGATCATCTCCGCGCGGGCTTCCGGCTTCTTCTCGATGTCGATCTCGGTGAAGGCGGCGCCTTTTTCCTCGAGAAGTCTCTTGGCGGCCGAGCAATAGGGGCACCAGCTCTTTGTGTAGATCGTGATAGGCGGCATGACAGGGGGTTCTCCATCGATGGCGAGGATATAGGAAGCCTTGGGCTATCATCACAACTCCTGGACAACTCTGGCAAAGGCCAGAATGTCCACCGCGGCGGCGCCCGAGCGCAGGAGCGCCCGCGAGGCCGCATTGGCCGTGGAGCCCGTGGTCAGCACGTCGTCGATCAGGAGCACCCGTTTCCCTTTCAGCAGCGCCTTCGCCGCAGGCGGGACCCGGAAGGCGCCCTGCAGATTCTCCTGCCGCTGCGCCTTGGTGAGCCCGACCTGGCGGCGGGTGTGCTTGACGCGCACGAGCAGGAAGGGATCGCAAGGCACGCCGCTCCCGGATGAAACCGCCCGGGCCAGCGCCATCGCCTGGTTGAACCGCCGCCGCCACAGCCGCCAGCGATGCAGCGGCACGGGGACGATCACGTCGGCATCGGCCAGGAGGTCCGCGCCCGCCCGGGCCATCATCCCGCCCATGGCCCGGGCGAGTTCCAGGCGGTCGTTGTACTTGAGACGGTGCACGAGCAGGCTGGCCGTGCCGTCGTACTCGGCCACGGCCCTGGCCCGCCCGAAGACCGGCGGGTCGGCGATGGCCGCGGGCGAGAGGAGCGGCTGGCCGAGATCCACCGCGAAGGGCGTTCCCAGGCGCTCGCAGAAGGGCCGCTCGATGAAGCGGATCTGCGACCAGCAGGCAGCGCAGAGGGCATGAGGCTCCCCCGTGGCGGCCTGGCAGGCGATGCAGGTCGGCGGGTAGAGCAGCCCGAGGGCCAGGCGCCAGAGGTCCCGCCCCCCGTGACGGAGGCGGGTGCCCAGGAGGGCGGGCTGGGCTTCAATGGGCTCGCTCATGGGCGAAGCTTAGCCGATGGACGATTGCCTGCCATCTCTTCCTTGAGGGGGCAAAAAAAGCTTGGTTCTTGCACCGGTCCACGCCATATCGAGCGCCTCATGAGCATGCCCCTTGTCTTCGACCGCCCTCTCGTCCGCCGCCGACTGGTCCGTGCGCGCAAGCAAGGCTATGCCGATTTTCTCCTGGTCCGCGCCGTCGAGGATCTGGAGGAGCGGCTCTCCACGGTGCTGCGGACGTTTTCCCTCGCGCTCGACGTGGGCACGCCGACGCCAGCCGCGGCCGAGATGCTGCGCCGGAGTGGGCGCGCCGAGGCTGTGATCCGCCTGTCCTCGGCTCCCGAGCCCGGAAGCGTTCTTGGGGACGAGGAGCGCCTGCCGTTCGCGGGCGAGCGCTTCGATCTCGCCGTGTCCCTTCTGGCCCTGCACGGCGTCAACGACCTGCCGGGTTCGCTCGTCCAGATCCGCCGCGCCCTCAAGCCCGACGGCCTCTTCATCGGCGCGCTCCTGGGCGGCTCGACCCTGACCGAGCTGCGCCAGTCCCTGACCCAGGCGGAGGCCGAGATCGAAGGCGGCGTGAGCCCGCGCGTGGCGCCCTTCGCCGACCTCCGCGACATCGGAGGCCTGCTGCAGCGCGCGGGCTTCGCCCTGCCGGTCACCGATTCGGACATCGTCCGGGTGCGCTATGCCAACGCTTTCGCGCTCATGCAGGACCTGCGCCGGATGGGGCTGACCAATGCCCTGCACGACCGCCGCAGGACGCCGCTGCGCCGCGCGACCCTGATGCGGACGGCCGAGATCTATGCGGAGCGGTTCGGCGACCCGGACGGGCGCGTTCCGGCAACCTTCGAGATCGTCTGGCTCTCCGGCTGGACGCCGCACGAAAGCCAGCAGAAGCCTCTGCGCCCCGGCTCCGCCAGGACGCGGCTCGCCGATGCCCTAGGCGTGAAGGAGGGGGCGCCGGCGCCCAGGCTCGACAAGAAGTGATTCTCATCTCGCTTTGGGCTTCACCCGGGTTGCCCTATCTTCATTCCTGAGACGACTTCTCTGGAAGGCGATGGACCCATGAAAGAGCCCGGCCCGGATCATCCCATCACCGTCACGAAGAACCCGCACCGCATCCGGGTCATGCTCGGCGGCTTCATCGTCGCCGAGACCACGCAGGCGCTCACCCTGCAGGAGGCGACCCTCCCGCCCGTGCAGTACATCCCCCGCGAGGACGTGCACATGGACCTTCTCGACTCCACCGATCACAGGACCCATTGTCCCTACAAGGGCGATGCCTCGTATTTCACGGTCAACGGCGGCGGGCTCGTGCGGGAGAATGCGGCCTGGAGCTATGAGGAGCCTGCTCCCTCGGTCGCGGCCATCAAGGGGCATCTGGCCTTCTACCCGGAGAAGGTCGACGCCATCGAGGAATTCCCCGATTAGCCCTTCTCCTAATGGCTGAAAGGATGCGGGTTGCTGGTGCTCCGTGCCCGGGGCAATCTTCGGCGATAGAGCATCGGACCCAAAAGTGGACTTGCACTTTTGGGATTGATCCGATGCTTCCTCTCTTGGCTGGCGCATCGTTGATTGCGGAAAACCGGGTCCACTTTTCCGCACGATGCGCTAGAGGAAATCCCATGTCGCCCTTCACCTTCAACACCGCTCCGTCCCTCGTCGTCGGTTCCGGCAGCATCGCGCGCTTAGGGGAGATCGCGGCCCAGCGGCTCGGCCCCCGCGTGCTCCTGGTCACCGATGCGGGCCTCGTGAAGGCCGGGCTGATCGCACCCGCTCTCCACACCCTGGAAGAGGCGGGAATCGCCGTCGAGGTGTTCGACGGCGTGGTGGCCGATCCGCCGGAGGAGGTGGTGCTGGCCGCCGCCGCCAAGGCGAAGGACTTCGACGCGCGGGCCGTGATCGGCTTCGGCGGCGGTTCGTCCATCGATGTGGCGAAGCTCGTCGCCCTTCTCGCAGCGAGCGGCGAGAGCCTTTCGGGGATCTACGGGGTCGGCGTCGCGAAGGGGCCGCGGCTGCCGCTGCTCGCCATTCCCACGACCGCCGGCACGGGATCGGAGGTCACGCCGATCTCCATCGTCACCACCGGCGCACACGAGAAGAAGGGCGTGGTTTCGCCCGTCATCATTCCGGACATCGCGCTGCTCGATCCCGACCTCACGGTCAACCTGCCGCCGCATGTGACGGCCGCGACCGGCATCGACGCGATGGTCCATGCCATCGAGGCCTATACCTCGACGAGCCCCAACAACAATCCGGTCTCGCAGGCGCTGGCGAAGGAGGCGCTGCGCCTTCTCGGCCGCAACATCGAACGGGCCGTTCATCATGGCCACGACATTGAAGCCCGTTCGGCCATGCTGCTCGGCTCCATGCTGGCGGGCCAGGCCTTCGCCAATTCCCCCGTGGCGGCCGTCCATGCGCTGGCCTATCCCATCGGCGGCCATTTCGGCGTTCCGCATGGCCTGTCCAACGCGCTCGTGCTCCCGCATGTGCTGCGATTCAACGCCAGCGCCTGCGAGGCCACCTACGCGGAGCTTGCGCCTCATGCCTTCCCCGACCTCGAGGGACGCGCGACGGCAGCGGCCTTCGTCGAGGCGCTCGCCGCCCTGTGCGCGAAGGTCGGGCTCCAGCCGCGCCTGCGCGATGTGGGCATTCCGCAGGACGCCGTGCCGATGATGGCCGCGGACGCCATGAAGCAGACGCGGCTTCTCGTGAACAATCCGCGCCCGCTCGCCCTCGAGGATGCGCGCGCCATCTACGAAGCAGCCTGGTGACGATCCGATGGCAGACCGTTCACCACGTTCCAACCGCTCCGCCTTCAGGCTCTTTCGTCCCATCGCGACCCGCTGGATGGACAACGATGCCTATGGGCACGTGAACAACGTTCACTACTATTCCTATTTCGACTCCGCCGTGAACGGCTGGCTCATCGAGAACGGCCTTCTCGCCATCGCCGAGAGCCCCGTCATCGGTCTCGTGGTGGAATCGGGCTGCACCTATTTCGAGAGCGTCGCCTTTCCCGATGCCCTGGAGGCCGGTATCGCGGTCGCCCATCTCGGGCGGTCCTCGGTGCGCTATCGCATCGGGATTTTCAAAAGCGGTGCCGACGAGGCCTTGGCCCAGGGGCATTTCGTCCATGTCTATGTGGACCGGGCGACCCGGCGGCCGGTGGAGATCCCGCCCTCGACGCGTGCGATGCTCAGCGAACTGGCCTGAGCCTTCCGCTGAAGGAGACCAGCGCCACGCCTGCCAGCACCACGGCGCCGCCGGTGAGTTCACGCAGGCCGATGGTCTCGTTGAGGAAGAGAACGGCGAGGATCGTCGTCCAGACCGGCTGGAGATAGCCGACCATCGAGGCCCTGGTGGGACCGGCGCGGCGGATGAGCCGCATGAAGAGCAGGATCGGCAGGGCGGTCGAGACGATGCCGAGCGCCAGCAGCGACGCTGCGCTGCCCGGCACCGCCACGAAGGCGGAAGGGCCCGCGACGGCGAGCGCCAGAGCGGTCGCCGGAATGGCGGAGCAGATCTGCTGGCCGAGAGCGAGGCGGGCCGGATCCGCATGCTTGATCGAGCGGACATAGAGGTTCGCAGTGGCATAGCTGAGGGCCGTCGCCACCATGGTCAGCGCCCCCCGGGCGCTGATGCCGCTGTCCGGCAGGGCCGCAGGTCCGATGAGGATGCCCATGCCGGCAAGGCCGACGAGGACGCCGGCGAAGCGCCGGAGGGTCAGCCGCTCGTCCGCAAAGAGCAGGTGCGACAGGACCGCCACGATGAGCGGCCCGGAGGCCTGGATCATGGCCGCCGGGGCGGTTCCGATCTGGGTCAGCGCATGAGCCACGAGGACGTTCGGAACCCAGCCGTTGAGGGCGCCGAGGACCACCCAATGATGCCACTGGCCGTTGTCGGGGCGGATGCTCTTGGCCTGCACGGCGAACCATAGGCCAAGGATTGCTGCGCCGACGAGGCCGCGCATGGCGGCCAGCACGAAAGGATTGAGGTTTCCGCTCAGCTTGATGAACAGGAAGGATGTCGACCACAGCATCGAGCAGGCGATGAGGTTGACCGCCATGAAGGCCGGGGTCGGGGCAGCGGGAAGCGCGGCGGCTTCTCCCTGTGCGGCGGACATGCGCGGCCTCAGACCAGCAGATCGACGAGGAACGGGATCAGCGGCTCGTCGGCCGGCGGCATGGGATAGGAGCGCAGCTCCTGCGCCTTGACCCATTTCAGGGCCTGGCCCTCGAGCGGCTGCACGAAGCCCTCCCAGCGGCGGCAGATGTAGAGGGGCATGAGCAGGTGGAAGGTCTCGTAGGGGTGGCTCGCGAAGGTCAGCGGCGCCAGGCAGGGCTCCTTCACGGTGATGCCGAGCTCCTCGCGCAGCTCGCGAATCAGCGTCTCCTCCGGCCGCTCGCCCGGCTCCACCTTGCCGCCGGGAAACTCCCACAGGCCGGCAAGCTGCTTTCCCTCCGGGCGCTGCGCCAGAAGGATGCGGTTGTCCGTGTCGATCAGGGCGACGGCAACGACGAGGGTGAGCTTGAGAGGGGGCACGTATGGGATCCGCTGGAGGCCGTGACGTCGATAGGGTTCCGATCTCTTAGCGCATCGTGCGGAAAAGTGGATCCGGTTTTCGCTGACGCGATCCTCCGGATCCGCGAAGAACGATGCGCCAGCCAAGAGAACGAGCATCGGACCGGGAGCAAACAGGATTTCTCGCGGCTTCAAACGCCATCACGTGTGCCCCGGCACAAGCCAGAGGCCGCCGGCGGCGCCTCCTTCTTGCTGGGCATATTTTCCAAGACACATATTGTCATGCAATGTAATGTCGTTTCTTATCGACAGTGGAGAACCCTGTGAGAAAGCACATCTATCTGGCCGTTCTCGGCTCTGCCTGCATATCCCTTGGCGGTCCTGCGCAAGCCCAGGACTGCACCGTCCCGCCGATGATGTTCAATTCGCATGTCGCGAACGTGGAAGGCGAGATGACTGTCAAGGCCGGCAAGGGCTGCGGCTTCGGCCTCAACGGTATCCAAGGTGCGATCCGTGAAGCGATGATCGTCCAGAAGCCCAAGGCCGGAATGGCAGGCGTTCGCGGCATCATGCCGTTCTACGTGGCGAAGCCCGGGTATCGGGGACCGGACGAGTTCGCCTATGCCATTGTCGGAACCGACCAGTTTGGCGGCCCCATGCGAGTCACCACGACGATCAAGGTCACGGTCGTTCCATAGCCGAACCTCTGATCAGCTCCGGTAGTCGCCGTTGATCTCCACATAGGCCTTGGTCAGGTCGCAGGTCCATGCGGTGGCCTCGCCCCGGCCGAGGCCGAGATCGACGCGGATCGTGATCTCGTCGCCCTTCATGTAGGCGGAGGTCCTGGCCTCGTCGTAATCCGGATCGCGGGCGCCCTTGACGGCGACGCGGATGTCGCCGAACCAGATCGCGAGCTTGTCGCGCTCGGCCGCTTCGCCGGCCTTGCCCACCGCCATGACCACGCGGCCCCAATTGGCGTCCTCGCCGGCGACCGCGGTCTTCACCAGCGGCGAGTTCGCGATCGCCATGGCGATCCGCTTGGCGGAAGTGGCGCCCGTGGCCCCGGTCACCTTCACGGTCACGAACTTGCGCGCGCCCTCGCCGTCGCGGGCGACCTGCTGGGCGAGATCGATCAGGAGGCTTTCCAGCGCGCCGCGGAACTCCTTCAGGCGCCGGTCGCTCGGCAGGGAGATGGCGGGAGCCCCCCTGGCGGCGGCGGCACCAGTGGCGAAGAACAGCAGCGTGTCGGACGTGGAGGTGTCGCTGTCCACCGTGACGCAGTTGAAGCTCTTGTCGGCCCCCTTCTTCAGGAGCGTCTGCAGCACCGGCGCGGCGATGGGCGCGTCCGTGAAGATGAAGGACAGCATGGTCGCCATGTCGGGGGCGATCATGCCGGCGCCCTTGGCGATTCCGTTGATGGTCACCTCGACCCCGCCGATGCTGGCCGTGCGCGTCGCCACCTTCGGGAAGGTGTCGGTGGTCATGATGGCCTTGGCGGCATCGAGCCAGGCGGTGGGCTTCGCCTTCTTCTCGCAGGCCGCGAGCACGTTCTCGAACTTCGTCCCGTCGAGCGGCTCGCCGATCACGCCCGTGGAGGCGATGAAGACCTGCGAGGCCCGGCAGCCCGCCGCCTCGGCGGCGATATCGGCGGTGAGCTTGACCGCTTCCGCGCCCTTCTTGCCCGTGAAGGCATTGGCATTGCCGGAATTGACCACCAGCGCCCGGGCCGTGCCCTTGCCCAGGTTCTTGCGGCACCAATCGACCGGAGCCGAGGGGCATTTGGAGCGGGTGAACACGCCCGCCACGGTTGTGTCCTTGGGCAGGGTCACGTAGAGAACGTCGGTTCGGTTCTTGTATCGGATACCGGCTTCCGCCGTTGCGATCCTGACGCCGTCGATGGCGGGAAGCGTCGGAAACGACTTGGGCGCAAGCGGAGACACGGTTTTGGACATGGAAGAACTCGAAGAGAGCTGCTGGATACGACGTTGCGAGCCGCGACCTGTGGTTTTTTAAGGCTTTTTGTCAAGTCAAAGCTTCACCGCGCCGGAATCGGAAACGTCGGAACGACCATTCGGTGCCATCGTTGACACGATCCGCGAGGGCGGGGTCGATCCGAGCCGCATGGGCCGGCACAACAGGTGACGGACATCCGCCCTGGCGAAAGCGCGGGAAAAGCCTTCAGCCGGGAATGACGCCGGAAAACGAAAAGGGCGGCCTTTGAGGCCGCCCTGTCCAGTCAAAACGTTGAAGCCTTACGGCTGCTTCTGCTCGACGAGGTTGCCCTTGTCGTCCAGGCGCTCGATCTTGGCGTTCTTGCGAAGGCCCATAATCAGGTCCTGCTGCGCCTTGCGGGCGAGGTAGGTTTCGACCTGATCCTTGGTCTCCTCGAAGGTCGGGGCCGGCTTGGTGCGCTTCTCCTCGACCTTGATCACATGCCAGCCGAACTGGCTCTTCACGGGATCGGAGATCTGGCCGGGCTCGAGCTTGAAGGCGGCTTCCGCGAAGGGCTCGACCATCCGGTCCTTGGTGAAGAAGCCGAGATCGCCGCCATCGGTCTTGGAGCCGGGATCCTTGGACACCTCGCCGGCCACCTTGGCGAAATCCTCTCCGCCCTTCACCCGGGTGGCGATTGTCTTGGCCTCGTCCTCGTTCTCCACGAGGATGTGGCGGGCGCGGACCTCCTGCTCGGCCGGCACGCTCTTGACCGTCTCGTCATAGAGCTTGCGGGCGGCCTCCGGGGTGACGGCCTTCTTGGCCTCCTGGTCGAGGTACTCGTCGAGCAGGGTCTTGTCCCGGTTATAGGCCAGCTTGCGGGCGAACTCGGCCCCGCTCCCGACCTTGGCCGCCTCGGCGGCCCTGGCGCCGAGCTTCAGGTCGATCATGTAGCCGGTCAGCAGGTCACGCTTCTGGGCTTCCGGAACGTTCGGCATCTGCAGGGCCGGATCCTCGGCGGCAATGGCGAGATCCCCTTCCGTAATGTCGACCCCGTTGACGCGGGCGATCACCTTGGCGGGGTCGACGGCGGGCACGGCCGCAGGGGAGGTGGCCGGGGAGGCAGGGGTCTGGGCGGGAGGGGTCTGGGCAAGGGCGGCCCCCGCCATGAAAGGCAGGGCCAGGCTGAGGGTCAGAAGGCTCTTCCGAACCGTGAGTGAGCGAGACATATGGTTTCCTCTGGTGAGCGTGATCGCCCACGAACAGCGACGATCAGATGGCTGAATGTGTTTACGTTTGCAAGTGATGGCATATTTATGTCACAGCATCGCCGCTCGCGGGGTCTTGATCGGGTCCTCCGGGCCGGCTTGGGGCTGCGCCACTAAAGGCGCAGTCTTTAAGATGCGCTCTGGCATAATTAGGTCTATAAGGCGGCGCAAACGCCCCTTCTCCCGCATTCTGGAATTCTGAAGGCTCTCGATGTTCGGTTCTCTCGCGAAGAAAATCTTCGGCTCGGTCAATGAACGCCGTCTGAAGTCCTACCGGCCGAAGGTTGCGGCCATCAACGCGATGGAGGCCGAGTTGGAGGCCCTGTCCGACGAGCAGCTCCGTGCCCGTACCGAGGACTTCAAGGCCCAGCTCGCCGCCGGCAAGACCCTGGACGATATCCTGGTCCCCGCCTTCGCGACGGTCCGCGAGGCGGCCAAGCGCACCCTGGGCCAGCGCCACTTCGACGTGCAGCTCATCGGCGGCATGGTGCTCCACGAGGGCTCGATCGCCGAGATGCGCACCGGCGAGGGCAAGACCCTGGTGGCGACGCTGCCGGTCTACCTCAACGCCCTGGCCGGCAAGGGCGTCCACGTGGTGACGGTCAACGATTACCTGGCCCGCCGCGACTCCGAGTGGATGGGCCAGATCTATCGCTTCCTGGGCCTGTCCGTCGGGGTGATCGTCCACGGCCTCGACGATGCCGAGCGCGCCCAGGCCTATGCCGCCGACATCACCTACGGCACCAACAACGAATACGGCTTCGACTATCTGCGCGACAACATGAAGTACGAGATGGCGCAGATGGTCCAGCGGGGCCACAACTTCGCCATCGTGGACGAGGTGGACTCGATCCTCGTCGACGAGGCCCGCACGCCCCTCATCATCTCCGGCCCCCTCGACGACCGGTCCGAGCTCTACAATGCCATCGACGTGGTGATCCCGCGCCTCGACAAGAGCGATTACGAGCTCGACGAGAAGCAGCGCTCCGTGGCGCTGACCGAAGACGGCACCGAGAAGATCGAGGCGCTGCTGCGGGAGATCGGCCTGCTCAAGGAGGGCGATCTCTACGACGCCCAGAACGCGACCCTCGTCCACCACATGAACCAGGCCCTGCGGGCCCATACCCTGTTCCAGCGCGACAAGGACTACATCGTCCGCAACGGCGAAGTGGTCATCATCGACGAGTTCACCGGCCGCATGATGCAGGGCCGGCGCTACTCGGAAGGCCTGCATCAGGCGCTCGAGGCCAAGGAGAAGGTCCAGGTCCAGCCCGAGAACCAGACGCTCGCCTCCATCACGTTCCAGAATTACTTCCGCCTTTACGACAAGCTCGGCGGCATGACCGGCACGGCGGCGACCGAGGCCGACGAGTTCCTCGAGATCTACAACCTCGAAGTGGTCGAGATCCCGACCAACCGTCCCGTGGCCCGCATCGACGATGACGACGAGGTCTACCGGACCGTGGAGGAGCGCTACAGGGCGGTCATCCGCGACATCGAGGAATCCTCCGCCAAGGGTCAGCCGATCCTGGTCGGCACCACCTCCATCGAGAAGTCGGAATACCTCGCCGAGCTGCTCATCAAGGATGGCTACAAGCTCATCAACTTCGAGGACCCGCAGGCGCTGGAGCCCCTCTACCGCGACGCGCGGGCCGGCCGCGGCACCAAGCACTTCGCCGTGCTGAACGCCCGTTTCCACGAGCAGGAGGCCTTCATCGTCGCCCAGGCCGGCGTTCCGGGCGCGATCACGATCGCCACCAACATGGCGGGCCGCGGCACCGACATCCAGCTCGGCGGTAACGCCAAGATGCGCATCGAGCGCGAGCTCGTCGGGGTCGAGGGCGAGGAGCGCGCCCGCCGCGAGAAGGAGATCCTCGACGAGGTGTCGTCCTTCAAGGAGAAGGCTCTCGCCGCCGGCGGCCTCTACGTGCTCGGCACCGAGCGCCATGAATCCCGCCGCATCGACAACCAGCTGCGCGGCCGCTCCGGCCGCCAGGGCGACCCGGGACGCTCCAAATTCTACCTGTCGCTCCAGGATGACCTGATGCGCATCTTCGGCTCCGACCGCATGGACGGCATGCTGCAGAAGCTCGGCCTGAAGGAGGGCGAGGCCATCATCCATCCATGGATCAACAAGGCCATCGAGCGGGCTCAGGCGAAGGTCGAGGCGCGCAACTTCGACATCCGCAAGAACATCCTGAAATACGACAACGTCATGAACGACCAGCGCAAGGTCGTCTTCGAGCAGCGCAAGGAGTTCATGGCGGAAGAGAGCGTGCGCGAGACCATCGACGACATGCGCCACGGCGTCATCGAGGACATCGTCTCCCGCGCCATCCCCGAGAATGCCTATGCCGAGCAGTGGGATGTGGCCGGCCTGAAGGAAAATGTCGTCAACTTCCTCAACCTTGACCTGCCGGTCGAGGAATGGGCCAAGGAGGAGGGGATCGCCGACGACGAGATCCGCGAGCGCATCACCAAGGCGGCCGACGAGGCCTACGCCCAGCGCATCGAGGCCAACACGTCCGAGGTCATGAACTACGTGGAGAAGCAGGTTCTGCTGCAGAGCCTGGACCATCTCTGGCGCGAGCACCTCGTGACCCTCGACCATCTGCGTCAGGTCATCGGCTGGCGCGGCCTCGCCCAGCGCGATCCCCTGAACGAGTACAAGTCGGAGGCCTTCGAGCTCTTCAATGCCCTGATCGGCCACCTGCGCGAGCAGGTGACGGGCCAGCTCATGCGGATCCAGGTGGTGTTCCAGCAGCCGGAGCCGCAGAGCCTCCCGCCCATGTTCGCCCAGCACCTCGATCCGGCCACCGGCGAGAACGAGTTCGACCTGGCCCAGGGCAGCGCCCTCGGGGCGGGCCCGGCCCTCGGCTTTGCCGCGGCCGCCGCGGGGGTGGATTCGACCTCGTCCCGCGACCCGAACGACCCCTCGACCTGGGGGCGGGTCAGCCGCAACGAGCCCTGCCCCTGCGGCTCGGGCAAGAAGTTCAAGCATTGTCACGGTCAGTTCGTGGCGTAAGCGCCGAAAGCAAATCAGCCCATGAAAGCCCGGCCCTCGCGCCGGGCTTTTTGCCGTCGCGATCCGCCTGGCTCAGGCCGGCTCCCTGCCTCCATTGCGCCAGCCGATCTCCCGGGCTGCAGGGTGTATGATGGGGTCCATGAGCACATCGAACCTAAAAGTGGCCCTACTCTTGGTGTTCCATCCCATGGGTCAGGCTTCCACGGCTCCGGGCGGTGCCTGATCGGTTTCGGCGAGCGCGGCCACTCAGGAGCGAACCGAAGGAGAGAGCCATGTCCCACATCGGAAGCTGTTTCTGCGGTGCCGTCCAGATCGAGGTCAGCGGATCGCCGGAGGCCATGGGCTATTGTCATTGCCAGTCCTGCCGCTCCTGGTCCGGCGGTCCGGTGAACGCCTTCAGCCTGTGGAAGCCCGAATCCGTGCGGGTCACTGCGGGCGCCGAGCATCTCGCGACGTTCCAGAAGACGAAGTTCAGCCAGCGGCAATATTGCTCGAAATGCGGGGGACACCTGATGAACGGCCACCCGACGCTCGGCCTCATCGATGTCTTCGCCGCGACCATTCCCACCCTCAACTTCATCCCCGCCGTCCACTTCAATTACGCGGAGACGGTGCTGCCCATGCGGGACGGCCTGCCGAAGCTGAAGGACTTTCCCGTCGAGGCCGGGGGGACGGGCGAGGTGATGGCCGAGTGAGGGCCGCGTGTCTCTCTACAATTCGTGACCGAAGCTGGTGCTCGGGGCATGCGGCGATGGGGCGATGTCGTCCCAGAGGCTCTCGCTGGTGTCGCAATCCGTTTTCGCAGGATGTCCTGCCGGCCCAACCAATCCGGCAGTTCCGGACATGCCCGCGATCTCGTGGACGATCTTGGCTCTGGTCTCGGTCAGGAATTGCCCGGGCTCCCGCACGGGGATCATGAAGGCGTTCCGGCCTCCGATCACGCAGTCGCGGTAATAGGCGTCCAGGGTCGCATCCTCCCTCCTGTCCGGCTGGCGGAGCATGATGGGAAGGCCGTTGATCGTGATGCCGCGCGCAACTGCCCTGTCGCGCGCCTCCGTGACCAGGGACCCCTGGTTGTTCGAGCCGTCCCCCGAAATGTCGATCACCCGCCGGGCGGGCCGGAAGGGCCCGAACGCGAACAGGGCCAGGCTGTAGTCGATGGCTTCAGCGATGGAGGTGCCGGCCCCGCGGCGGATCGGGGCGCGGGCCAGCCGCTCGGCGAAGGAGAGGCTGTCCTTCGGGTCTTCCAGAACGGTCCAGGGCACGACGACGTTCTGGACATGCGGGTGCGCGCCGGCCCATTCCACGTAAGTGACCGCGATGCGCCCCAGGGTGCCGCTGCGAATGGCCCGATGCACCGATGGCGAGCGGAAGGCCTCCACGTAACCCTGCCGCTGCAGGTCCTGCTCGTCCGGATCCATGGAGGTCGAGATATCGACCGCGAGCACGAGAGCGAGATCGACCTCTTCGGGCACCCGTTGCCAGGCCGGGCCGACGGTCAGGAGCCCTGCCACGAGGGTGGCGAGCAGCCATGGAGCCTTGGGATACCGCATGGCGATCTCCCTCGGAAGATCTTCGGTCTTCCCGGATCTCCCGATGTTACGTCAGCTTTCCTTCCGGCGGTAAGTCTCATGACAGCCGCCGCAATTCTGGCCGACCCGCTGGATCGCGGCCTGCAGGCTCGCCTGATCCGTGATCCCGGCCTGGGCCGCCTTGGCATCCTGTTCGAGCTTGGCCGCATGGGCGTCGAAATCCGCCTTGCGCTCCCAGATGGCCGGGAGTGCGGCGGTCTTGCCCTGATGGGAGCCTGGCGGGAACAGGGTGGGGATCTGCTGGGCGTTCTGCGCGACCCGCTGGAAGGCGGCCTGGGCAGCGGCCGCGTTGAACGGGACCTGACCTCTCGCCATGCCGGTCAGCGCCCGCATCTGATCCTGGTTGCTCTTCATCAGGTTCTGGCGCTGGGTGATCGGGTCGCCCGTCTGGGCCAGCACACCGAGTCCGCTGGCGACCAGTACGGCGAGTGCGACAACGACGGTCCTTCGCATGTCGACCATCCTTTCCCCCATCCCAGAATGTCCTCTCCTGCCGGATCGGGCCATGGGAAATGGGGATTAGCGATGCCTGTTCGGCCGGGATGTCCGATTCCGGGCCTCTGACATTATGCCCGCATCCGGAGGCTCGCGGGCCGGCATGAGCCATGCCATAAGGCCGCCGCAACTCCTCCAGGCCTTCCCATGATTCGTATCGAGAACATCAGCAAGCAGAACAGCCACAGGATCCTCTTCATCGAGGCCTCGGGAACCCTTCAGAAGGGCGAGAAGATCGGGCTCGTCGGTCCCAACGGCGCGGGCAAGACGACGCTCTTCCGGATGATCAACAGGGAGGAGCAGCCCGACGAGGGCCAGGTCTCCGTCGATCGCGGGGTGACCATCGGTTATTTCAGCCAGGATGTGGGCGAGATGGCCGGCCGCAGCGCCGTGGCCGAGGTCATGGAGGGCGCCGGCCCCGTCAGCGTGGTGGCGGCCGAGCTGCGGGAACTCGAAGCCGCCATGGTCGATCCGGACAGGGCGGGCGAACTCGAGACGATCATCGAGCGCTACGGCGAGGTGCAGGCGCGCTACGAGGAGCTCGACGGCTATTCCCTCGAGGGCCGGGCGCGCGAGGTGCTGGCCGGATTGGGCTTCAGCCAGGAGATGATGGACGGCGACGTCGGCGCTCTGTCCGGCGGCTGGAAGATGCGTGTCGCCCTCGGGCGCATCCTCCTGATGCGCCCGGACGTCATGCTCCTCGACGAGCCGAGCAACCACCTCGATCTCGAAAGCCTCATCTGGCTCGAGGAGTTCCTGAAGGGCTACGAGGGCGCGCTGCTCATGACCTCGCACGACCGCGCCTTCATGAACCGCATCGTCAACAAGATCATGGAGATCGACGGCGGCTCCCTGACGACCTATTCGGGCGATTACGAGTTCTACGAGCAGCAGCGCGCGCTCAACGAGAAGCAGCAGCAGGCCCAGTTCGAGCGCCAGCAGGCCATGCTCGCCAAGGAGATCAAGTTCATCGAGCGCTTCAAGGCGCGTGCCTCCCATGCGGCCCAGGTGCAGAGCCGGGTCAAGAAGCTGGAGAAGATCGACCGGGTGGAGCCGCCGAAGCGCCGTCAATCGGTGGCGTTCGATTTTCTGCCGGCACCGCGATCGGGCGACGACGTGGTCAGCCTGAAGGGCGTGCACAAGCGCTATGGGAGCCGCAGCATCTACGAGGGGCTGGACTTCGCGGTGCGCCGCAGGGAGCGCTGGTGCGTCATGGGCGTCAACGGCGCCGGCAAGTCGACGCTGCTGAAGCTGGTGGCGGGCTCCGCGACCCCCGACGACGGAACGGTGACGATCGGGGCAAGCGTGAAGATGGGCTATTTCGCCCAGCACGCCATGGAGGTGCTGGACGGCGACCGCACGGTCTTCGAGTTCCTGGAGGATTCGTTCCCTCAGGCCGGCCAGGGTTCGCTGCGCACGCTGGCCGGCTGCTTCGGCTTCTCCGGGGACGATGCGGAGAAGAAATGCCGCGTGCTCTCGGGCGGCGAGAAGGCCCGGCTGGTCATGGCCAGGATGCTCTACGACCCGCCGAACCTCCTGGTGCTCGACGAGCCCACGAACCACCTGGACATGGCCACGAAGGAGATGCTGATCGAGGCATTGTCGAAATACGAGGGCACCATGCTCTTCGTCTCCCACGACCGGCACTTCCTGGCGGCCCTGTCCAACCGGGTTCTCGAGCTGACGCCGGACGGCATCCACCAGTATGGCGGCGGCTATACCGAATACGTGGCGCGCACCGGCCAGGAGGCCCCGGGCCTGCGGCATTGAGCGGGCGATCACATGAACTGGAAGAAGAGCCCGGCCATCGCGCCGGGCTTTTTCCTGCTGGATCGCAATCCCGGCAAGGCCGTCGCGACGCCAGCTTTAGGCAAGCATCGTCGACGATAAGGCAGGAACACAACAACCCTTTTTGAAGGATGATCTGTCATGGATCCTCCTTCGCAACCCTTTCTCAAGTCCGGGCCGAAACATCATGGCATTGAACACGTCCCTTCCGGTGCTCATCGTCGACGACTACCAGACGATGCTGCGCATCATCCGCAACCTCCTGAAGCAGATCGGCTTCACCGATGTCGACGAGGCCAAGGACGGCTCTGAGGCCCTGGTCAAGCTCAAGGAGAAGAAGTACGGGCTCGTGATCTCCGACTGGAACATGGCGCCGATGACCGGCTTCGAGCTGCTCCAGAAGGTTCGCGCCGATGCAGAACTGAACGCGCTTCCCTTCATCATGATCACCGCCGAGGCCAAGACCGAGAACGTCGTGGCCGCCAAGCAGGCGGGCGTCAACAACTACATCGTGAAGCCCTTCAACGCGGAAACCCTGCGCTCGAAGATCGCTGCCGTGCTGGGTGAGTAGCCGCGATGCGTCTTCCGCCACCTGTCTCTTTTGACCCTTTGAGCCTGGACCTCCTGGCTCAATCCCGCGAGAGCATCGCCGCCCGTCGGCATGCGGAGATCATGCGGGGCATGGCGGCCATTCATGCGGCGCTCGAGCCGAACAGCGGGGCCTCGAAGGCCCTCCTGGACCAGATCCGGACCGACCTCCGCGAGGCGCTCAGGCTCAAGGAAGAGCTCGACGCCATCACGGAATCGATCCAGCGCACGAAGCGGGAGATCGCAACCCTGCACTCCCGCACGCCGGGCGGTCAGGTGACCAGCGTCACCGACGAGCTGGGCGCGGTGGTGTCCGGCACGGAAGCGGCCACCAACAGCATCCTGGCGGCGGCCGAGGAGATCGACGAGGTCACCGGAGCGCTCGCCCAGCGCCTGACCGGCGAGGACGCCGCGATGGCTCAGCGGATCTCCGACAAGGTGATCACGATCTTCGAGGCCTGCAACTTCCAGGACATTACCGGACAACGGATCAGCAAGGTGGTCGGCTCGATGAAGTTCATCGAGGAGCGCGTGACCCAGATGGCGCACATCTGGGGCGGCCTGGAGAGCTTCAACGACGTGGAAGCCTTCACGATGCCGGAGCCGGAAGGCGACGAGGCTCTGCTGAACGGGCCCGCCCTCGACGGCGACCCGTCGCGCACCTCCCAGGATGCCATCGACGCGCTGTTCGGGTAAACCCGCATCGCCTCATGAACGACAGGAAAGCCCGGCCTTCGCGCCGGGCTTCTTGCTGTGGTTCATTGCCGAAGCAGGGTGAGATCGGTCGTGGCCCGGATGGGCCCGTTCTCCCCGATGCGATCCGTGACGACGATCCGAAAGCGGCTCGGATCGAGGCTGGCAACGCGCATGCGGGCCCTCGTGTCGCCGTACAGGGGTCTCGGCCACTCGATGGTCAGGTCGAAATCCGTCCCCACCTGCCGGCCTCTGAGCAGGGCCGTTCCGACCCGCGAGCCCGTATATGTGCCGGTGACCTGGCCCGACCTGGGATCCCAGGAGATGCGGGCGCTGACCGACCGCGCGAGAAGCAGGTAAGCCCGGCATGTGCCCTGGAGCGACAGCCCCGTCGCGCCCTCCTGCCGGATCGTGAAACTACAGCTGACCCGATGAGAACTGGCATCCGGCCCCTCCAGGATGGTTCCTGCCCCGGAGAAGGAGCCGGCGTAAAGATCGAAGAGAACCGGCGCGGCGCCTGCGCCCCCGATTGCGGCACAGGACAGGAGAATGGCGCCACTGGACAACCGGAGCGAACGGCAATGCATAGGGGCTCTCTCGTTGGTGCCGGGTCTATCGGCCGTGATCATCCGCATCTAGAGCATCGGACCCAAAAGTGGACTTGCACTTTTGGGATTGATCCGATGCTCCACTCTTGGATGAGCGCATCGGTAGGGGTGGAAAACCGGATCCACTTTTCACTGACCCGGCCCTCTGGGTCCGCACGATGCGCTAGGCGCCAACGCGCCCGGGACGTTCCGGCCCAAGAAAAAGCCCGCCAGGGAGGCGGGCCTTTGCGTCTTGTCACAGCTTCGTGGCGGTTCACTGAGCCGCTGCCACATTGACCTTCGCGGGAGCCTGAGCCCGCTTCTGGGGCACGGCCTTCGCGCCTGGGGCCGTCCTGGCGGGCGCCGGGGCGACCTGGACCGTCTCGGCCTCGGGCTGCGAGGCCGAGGTGCTGAACAGGTCCGTCACGTTGCTGAACATCTTCTTGTAGAAGGGGGTCTCCTGAGAGGATGCCGCTGCGGCCGCTACCGGGGCGGTCTGCTGGGTCACCGCCGCGCGGCTCTCCGCCTGACGGGTCTCGGGCTGCGCGGCAGGAGCCTCCTTCAAGGACGCGAAGGCGAGCGCGGTCGACGGCGTCTCGATCTTCTCGCGGCCGCTGTCGTCGAGGGCGATCTGGCGTGGGCCGGAGGAGATTCCCTCGGTCCGGCTCACGAAGCCGAGCCTGCTGTCGGACACGCCCGTCACGTTGGCCAGGGCCTCGCGGAAGGATTCGTGCGTGTCACCGTCGTTGTAGACGAGCTTGATCGGCTTCTCGCCCTTGGCGATCAGGTGGGCCACCTCCTGCTCGTCCTGGGCGCGCTTGTGCGCCACGGCCGCCAGGGTGCTCTCGTCCGCATTGAAGACATAGCGCCTGTCGGCCACCGCCACGCGCAGCTCCTCCTTCGAGACATCGAAGGTGTCGGAGCCTTCCTTCAGGTTCTTCCAGAAGGCGATGTTCGGGTCGAGGCGGTGCTTGGCCAGGTTCTCGGCGGTCATCCGGAACGGATAGGACTGGAACTGGAAGCCGCGCTGACCCGCGCTCAGGGCCTCGCGGGCGATGGCGTAGATCTCGGCGATGTTCTGGTCCGTCATGGCGAAGCAGCCGCGCGAGGAGCACGCGCCATGCACCATGATGTCGCCCCCGTTACGGCCGAAGGACCGGTCGTAGGCGTTCGGATAGCCGGTGTCGAACGACAGGTAATAGGCCGAGTTCGGGTTCATCTGCGCCGGGGTGACCGTGTAGAATCCCTCCGGCACCTGACGGTCGCCCTCGCGGGTCTTGGGGCCGAGCTGGCCCGACCAGCGGCAGATGGGGTAGGTCTTGAGGAGCGCGTATTTTCCGTTGGAGCCGCGCTTCCAGACCTCCAGCTCCGATTCCTTCTTGTAGGCCCGGACCAGGATCGGGTCGTCCTTGGACATGCCCTTGGTCGACATCAGCGCCATCGTGGCTGCCGGAATCGGCACAAGGTGACGCGTGGAGCCACGGGAAAGCTGGTCGTCCTGGCAGGCAGCAAGCGCGAGCACCAGGCTCGCGGCCAATGCGAAACGCTTCATCATGGGGGACCCCGCAATTCTTGATCTGCCCGGCATCCTTGCCGGGTCAGTTCCCCTTTAACCCCTAAATCGTTAGCCTTAACTGGCCCTTACTGCAAGCGGAGCCGTAATGGAGTTATGCTGAAGGGAGGGTAAAAAACCCGACCCCGACGGGTTTGGGCGCCGCTCTTCAGAGGGGAGCCCGCTCCTTCGGAGGTAAAGCGGGGCCCGCGCGGCCTCCGGGAGCCCGCCCGAGCGTCGTGCGAGCCCTGAAACCGGGGGCGAATCCTCAGAGCTTGCGGCCGATGTTGAGGAACTTGTCGGCGCGATGGTCGCGGATCTCGGCCGGACCCATGTTGCCGAGATCGTGCAGGGCTTCCTCGATGGCGTTGCCCGTGGCCTGGATGGCGGCCTCGGGCTCCCGGTGGGCGCCGCCCACGGGTTCCGTCACGATGCCGTCGATGATGCCGAGGCGCAGGAGGTCCTGGGCCGTGATCTTCATGTTGGTGGCGGCGTCCTGGGCGCGAGCGGCGTCGCGCCAGAGGATCGAGGCCGCGCCTTCCGGCGAGATCACGCTGTAGATCGCGTGCTCCAGCATCAGCACCTTGTTGGCCGTGGCGATGGCGATGGCGCCGCCCGAGCCGCCCTCGCCGATCACGACGGAGACGTTGGGCACGCCGAGGCCCAGCTGCATCTCGGTCGAGCGGGCGATGGCCTCGGCCTGTCCGCGCTCCTCCGCCTCGATGCCCGGATAGGCACCGGCCGTGTCCACGAACGAGATCACCGGCAGGCCGAAACGGTCCGCCATCTCCATGAGGCGCACGGCCTTGCGGTAGCCCTCGGGACGGGCCATGCCGAAATTGTGCCGGATGCGGGTTTCGGTGTTGTGGCCCTTTTCCTGGCCCATCACGCAGACGGGCTGGCCGCGGAAGCGGCCGAAGCCGCCCACGATGGCCTCGTCCTCGGCGAACTTGCGGTCGCCGGCGAGGGGGGTGAACTCGGTGATGAGCCCGGCGCAGTAATCCACGAAATGCGGACGCTGTGGATGGCGCGCCACCAGGGTCTTCTGCCAGGGGGTGAGCTTGGCGTAGAGCTCCTTCAGGGCGTCGGCGGCCTTGACCTCCAGGCGCGAGATGTCGTCGGTGATGGAGACGGCATCCCGGTTCTCACCGAGCGCCCGAAGCTCCTCGACCTTTGCTTCCAGCTCGGCGACGGGCTTTTCGAAATCGAGATAACTGCGCATCAGACTCTACAGCATCGGGCCCAAAAGTGGATTTGCACTTTTGGGACTAACCCGGTGCCTCTCCTTTATGAGAGCATCGTTCAGGCAGAAAACCGGATCCACTTTTCCGCACGATGCTCTAACGAAAATGAAGGCCGGCCTGACTGGATAGCCCTGCCGAAGCGGGGCGGACACTGGCGTTTTGCAGGACTCAAGTCAAGTTGAGCCTAGAGCATCGGGCCCAAAAGTGGAGGCCGCTTTTGGGAACCACCCGATGCTCAGTTCCTAGACTGGCTCACCGTCCGGGTCCGGACGGTGCGCCAGACTTACTCCTGTAAAACCTGGCGGAATCAAGGAGGAGGGGTCATCCGCGAGGCGGGGGCCGCCGGGGCCGGAACGAAAACCGGGGATAAGCGCCGGGAGCGGCGCACCGCGCGCACGGCGCCCGGCCGGTAGAGCTGCTTCGTCGCCTCCACGATGTGAAGGCCCGCGAAGGGCAGGGAGAACCCGGCGCCGATCTGCTCCCAGGCCTGGGCGCTCTGGAGCAGGAAGCGGTTGCGCAGGGGGGGAACGTAAAGGGTTTCCGCCCAGCCTTCGGGCGAGAACCAGGTCTGGCGCATGAGGCTCTTGAGCTGCGAGCGGCTGTAGGGCTGGCCATAGCCGAAGGGCGTCGTGTCCATGCGCGCCCACAGGCCGCGCCGGTTGGGCGCCACCAGGATGATCCGCCCGCCGGGGGTGAGGATGCGCCAGATCTCGTGCAGGAGCTCGCTCGGGCTCTCCACCGTCTCCAGGGCATGGACCACGAGGACGCGGTCGATGGAGGCATCGGGCAGGGGCATCATCAGCGGATCGACCAGGGCCGAGGCCGAGGCGCCCGTGCGGGGCCAGTTCACCACGCCCTGGTTGGCGGGCATGAAGGCCAGCGTGCGCTCGCTTTCATCCTTGACCGCCGCGAGATAGGGCGGCGCATAGCCGAGGCCGAGCACGCGCAGGCCCGTGAGCGGGCCCCAGAACCTGTCGATGACGCGTCCGACGAAGCGGCGGGTCACGGCCCCCAGGGGGCTGGCGTAGAAGCCGCGCAGATCGGTGATGTCGATGCTCATGGCCTCAACAGGATGCCTCTCGATCCGGTCCGCAGGCGCATTGCGGGGATCCGGGTCTGGTTTCACGCGCCGACTGTTCCATGATAGCTCAGAGCACATCAAGACGAGGTGCCCCGATGTCCGCCCAGATCCACGCCTTTCTCTGCCTCCAGGACAATATCGGCGTTCTGGTTCACGATCCCAATACGGGAGCCTGCGCGGCCATCGACGCGCCCGAGGAGGGCCCGGTCATGGCGGCTCTCGCCAGGACGGGCTGGCAACTCACCGACATCCTGGTCACGCACCGCCATTCCGATCACGTGCAGGCTGTCGAGCCCCTGAAGCGCCGCACCGGCTGCCGGGTGGTGGCGCCGGTCAAGGCCCGCGAGGCGGTCCCGCATGCCGACGCCTATGTGCGCGAGGGCGATACGGTGCATGTGGGCGGCCTGCAGGCGCATGTGTGGGAAACGCCGGGCCATTGCAGGGATCACGTGTCCTACTGGTTCGCGGCCGACCGCGCGCTGTTTGCCGGCGATACCCTCTTCACCCTCGGCTGCGGGCGGATGCTCGAAGGCACCTACGGCGAATTCTGGGCCTCGCTCCAGCGTCTCGCCGCCCTGCCGGACGAGGCGCGCGTCTATTGCGGCCACGACTACACGCTCTCCAACGCGCGCTTCGCGCTTGCCGCCGATCCGGACAACGCGGCGCTGAAGGCGCGGGCGGCGGAAGCGGAAAGGGCCAAGGCGGAAGGCCGCTTCCTCGTGCCGACGACCATCGGGCAGGAGAAGGCCGCCAATCCCTTCCTGCGGGCCGGGGAGCCCGCGCTCGCGAAATCCGTTCACAAGGAGGGTGCTGCGCCCGTGGAGGTGTTTCAGGCCTTGCGCGAATGGAAGAACCGGTTCTGATGGGGGGCATGACCTTACGGGAGCCGACAGTCTCATGAACGACCACAGCCTCATCATCGGACTCGAGAGCCGCCTCCTGAACGCCTGGCCCTCGTTCGATTATCAGCTCTTTGACGGCTGGGTTCTCCGTCTTGCGGACGGCTACTCGAAGCGCGCCAATTCGGCGACTCCCTTCCGGCCGGGCGTCGCCCTCGACGACGATCTCCTCGACTACATGATCGCCCGGTTCGTGGAAGCCAATGTGCGCCCCACCTTCCGCCTCAACGGCGTGGAGGCGGAAGGCGTGGACGAGCTGCTGAAGCAGCGCGGCTTCAAGGATGTCGAGCCGACCCACGTCCTCACGGCGCCTATTACGGACGGCGAGTGCGAGGTCGATCCCGAAGTGAGCATGGATCCCCAGGTGTCCAAGCGCTGGGTGCGGGCGGCGGCGGAATCCTACGGTGGCGACAAGGCCGACGACCAGACGCTGATGAGGATCGTCTCCCGCATCCGCCAGAAGGCGGCCTTCGCCACCTTGAGCCTCGACGAGAGGCCGGTGGCCTGGGGCCTCGGCGTGGTGGAGCGCGGCTATGTCGGGCTCTACGACATCGTGGTCGCGCCGGACCTGCGCGGCATCGGCCTGGGCCGCCGCGTGGTCGCGAGCCTCATGGCCTGGGGCTGCGGGCAGGGGGCGCACTCCGCCTACCTGCAGGTGCGCGAGGAGAACGAGATCGCCCGGTCGCTCTACGGCGCGCTCGGCTTCGAGACGGCCTATCGCTACACCCACCGGGTCATGCCGGGACGGTCTTCTTCTTCGGCGTGAGCGTCGCGACCAGCGCTCCGGCCACGATGAGGCCGCAGGCCAGCGCCAGCGTCAGGGTCGGCTCCGCATAGCCGGCGACCACCAGAAGCAGGGTCGACAGCACCGGCGTCGCGTAGGAGGCGACGCCGAGGAAGCGGATGTCGCCGCGCTTCATGCCGATGTCCCAGACGTAGAACGCCGCGCCGACAGGGCCGAGGCCGAGCGCCAGCAGGGCGAGCCATTGCACATTCGTCTCGGGCCAGACGGTGGTCTCGAAGGCGAGATGGCAGACGAGGCTCAGGAGCGACGTCATCAGGCAGAAGCCCGCCACCGCATCGGTCGGCACCTGGCCGAAGCGGCGGGACAGGACCGAGTAGCCGGCCCAGACGAAGGCCGCCACGAAGGCGCAGATGTAGCCGGGCATGTACTCGGCCCGCGCATCGAAGGCGCCGCGCCCGGCGATCAGCACCACGACGCCGGCGAATCCGAGCAGCGCCCCCACGATATGCGCCCTCCGCAGATGCTCGTCTGGCAGCAGTGAGGAAAACAGCACGATCAGCAGCGGCCAGAGATAGTTGATCAGGCCCGATTCGGCCGGCGGCGCCCAGCGCAGCGCTGCGAAATAGAGGGCGTGATAGCCGAACAGGCCGCCGATGCCCAAGGCCCAGACGACCGGCTTCTGGCGCAGGGCCTTGAGCCCCTGGGGCCGGACGACCCAGCTCACCACGCCGACCAGCCCGCCGATGAGGAAGGTCATGGCATTGAGCTGGAACGGGGGGATCGTGCCCGTCGCCGCCGTGAACAGGGCGAGCATGGACCAGAGCAGGATGGCGATGAGGCCGATGGAGGTGGCGGTGCGTGTCGTCATGGTGGCCGCCACCTACCATGACTTTCTCGAGGAAGCGAAGGTCAGGGAGGGAGTTTTCGGTCGTTTTGTAATTTCATCGCATTTGCTTGGTAAAACCTTCATCAAGGTTGTAGAGGGGAGACGCGAAGGCGCGTTTGTCCGAAAGGTCGGTTTCTTGAATTCTCCCGGCTCGAAAGCTCATCAGGACGTTCTGGCTGCGATGATGCTTGTTTACGTTCCGACCGGATTCGAATGCTCAGAGCCGGAATTGGAACGGGAAAGCTTGGAATATGGCGCGTGCAGGATCGACCTGAGCGGTCTGGCTTTACGCTTCCGCGTTGCCAAGATCACGCCGACAAAGGTCGGGCAGTTCGTAACCTTGTGGAAGCGAATTGGAGGCGGTCCGATCCAGCCTTTCGATATGTCCGATCCAGACGATCTGTTCGTGGTCAGCTGCCGTAAAGAGCGGCATTTGGGCCAGTTTGTCTTCCCAAAGTCGGTGTTGCGCGACCACGATATCGTTGCGACGGATGGTAAAGGCGGTAAGCGCGGCATGCGCGTTTATCCACCTTGGGATCAGCCGACGAGTCGGCAAGCGTTGCAGACACAGCGCTGGCAACTCGACTATTTCTTGGAAATCCTGGGAGATCGGCCCTTGGACAAGACAAGGGTTCGGATGCTCTATGGTCTGGAGAAATGATTAATACGTCGTGCGCCCGCCGCTGAGATCGAAGGTGGCGGCCGTGGTGAAGGAATTCTCCTCGGAGAGCATCCAGGCCACCATGGCGGCGATCTCGTGCAGCTCGGCGAAGCGGTCCCGCGGGATCCTCACGCGCATGTATTCGATGAACTCGGGCGTGAGCGTATCGAGGATCTTCGTCTTGGCGGTGGTGGGCGTGATGCAGTTCACCGCGATGCCGGTCTTGGCCAGTTCCTTGCCCAGGGACTTGGTGAGGCCGATGATGCCGGCCTTCGCGGCGCTGTAGGCGGCGAGGTTCGGGTTCCCCTCCTTGCCCGCGACCGACGCGATGTTGACGATGCGGCCGTAATCGTTCTCCTGCATGATCGGCACGATGGAGCGGCAGCAATTGAAGGTGCCCGTCAGGTTGACCTCGACGACGCTGCGCCATTCCTCAGCGGAATACTCGGCCAGCGGCTTGACCGGCCCCGTGATCCCGGCGCCGTTCACCAGGCCGTCGATGCGGCCGAAGGCGGCGCGGGTCTGCTGCGCCGCATGCTCGACCGACAGGCTGTCCGCCACATCGACGCTCAGTCCGAGGCAGTCCTTCGAGAGGGCGGCGGCGCTCGTCTCGGAATCGTCGAGGCGGAGGTCCCAGATCGCCACCCGGGCGCCCGACTGCACGAGGCGCTCGCCGATCGCGTAGCCGATTCCGCGCGCGCCGCCTGTAATCACGACGGCTCGGCCCGCCATGTCGATACGGTTCATCCTTCAAACGCTCCATGTTGCAGGGAGGGTGCGGCGCATCGCACCCGGAGCGCAGGATGGGCTGCGTCCGGGGCGATGCGGGCGCGTCAGGCCATGTACTGCCCGCCGTTGATGGACAGGGTCGAGCCGGTCACGAAGCCGGCCTCGTCGGCGGCCAGGAAGAGCACGGAGCGGGCGATCTCCTCCGCCTCCCCGAGACGCCCGACGGGAATGAGCGGCAGGATCTTCGACTTGAGAACCTCTTCGGGGACGGCCTTCACCATTTCGGTGGCGATATAGCCCGGCGCGATCACGTTGACGGTGACGCCCTTGTTGGCGTTCTCCTGCGCGAGCGCCTTGGCGAAGCCGATCACGCCCGCCTTCGCGGCGGAATAGTTCGCCTGTCCCATCTGGCCCTTCTGGCCGTTGATGGACGAGATGATGATGATGCGCCCGAAGCCGCGCTCGCGCATGCCCTCGATCACGGGGCGCGTGCAGGTGAACATGGAATCGAGGTTGGTGCGGATGACCGCCGACCATTGGTCGTAGGTCATCTTGTGGAACATGCCGTCGCGGGTGATGCCCGCGTTGTTGACCAGGATATCGACCGGGCCGAGCTCGGCTTCGACCGCCCGGATGCCGCTCTCGCAGGATGCCGCATCGGAAACGTCGAACTTGAAGACCGGGATGCCGGTCTCCGTCTTGAACTGGTTGGCGGCTTCGTCGTTGCCGCCGTAATTCGCGGCAACCCTGTAGCCTGCGTCCTTCAAGCCTTTCGAGATCGCGGCACCGATGCCGCGGGTGCCACCGGTAACCAATGCGACGCGCGCCATGCTGTTTCCTTCCCCAAGATCGTTCCCTTCGCGGATCTCTCCAGGATCCATTCGTCGTGAGGCGGCCGGATTCAAACCGCCTCACAACATAGCTTAGGATATTTGACGCAACGGGGAAGGGCGAGGCTCCGGAATTTCCCGGAGCCCTTTCGCTTTTTTGCGGGCGGCTCTTAGCGCTCGAGGCACATGGCGACGCCCATGCCGCCGCCGATGCACAGGGTGGCCAGGCCCTTCTTGGCGTTGCGCCGGCCCATTTCGTGCAGCAGGGTCACGAGCACGCGGGCGCCCGAAGCCCCGATCGGGTGCCCGATGGCGATGGCGCCGCCGTTCACGTTCACGATGGACGGATCCCAGCCCATGTCCTTGTTGACCGCGAGCGCCTGGGCCGCGAAGGCCTCGTTGGCCTCGACGAGCTCGAGGTCGGACACCTTCCAGCCGGCCTTTTCCAGCGCCTTGCGCGAGGAGGGGATCGGGCCCGTGCCCATGATGGCCGGGTCGACGCCGGCGGTCGCCCAGGAGGCGATGCGGGCGAGCGGGGTCAGGCCGCGCTTCTCGGCCTCGGCTTCCGTCATCAGCACCACGGCGGCGGCGCCGTCATTGATGCCCGAGGCATTGCCGGCCGTGACCGTGCCTTCCTTCGAGAAGGCGGGCCTGAGCTTGGCGAGGGCCTCGACGGTGGTGCCGGCGCGGATGTACTCGTCCTGATCCACCACGATGTCGCCCTTGCGGGTCGCGATCGTCACAGGCGTGATCTCGTCCTTGAAGCGGCCTTCCTTCTGGGCGGCCTCGGCCTTGTTCTGGGACGCGGTGGCGAATTGGTCCTGCTCCTCGCGGGTCAGCTGCCAGCGCTGGGCCACGTTCTCGGCGGTGTTGCCCATGTGGTAGCCATGGAAGGCGTCCATCAGGCCGTCCTTCAACATGGTGTCGACGAGCTTGAAGTCGCCCATCTTGGTGCCGGCGCGCATATGGGCGGCATGGGGCGCGAGCGACATGGATTCCTGGCCGCCGGCCACGATGATGCGGGCATCGCCATTGGCGATCTGCTGCATCCCGATGGCGACCGTGCGCAGGCCCGAGCCGCAGAGCTGGTTGAGGGCCCAGGCGGTCTTTTCCTGGGGCACGCCCCCGGCCATCGCCGCCTGGCGGGCCGGGTTCTGGCCCTGGCCCGCGGTGAGGATCTGGCCGAGGATGACCTCGTCTACCTCGCCGCCTTCGACCTTGGCGCGTTCGAGGGCCGCCCTGATGGCAACCGCGCCGAGTTCATGCGCCGGGGTGTTGGCGAAGGCCCCGTTGAACGAGCCGACGGGGGTGCGCGTCGCGCCGACGATGACGATGCTGTCTCGGGCCATTCCTCTCTCCTCATGCTGATTGTCTGGTCGCAGAATGAATGTAGTGCCGGTCCGATCAAATCCCCAGGGGCCGGGATGTCAAGGATCGGCACGCGCAACCCAGCCCTGAAGCGCCTTAGACTTTTGGCGCTTTGATCGTCAGGCATAAGGCTTATAATCATTAGTTGCCGGCATTCCGCGGTTCGGAATGAAGAATGTCGGGCAGGTGGATCTTCCGGGAGCGTATCGGGCAACATGGCGACGGACAAACAACCGACTGTCATCAAGAAATATGCCAACCGCCGCCTCTACCACACGGGCACTTCGACCTACGTGACGCTGGAAGACCTGGCCGGCATGGTGCGCAATGGCGAGGATTTCGTGGTCTATGACGCGAAGTCCGGCGAGGAGATCACCCGCTCGGTCCTGGCGCAGATCATCTTCGAGCAGGAGAATAAGGAGGGCCCCAACCTCCTGCCCGTCACGGTGCTCCGCCAGCTGATCCGCTTCTACGGCGACAGCATGCAGGCCCTGGTGCCGAGCTATCTCGAATTCTCCATGAACAACCTGTCCCAGGAGCAGCAGAAGCTCCGGGAGCAGATGGCCCAGGCCTTCGGGCCGGGAGCCTTCCAGGCCATGGAGGAGCAGGTGCGCAAGAACATGGGCTTCTTCACGGAAGCCATGCGGATGTTCTCGCCCTTTCCCCAGGGGCCGTCGGGCGCACCCGAGGCGAAGTCCGCCGGCAAGGACTCGGACGCGGCCGATCTGGACCGCCTGAAGCAGCAGATGGCCGACATGCAGGCCAAGCTCGACAAGCTGGCGAGCAAGTAGTCCTGCAAGCCGCTCCGGTTATCGGCGCCGCACCGTCTTCAGAACCTGGTGCAGCGTCGAAGGCTGCAGCACGGCCTCGGGCTCGCCGAACAGGCCGCCCTGCAGGTAATCCATGCCCCAGGCCGCAAGCAGGCGGGCCGTTGTCTCGTCGTCCACCCATTCCGCCGCCGTGGCGATGCCCAGGTGCTGGGCCCGGTCGATCAGGGTCCTGACGGCGAGGCGGTCGTCGGTGGAGCGCTTGAGGGGTTGGATGAAGATGCCGTCGATCTTGAGGAGGTCGACGGGGAGCATCCGCAGCTGGTCCGGCGGGACATGGCCTGCCCCGTAGCCGGTAAGGGAAAGCCCGACGCCTAAGGCCTTCATGGCATGGAGGCGGCCCAGGACCGTCCGGCACTCGGCCAGGGCAGCCTCGGGGACCTCGATGAGGAGGCGCGACTCAATGCCCTGGCGGGCGCCGAGATGGGCCGCCAGCATGGTGAGCCATTCGGGATCCTGCAGGGTGCCGGCCGAGATCGGCAGCGCCAGGCGCGCATCGGGGTGGCCGTTCAGGTGATCGGCCGCCAGTTCGAGCAAGCGCGCGTCGACCAGAAGGGCCAGGTTCGCCTCCTTCAGCCGTGGCGCCGGGCCGAGCGGGACCGGGCCGCCTTCGGAGCGCGTGAGGACGGCACTCGCCTGAATCAGGGCCGGGGCGCGGCTCTGCGCCTCCACCACCGGCTGGCAGGCGAGGGTCAGGCTGCGGCCGTTGAGGGCAGCGACCCAGTCGAAGGGTGCCCGCCCGCCCGCCGGCGGCGCTTTCGGCCGGCCGTCGTAGACAGTGCAGACTTCCCCGCGCGCGATCCCGAAGGCCAGGGCCTGCTCGGCAAAGCGCAGCAGCTTGGTGGCCTTTAAGGTGTGGTCCGGGGCGCAGGCCGCCCCCAGGCGGAGAGAGGCCACGGCCGGATGGTCCTTCATGAGACCGGCAAGCCGCCTCATGGCGCTCGGGGCGTCCGAGGCCGGACAACAGGTCAGGGTCAGGGCGAAGCGGCTTGGGCCGAGGCTGGCGAAGAGATCGTGCCGGCGCATCATCGGGCGCAGGGCCCGGGCGATGCCCGCCATGGGATCGGCCTCGTCGGCATCGGCATCGAGCGCGCCGACGATCAGGGTGCAGGTCTGGGAACTCCTCAGCGCCTCGTTGACGCCGTTCTGGATGCCGCAGAGAAGCTCCGAGCGCCGTCTCAGGACGACGGGCAGCAGATCCTGCGAGCAGGAGACCGGCTCGAGCCGCAGCCGGCCGCGGGCGAAGGCGGGGCGTCCCTCGATGTCCGGCATCCAGCGGCCCGCATCCTCGACCATCGCCACCCGGTCCGGCTCGAAGCGCAGGGCATAGCGGGTCTCGTAGGTGCAGCCCGGCCCCTCCGCGGCGTCGATGACGGCCTGGCGGGACAGGCCGCAGCCCGGCTCGACCAGTTGCGAAAAGGCCTGTCCGGTCCTGGGCAGATCCCGCGACGGCAGCCCGAGCGCCTCGGCGGCGCCGGGACCCCAGGTCAGGCTGTCGGACACCATGTCCCAGGCATAGGTGACGCCCGTGATCGGGACACGGGAGGTCCGGGAGGATCGGCCCTGGCGCGGCGGTCGGGACACGCCCCTGAAAAGCCCCGCCCGGCCCTGCCCCTTCGTCGCCATCACACTCACCCTCGAAACGCGCCGGATCGGGGATGGGCGAAAACGCCTCTCGCAAGCCTGGCTGAACCCCGGAAAACCAAGGGTTTCAGGATCGGCCCTCAGGCTTAATGAAGGGTAAAAAGCAATGGAAAATCAGTGTACTTGGGGATTATGGGCATAAAAAAACCGGCGCACGTGGCGCCGGTTCGGATCTTCGCATGCCGCGTGGGATCACGCGTCGGTCTTCACCTTCAGGACCTGACGGCCACGGTACATGCCGGTCTTCAGGTCAACATGGTGAGGACGGCGCAGCTCGCCGGAATCCTTGTCCTCGATGTAGGTCGGGGCCTTCAAGGCATCGGCGGAGCGACGCATTCCGCGCCGCGACGGCGACGTTTTTCTTTTTGGAACGGCCATTTCTCGTCTCCGGTTAAAATAGCGGAGCGCCCGCTCAACCGGGGAACGCTCACATCTCAAACTTGATGAGGTTGCGCCTCATACAAGGTCTTTGGGGAAATATCTAGCCCTTTGACGGCAATCCGAGGTTTTTCATTGCCGCAGGGGAGAGCATCGAGCCCAAAAGTGGGACGCACTTTTGGGATTCACGCGATGCTCCTCCTTGTAGGCGCATCGTTCGACGCGGACCCGGAGGGCCGCGTCAGCGAAACCGGGTCCACTATTCGCTAGCGCATCGGACGGAAAAGTGGATCCGGTTTTTCCGGTCCATCCGATGCGCCAGCCAAGAGAAGAAGCATCGGATCCGATCCCAAAAGTGCAAGTCCACTTTTGGGTCCGATGCTTTAGCGCGGCCCGCTGGGTCCGCACGATGCGCTCAGGGCTTCAGGCAATCGCTGAAGGGGGCCGCCCTTTCCATGCGCGCCTGGAGCTGTCCCGCCAGGGCCCGGTGCCCGGGCCGGGGGCGGGCCGGGTTGCGCACCAGGGGGTTGGGCAGGGCCCTGGCTAGAAGGGCGGCCTCCTGGCGGGTCAGGTTCCTGGCGGATTTACGGAAGTACTTCCGGGCGGCCGCCTCGGCCCCGAAGATCCCTTCGCCCCATTCGGCGATGTTGAGATAGACCTCCATCATCTGGCGCTTCGACCAGATCAGGTCGAGATAGAGCGCGACCGGGATCTCAAGCCCCTTGCGGAGGTAGGAGCGGCTCGGCCACAGGAAGAGGTTCTTGGCCACCTGCATGGGGATGGTCGAGGCGCCGCGGGACGGGCCGTCCCCGTCAGCCGCCTCCACCACATCCCAGAGGGCATCCCAGTCGACCCCGTTGTGCTCGCAGAAGCGGCTGTCCTCGGCCGTCATGACCGCGAGAGGCAGATGGGGCGAAATCTCGTCGAGCCCGACGAAGGTCCGCTCCACCGGCTGAAGGGTGAGCCAGCGGCCGACCATCAGGGTCGAGACCGGCGGCACGATCCAGTACAAGAGGCCTAGCCAAAAGACCGCGCCGACCCATAAGAGAATGAGACCAAGGCCGATCTGGACGAGGCGGCGGAAAAAGCGGGCAACGCTCATCGGCTCCCGCGGCCGTCCCGACCGCAGCGTCCGTTTCGGCTTCCATCGTTCACCGGCATCCCCCTCGGACGGAGCAGCCGCTCCATCCGTATTCAGGCTCGTCATGGCGCCATCCACAAGCACTTTCACCACGCGGCTCTCCGACGCCGCGAGGATTGTCGAAACAAGTCTCGAAGCCTTGCTATCAGACAAACCCGCTCCCGGCGAGTTGGCCCGGCCGCCCCGCCTCATGGCCGCCATGCGGCACGCGGTCTTGGGAGGCGGCAAGCGCCTGCGGCCCTTCCTGACCATCGAGGCGGGCCGCCTCCTGGGAAAAGAGGGGGACGGGCCGCTGCGGGCAGGCTGCGCGGTCGAGCTTCTCCATTGCTACTCCCTGGTCCATGACGACCTGCCGTCCATGGACGACGACGACCTGCGCCGGGGCCAGCCGACGGTCCACAAGGCCTATGACGAGGCGACCGCCATTCTCGTCGGGGACGCGCTCCAGACGCTCGCCTTCGAGGTTCTCGCCGATCCGGCGACGGCCTCCGATCCCGCCATACGCTCCGGCCTCGTCCTCGGCCTTGCCCGCGCCTCGGGGCTCGGCGGCATGGTGGGCGGCCAGCTCCTCGACCTGACGGCGGAGGGGCGCTACGGGACCGCCGCGATGGGAGAGACCGATATCCGCCTGCTCCAGATGATGAAGACGGGAGCGATCCTCACCTTCTCGGTCGAGGCGGGGGCGATTCTGGGGCAGGCCGACACTGCGGCGCGGGGCAAGCTGGTCGAGTACGGGCGCGCCCTCGGGGCGGCCTTCCAGGTCGCGGACGACATCCTCGACCGGGAGGCATCGGCCGAGGCGCTCGGCAAGCGCACGGGCAAGGACCTGGAGAAGGGCAAGGCCACCCTCGTCGACCTGCTCGGCATGGACGGCGCCCGCCGCGAGTGCCGGCAGCTCGTCGACCAGGCGGACAGCGCCCTCGACGGTTTCGGACCGCAGGCGCAGATCCTGCGCGAGGCCGTGCGCTTCGTCGTCGAGCGACAGGTGTAAGTCGGCGCTGGCGCATCGCGCGGACCCAGAGGGCCGCTTCAGCGACCCGGAGGGCCACGCCAGTGAAAAGTAGATCCGGTTTTCGGCACGATGCTCTAGATCTGCGTCGGCACCCAGAACATCAGCTTGACGTGACCGGAGCGGCGGTTGTGCGGGAGGGAGCCGGCCTCGACGCCGCCATTGGCGAGAATGACCCTCCGCGAGGCCTCGTTGTCGTCGTCGCAGGTGATCAGCACCCGCGGGAAGCCTTCCGAGCGGCAGACCGGCAGGATCATGCGCAGCGCCTGCGTGGCGTAGCCGCGCCGCTGCTTCCAGGGCACGATGGTGTAACCGATATGCCCGTAGATGGCGGTCGGCAGGTCTTCCGCTCCCCTCTGGAAGCGAAAGCCGATGCGGCCGCAGAATTCGCCGTCGCTGATCCAGAAATCGTGGGCCGGCAGGCGCGCCACCTCGCGTCCGTCAGGCAGCCGCACCATGGGGCTGTTGTAGAGGTCGTGGAGGAAGCGCTCGGGGTTGCGCCGGTACTGCAGCAGCTGCTCGCGGCTCACGTCCTGGTCGGTATTGGGCGACCAGCCCCGTTCGAGGGCGTGGGCATAGAAGGGAAGCCAGTCCAGGTTCGGGCGGATGAGGGCGATGTCGGTCATGGATCGGCAAGACTGGCATCGGCCCCTGGCAAGAGCAACCGGCCCGATGCTCCGCCCTTTGACGAGCGCCACCGTTCTTCGCAAAGAACCCGGGCCCTCCTTTCCGCAGGATGCTCCACTTCTTAACCGGCGCATCGTTCTTCGCGAAAAACCGGGTCCACTTTTTCGCACGATGCGCTAGGTGTTTAGTCCCGGCATTTGGTGGAGCGGGTCGAGCCTGAAGCGTTGAGGCTCGGTTGTCCAGGTTTTGCAGATATGCTCGTAAGGCGTGAGGCCCTTCAGCGTCTTCAGACGCCGGCCGAAG
>JAEWKH010000117.1 GCA_023386155.1 Pseudomonadota bacterium
TTCCAGCATGGCTCCATCGCCGGGTTTGCTGCTCTGGTCCTTTGCGGGATTCATAACTCAGGAGGGTGCGATGAGGCCAATCATGACAGCCGTTGCCGCGGGTGCACTCATGCTTTCTGCTGCGGCGTGCACCACACCGGGAGAACGCGCGGCTGGCGGCGCGGCCGTCGGCGGCCTTGCCGGTGCCGCGGTCGGCGGCGCTGCAACGGGCCGGGCGAGCGGAGCCTTGGCCGGAGCGGCCGTGGGCGCAGCGGGCGGCGCGATCGTCGGCGCGGCGACGGCTCCCCGGACCCAATGCCCGTATGGCACGTATCGCGATGCTTACGGCAACCTGTATTGCCGTTGATGCCATAGCCGATCCGCCGGCACCGCCTCTCGCTCATGGGCTCTGCGAACGCTTGAGCCCATAGCGGGCCTGCGTGGAACCGGCCTGCTCGGATGAAGGATGACATCTGGCCCGGTCGTGGCGGCCGGCAGGGATGTCTCGCGTTCGAACGCTACGCTAAAGCCGTGCTTGTTGAGAGTCTCGGCCCTCTGCCGTCAGCGAAGCGGCAGGGCCTCCGTCCGTCTCGCCGCAGCGGCGCCGGTCTTGGCCTCCAGCCTTGCAGGATCCTGTCGGCCGCACTTGAGACGGCGCAGGTCCGCGGCGGGCATCGGTCCGCTGGCTTTCACCGTGCGGATATTGCCGATGGGGTTCGCCCCCTCCGACAGGCCGGTATCGAGGAGATCCCGCATGACCTGCGATCGCGTCGCCGCGCTGGGCGCCCCGAGGACCACGCCGATGACGCGCCGGCTCCCGCGAAGGGCCGAGACCGCCACGTTGAAGCCGGAGGCGCAGACATAGCCGGTCTTCGAGGCCTCGAGGCCGGCGTAATCCTCGACCAGCTTGTTGGTGTTCTTGAGCAGCCGCCCATTCACCGTCACCGAGGGAGTCCTGAGGAGATCCATGTAATCGGCATGGTAGCTCAGGAGCACGATCATGAGCACGGCCATGTCCCGCGCATTGGTCACCTGCCGGTCGTCGTGCAGGCCGGTGGCATTGACGAAACGGGTTCCGGTCATCCCGAGACGCCGGGCCTCCGCGTTCATGGCCGCGACGAAGGCCTCCTCGCTGCCGCCGATGGCTTCCGCGATAGCGACCGAAACATCGTTGGCGCTCTTGACCATGATGACGGTGAGCGCATCCTCCAGCCGGAGCGACGAGCCCGGCGGGACTCCGAGCTTCGTCGGCGGCTGGGCGGCCGCCTTCGGGCTCAGGGGAATGGACGTGTCCATGCTGACCCGGCCGGCCCTGACGGCCGTCAGGGCCAGATGCGCCGTCATCATCTTGGTGAGCGACGCAGGGTGCCAGGAGCGGGTCGCCTCCTGGGCGGCGAGAATGTCGCCCGTGGACGCATCCACCAGCAGCATGGGAGAGGCGCCGGCGGATACGGGCGTCAGGAGAAGGCCGGCAGCCAGGAGGATCGAGAGCGGCTTCATGCCCGGATCGTTGCCCGAACCGCGGCCTTGCGCAACAAAAAACCGTCCAGCTCCACCTCTTTCGGGGATCGCGCCCGTCAGACAGCCGTCTCGGCCAGCATAAGGACGATGCCTAAGGCGACCAGGGCGATGCTGGGCCAGTGATGCTTGGGGTGCAGGGCGCGCGCCCTTTCGCGGGGTTCCAGCGTATTGCCGGAACCCGCCGGGCCCATGCGATGGGGCTCGCTCAGGCGCCCATTCCAGAGAACCTTGCCGGCCGCGAGCACGATCCCGGCCACGATGAGCAGCGCACCGATCCAGATGAGGACCATGCCCGAATGCATGAAACCCTCCCAGTGAGATCCGATGCTTCTCTCAGCCTGCGCATCGTTTGCGCGAAAAACCGGATCCACTTTTTCGCACGATGCGCCAGGAGCATATCACAGGGGTTCAAGGGAACACAGGCACAGCCGTCGCGATGGTCAGACCGCCTGACCGGCACACCAGCCGGATGACCAGGCCCACTGGAAATTGTACCCGCCGAGCCAGCCGGTGACATCCACCACCTCGCCGATGAAGTAGAGGCCGGGCACCGCCCTGGCTTCCATGGTCCGGGAATCGAGTTCGCGGGTGTCGACGCCGCCGAGCGTCACCTCGGCCGTGCGGTAGCCTTCCGAGCCGGCCGGCTTGAAGCGCCAGAGGTTCACAGCCTCGTCGATGGCACGAAGCCTCTTGTCGGAATAATCGGCCAGGTTGGCCGGTCCCTTCTCCGTCTCGGCGATCAGTTGCGCCAGGCGCTTGGGCAGGAAGGCCGACAGGGCGGTCTGGAGCGCCTGCCTGCCGTTCTGCGCGCGGGCGGCGCGCAGCTCCTCGAAGAGATTCACGCCCGGCAGCATGGAGAGCACGATCTCGCCGCCCTCGCGCCAATAGGAGGAGATCTGCAGGATCGCGGGGCCGCTCAGGCCGCGATGGGTGAAGAGCATGGCCTCGGCGAACGCCGTCTTCCCGCAGCTCGCCACCGCGTCGACCGACACACCTGCCAGGGGGGCGAGCCGTTCCAGCATGTTCGGCTCCAGGGTGAGCGGAACCAGCCCAGGCCGCGTCTCGACGATCTTCAGGCCGAATTGCTGCGCCAGATCGTAGCCGAACCCGGTGGCGCCCATCTTCGGAATCGACTTGCCGCCCGACGCCACGACGAGCGACCGGCATTGCACCGCTCCCTGCGAAAGCTTCAGGGCAAATCCTTCCGGTGCTTTCTCCACGCGTTCGACGGAGGTGGACAGGCGCAGCTCCACATCCGCCTGGCGCATCTCGTTCAGGAGAAGATCGATGATCTGCTTCGACGAGCCGTCGCAGAAGAGCTGGCCCAGGGTCTTCTCGTGGTACGCGATGCCATAGCGCTCGACGAGGGCGATGAAGTCGCGCTGCGTGTAGCGGCGCAAGGCCGATATGGCGAAGCTCGGGTTCTGCGAGATGAAACTCGCCGGAGCGGCGTTGAGATTGGTGAAGTTGCAGCGCCCTCCGCCGGAGATGCGGATCTTCTCGCCGGGCTTGGCGGCATGGTCGAGGATCAGCACGGAACGCCCGCGCTTGCCGGCCTGTGCCGCGCACATCATCCCGGCAGCCCCGGCGCCGATCACCACAACGTCGAATGAATCCAAGAGAGACCGCCCTGAGAAAAGGTTTCCGGCACCGCCGCCCAAGGTTGCGGAAGGAGGGCCCGACCTGAGCATGGGATCGCGCCGTTCGTAGTGAACATGCGGGCGAGGCGCAAGCATTGGCGCAGGGGCATCGTCCCGGGGCTCGGCCGCAGCCGGCATTCTTTGCGGCCACGCCTTCCGGTCGATTGAAGCCGTTCCGTCAGGGGTGTACCATCACACGACGACCAACAGCTGCGCATCCCGAAGAGACGGTGTGTCAGTCGAGCCGCCTCCCGGCATGCGAGAGTCCTCGTCTTACAGGAGGCTGTCATGACGATTGCACCAACCCTTCAGCGCTACATGTCCGATCAAGGCATCAGCTACGACCTGATCCCGCACGAACCGGCGATGACGTCGCTCGGCACGGCCCATGCGGGGCACGTGCCCGGCGACCGGCTGGCAAAGGGCATCATGCTCAGCGACGGGCAGCACTACATGCTCGCCGTGCTGCCGGCCTCGCACCACCTGCGCCTGTCCGATCTCAAGATGGAGCTGGGCCAGGAACTGCGCCTTGCGTCAGAGGACGAGATCGTCGAGGTCTTCCGGGACTGCGACCGCGGCGCTATCCCGCCGGTCGGCACGTGCTACGGCCTCGATGTCATCGTCGAGAACAGCGTGGAGCGGCAGCCGGACGTCTATTTCGAGGGCGGGGATCACGCGACGCTGGTTCACGTGAGGGGAGACGACTTCGCGCGCCTCAACCCGCGGGCCCAGCACGGCACGTTCAGCGAGCGCATGTGATGCTTGGCGTCACGCGAGGCATGCCGGCGGAGAGGCTTGAGGTCTGACCGTTGAGCGCCTCAGGCGCATCGGCTCGGCAGAAGTTCGGAACCGTGATAGGTCCCTCCTCGTTCGGGCTTCCGCGTGAAGCCCGAATCCCTGCCTCTTTGTCCCTCCGGTCCGGTCGCCCCGTCCCATGCCGCATCTTGCCGAATACGGCGCCTTGTTCGCCGCCGCTTTCCTCTCGGCCACCATCTTCCCTTTTCAGTCCGAAGCGGTGCTCTTCGCCATGCTGGTGGCCGAACATTACCCGTGGTGGCTTCTCATTGCCGTTGCGAGCGTGGGCAACATTCTCGGCTCCGTCGTGAACTGGTTCCTGGGCCGGTTCTTCGCGCGTTTCGAGGATCGGCCCTGGTTTCCCGTGAAGCGCAAGCAGATGGCGAAGGCGGAAGGCTGGTATCACCGCTACGGACGCTGGACGCTGCTCCTGAGCTGGCTCCCGGTCATCGGCGATCCTCTCACCATCGTGGCGGGCGTCATGCGGGAGCCCCTGCGGATCTTCGTCCCGCTCGTGGCGATCGCCAAGACGGGGCGGTATCTGGCCGTGGGAGCCCTGAGCCTGGGGTGGATCTAGCGCATCGTGCGAAAAAGTGGACCCGGTTTTTCGCACTCAACGATGCGCCAGCTGAGAGAAGAAGCATCGTGCGAAAAAGTAGACCCGGATTTTCGCGCCCGACGAGGCGCTCTTCATGGAGTGAAGAGTGGGATTGGACCCAAAAAGGGCAAGTCCACTTTTCACGTCCGATGCTCTATGGCCCCTGCAGGCTCGACCAGATCTCCTCCAGGTGCCGCGGCCCGAGCACGGCCCCGGAGGCGGCCCGGATGACGGCCTCCATGCCGGCCGGCGCCTCGTTGTTCATGGCCCAGTGGACGGCCTCGCGGAGGGTCGTGAATTCCCTAACGTCACTTGGATGACCCTGACCGGCCTTGCCGATGGGTTCGTATTGCAGATGGGCCGGCGCATCCAATTCGGCTTTGGTGAGCATGTCGCGGTCCTGCCTCGTTCAGGGTGGGTTGAGCAGGACAACGTTCTTCGGGCTCAAGGCGTTGCAGCCCCATGCTCCTTGCGGGCCGCTTCCCAGACCTCCCGAGCGGCATCGGCATTCATCGCCGCGATGGCAAGGCCGACGATCAGATCGGGCCAGGCCGAGAGCGTCATGGCCGTGACCAGGCCTGCCCCGATGATCGCCACATTGGCGGCCGCATCGTTGCGCGCGGACAGGAAGGCCGCTTTCGTCAGGCTGCCACTATGGTGGCGATAACGGGCGAGCAGGACGGCACAGGTGAGATTGACTGCGAGAGCCCCTGCCCCCGCAAGGGACAGCGGCACCGGATTTGGCGCGACCGGCTCCCAGAACTTCTCCCAGGCGGTCCAGAGGGTGGCGAGGCCGGGCACGAGGATGATCCCCGCCAGCACCATGCCGACCCGCGCCCGGATCCGGGCTCTCCAGCCGAGGGCGACGAGAATGAGAAGGTTGATCGAGGCATCTTCCAGGAAATCGACGCTGTCGGCGAACAGGGACACCGAGCCGATGGCAAGCGCGACCGCAAACTCGACCCCGAAATAACCCAGGTTGAGCGCCGCCACGATGGCGACAACCCGCCGAAGGGCATGATCTCGGGGCGGATGATCCATGGCGTTTTCCCGTCGTTCAAAAGGGCTTGTCGAGCCGTTTATCAGCAATTCCATTGCGGCAAAGCAGGCGCGACCACAAGGAATGGCAATTTTCCTTGCAAATTGCGCAATTTCAGTTGAACAAGGCGGCAAAGTTTTAGGGGAAACCATGCCAGCCTATCGTTCTCGCACCACCACCCACGGCCGCAACATGGCAGGCGCCCGCGGCCTCTGGCGGGCCACGGGCATGAAGGATTCCGATTTCGGCAAGCCGATCATCGCCGTCGTGAACTCCTTCACCCAGTTCGTGCCCGGCCACGTCCACCTCAAGGACCTGGGCCAGCTCGTGGCGCGGGAGATCGAGAAGGCGGGCGGCGTCGCCAAGGAATTCAACACCATCGCGGTCGACGACGGCATCGCCATGGGCCATGACGGCATGCTCTACTCCCTGCCCTCGCGGGAGCTGATCGCGGATTCCGTCGAATACATGGTCAACGCCCATTGCGCCGACGCTATGGTCTGCATCTCCAACTGCGACAAGATCACCCCCGGCATGCTGATGGCCGCCATGCGCCTCAACATCCCGGTCGTGTTCGTCTCCGGCGGCCCGATGGAGGCCGGCAAGGTCGTGCTCAACGGCGTGACCAAGAAGCTCGACCTCATCGACGCCATGGTGGCCGCCGCCGACGAGAAGGTGGCAGAAGAGGACATCAAGGTTATCGAACGCGCCGCCTGCCCCACCTGCGGTTCCTGCTCGGGCATGTTCACGGCCAATTCCATGAACTGCCTCACCGAGGCGCTCGGCCTCTCCCTGCCGGGCAACGGCTCGACGCTCGCCACCCATGCGGACCGCCGCCGCCTCTTCGTCGAGGCCGGCCACCTGATCGTGGATCTCGCGCGCCGCTACTACGAGCAGGACGACGCGAGCGTGCTGCCCCGCTCCATCGCGTCCTTCGCGGCCTTCGAGAACGCCATGACGCTCGACATCGCCATGGGCGGCTCGAGCAACACGGTGCTGCACCTGCTGGCGGCCGCCCACGAGGCGGAGGTCAACTTCACCATGGCGGACATCGACCGCCTGTCGCGCCGGGTCCCGGTCCTGTGCAAGGTCGCGCCGGCCGTATCGAGCGTGCACATGGAAGACGTGCACCGTGCCGGCGGCATCATGGGCATCCTGGGCGAGCTCGACCGCGCGGGCCTCATCGACACCTCCGTGCCGACGGTCCATGCCGAGAGCATGAAGGCGGCCCTCGACCGCTGGGACGTACGCCGCACCAACAGCCACGCCGTGCATGAATTCTTCAGCGCCGCTCCCGGGGGCGTGCCGACCCAGGTCGCCTTCAGCCAGGAAAGCCGCTACGACAGCGTGGACATGGACCGCGCGGGCGGCGTCATCCGCGATAGGGACCATGCCTTCTCGAAGGATGGCGGCCTCGCCGTGCTCTCCGGCAACCTCGCCCTCGACGGCTGCATCGTGAAGACGGCGGGCGTGGACGAGAGCATCCTGGTGTTTTCGGGCCCGGCCATCGTCTTCGAGAGCCAGGACGATGCGGTCAGCGGCATTCTCAACGGCAAGGTCAAGGCCGGTGACGTGGTCGTCATCCGCTACGAGGGCCCGCGCGGCGGCCCCGGCATGCAGGAGATGCTCTATCCCACGAGCTACCTGAAGTCGAAGGGCCTCGGCAAGGCCTGCGCCCTCATCACCGACGGGCGCTTCTCTGGCGGCACGTCGGGCCTCTCCATCGGCCACGCCTCGCCGGAAGCGGCCGAGGGCGGCACCATCGGCCTCGTGCGCGACGGCGACCGGATCGAGATCGACATCCCGAACCGCCGCATCCACCTGGCCGTGGACGATGCCGAGCTCGAGCGCCGCCGCGCCGAGCAGGACGCCAAGGGCTGGCAGCCGGCTCAGCCGCGCAAGCGCAAGGTTTCGGCGGCCCTCAAGGCCTATGCGATGCTCGCCACCAGCGCGGCCAAGGGCGCCGTGCGCCAGATCTGACCCGCATCGGACAGGCAAGGAAGCCAACCGGCGCCGGGAGCCCTCCCCGGCGCTGCCAAAGGTCCCAGTCGGGGTCTCGAGCCTTGACGAAACACTGTCTCCTGGAGTCCTGTGGGGAGAGACCCAAATCAGCCGCAGGATCCTGAATGACCCGCCTCGCTCTGACCGCCAGCTTCCTTGTCCTCGCGAGCCCCGGCTTCGCCCAGGTCCCCGCCGAGAGCAAGGCCCTCCAGCTGACCGTCCGCCCGTCCGGCTACGAGGCAGAGGCCAACGAGGCGACGGAGCGGCAGCAGAAGCTGCTCAAGCGGCTCGAGCAGAGCAACCACATGATCCGGTCGATCTGCATCAATTGCGGCGACGGCTGGAAGCACCAGATCTACGCCCCCTTCAATCCCCTCGCCTCCCTCGGGCGCTCCGGCCAGCCCTCGGACGAGACCGGTAACTAAGCCCGCAGACCGACTTTTGGCCGCGGCTTCTCCTTATTGAGAAGGTTTTCCGGACCCTCTATATACGGAGGGGCGAGGACGGCCTCGCTCCTTCATGACTCCGGTAGGGACGGCCCTGCCAATGACGGAGGTCCTGTCATGGCATGGACTTGGCTCGGCCTTGCCGGCCTGTTTGAGATCGGCTGGGCAATCGGCCTGAAATACACGGAGGGTTTCACCCGCCCGATCCCGTCGATTCTGACCGTCCTGAGCATGGCCGTGAGCGTGCTGCTGCTCGGCTTGGCGCTGAAGACCCTGCCCGTCGGCACGGGTTACGCGGTCTGGACCGGGATCGGGACAGTCGGCACGGCGCTGCTGGGCATCTATCTTTTCGGCGAGCCCGCGACCGTGATGCGCCTGGTCTGCATCGGACTGATCGTGTCCGGAATCCTCGGCCTCAAGTTAGCCTCAGGCTAGCCCCGGCAATTATGGTCGAGGCGTCATGACTGTATTCGCTCACATCAGGCCAAGATCCGCGGCGCGAGGGCTGAAAGCCTTCGTCGCCGTGGTCTGCCTCGTGATCCTCGGCCTGGAGGGTTGGCGCGACTGGAGCGAGCGGGAGCAGGAGATCGCCCGGATCAGCGCGGAAACCCTCAATCTGGCCAAGTCGCTGGTCCAGCACGCGGAGGACACCTTCGTCGTGGCGGATGCCCTTCTGGTGGACGTGGTGGACAGGGTCGAGTCCGGCGGCGCTCTGCCCGACACGATCAAGAGGCTCGATTCCTTCCTCATCGAGCGGGTTCAGTCCCTGCAGCGCATCAAGTCTCTCTCTGTCTATGAGGACGACGGGTTTCTGCTGACCAGTTCCCTGCCCGGCCACCGCGGCAAGGTGAACGCTCTCGACCAGCCCTTCTTCCGGCATCATCGGGAGTCCCCGAGCAGTGACTGGTTTCTCGGCCCCCTGGTTCGAGATCCGCTCGGTGGCGATTGGGTCCTGACCCTCTCCCGCCGCATCGGCAAGCCGGACGGCAGCTTCGGCGGCGTGGTTCAGGCCAGCATCCCGCCGCGGTATTTCGCCAACTTCTTTGGCCGCTTCGACGTCGGAAAAAAGGGCAGCATCACGCTCATCCACAGGGACGGCACGCTCCTCACGCGCTATCCCTATATCGACCGCGCCATCGGGGCCGACCTGTCGAACGAACCCGGCTTCCGGGAGGGGAAAGGTTCGGGATCCTACGAATTCGTTTCCCCGGTCGACGGTGTGACCCGTATGGGCGGCTATCACCGCAATCACATCTTTCCCATCGGTGTCCTCTCGGCCGTCGGCCGGGACGAGGCGCTGGCGGGCTGGAACCGGGAATTCGTCTTTCGCATCGTCGTCATCGGTCTTCTCGTCGCCACGATCGCCACCCTCGGCTGGAGCCTGTCCGCGGAACTGCGCCGACGCGAGGAAGTGGAGGCCGAACTCTCGGTGCTCGCCGTCACCGACGGCCTGACGGGCCTGGCCAACCGGCGCATGTTCGACAGGCAGCTCGAGACGGAATGGGTTCGAGCCTCGCGGGAAAGGTCGCCGGTTTCCCTGCTCCTGGTGGATGTCGATCAGTTCAAGGCCTACAACGATATCTACGGCCATCAGGCCGGTGACGAGTGCCTGCGCATCATCGCCAGGACGATCGCGAGCGCGGCCCGCAGGCCAGGCGATCTTGCGGCGCGCTATGGCGGCGAGGAACTGGTGGTCCTCCTGCCCGATCTCGACGCGACCGGCGCCGCGGCCGTGGCCGAGGAGATCCGCGCGAAAGTCGAGACGCTTCGCGTGCAGCACGATGCCAATATCCCATCGCGCATCCTGACCGTCAGCATCGGCAGCGCCACCCGCGTTCCGAGCCTGGACCGCTCGCGCATCGGCCCGACGCACCTGATCACCCTCGCCGACGCAGCCCTCTATCGCGCCAAGCAGGACGGCCGCAACCGGGTCGCAACCGCGAAGGCCGCGTGAGAACGAACGGATCCCGTCCGGACTGCCTCGTCCCTTGTTCCGACGTCACCGCGATGTGCCGGTGATCCTGATCGGTGAAGCGCCATGGCCTTCCAATCGAGATGGCCGGGACAAGCCCGGCCATGACGTCGGCGGATTGCTTCTGGCCATTGTCTCCGTAGAGGGAGCCAACCGCACTCAACCGGTGCTTTAGCGCATTGTGCGGAAAAGTGGATCCGGTTTTCGCTAGCGCGGCCCGCTGGGTCCGCGAAGAACAATGCGCTCTTCAAAGGGTGGAGCATCGGATCGATCCCAAAAGTGGATTCCACTTTTGGGTCCGATGCTCTAGAACACGTATTCCCTAAAGGCAGGTAGAACCGATCCACCCCAGGAACCGTGGTAGAGCTCCAGCATACGCTCGGCCTGCGTGCGGCCGGAGGCGACGATCTCCTCCGCATAGGCGAGGTGCCGCGTCTCGTCGCGTCCAGCTTCGTCGAGGCAGGCGCGGCGCTTGAGCCCTTCGCGTGAGAGCACGAGGGCATCGCGGGCGATGTCCTGTGCGGAACGTCCCCCGACGCTCGCCTTGAGGGCCTGCTTCGGCACGTCGGCGCGCAGCTGCTCGCGCTCTTTGGCGCTCCAGTTCCTCACCAGCTCCCAGGCGCCGTCGAGCGCCGTCTCGTCATAGAGCAGGCCGGTCCAGAACGCCGAGAGGGCGACGATGTGCTCGACATTGCCCACATCCGCGCCGCGCATTTCGAGATAGCGCTTGAGCCGCACTTCCGGAAACACCGTGGACACGTGGTTCGCCCAATCCGAGCGCGTGGCCTTCTCGCCAGGCAGTTGCGGATGCCGTCCGGCGAAGAGATCGCGGAAGGAGGAGCCCGCCACGTCGTGATAGGTCTCGTCGCGCTTGACGAAATACATCGGCACGTCGAGCACCCAGTCCACATAGCGCTCGTAGCCGAAGCCCTCCTCGAACGCGAAGGCCATCATGCCCGTGCGGTCCTTGTCCGTATCGCGCCAGATCTGCGAGCGCATGGAGAGAAAGCCGTTGGGCTTGCCTTCGGTGAAGGGCGAGTTGGCGAAGATCGCGGTGGCGATCGGCTGCAGCGCCAGCGAGACGCGCAGCTTCTTCACCATGTCGGCCTCGGACGCGTAGTCCATGTTCACCTGCACGGTCGACGTGCGGTACATCATGTCGAGGCCGAGCGAGCCGACCTTCGGCATGTAGTTCGTCATGATGCGGTAGCGCGCCTTCGGCATCACCGGAGTCTGGCTCCGGGTCCAGAGCGGGCTCATCCCGAGCGTCAGGAAGCCGACGCCGAGCCCGTCCGCGACGGCTTTCGCGTCGACGATGTGCTGCGCCGTTTCGCGGGCGGTCTCGTGCAGCGTCCGGAGCGGAGCGCCCGACAGCTCGAACTGCCCGCCCGGCTCGAGCGAGATCGCTCCGCCGCCCTCTTCGTCGGACAGGCCGATGGGATGGTCGCCCTCCATGATCGGCGCCCAACCGGTCCGCTGCTGCAGCCCCTCGAGGAGCGCGCGGATGCCCTTGCCCCCTTCATAGGGAACGGGCGAGGCGTCAGCCTTGTAGAACGGAATCTTCTCGTGTTCGGTGCCGAGCCGCCAGGAGCCGCGCGGCTTCTCGCCGGAGGCGATCCATTCCACGAGCTCCGACCGTGCACCGATGGGGGTCGTATCGGATACGTCCCGCGCCATGCATCACCTCATCAAAAAGCGCGTTCAAGGCGCGCCGACTCAGGGTCGGGACTCAATAAGGGGCTTAAGGCCAAGGCGCAATGAGGGACGGAGAGATAAAGGGATGAGGGCGACATCGCCCTCACCGGGCATCGGGTCGAACACCATTCCTGGCAATGCCCGATGACGCCTTCCCTCCCCGAGCATGGTTCACGATGCCCCATGCCCCGAGGAGCCGGACGATCCGCTAGTGCCGGATCGCCGTTTCTCCCACGGTCTCCGCGCTGAGCCAGTCGACCACGCCGGCGAGCGCATCCCGGTTCGACAGACCACGGCCCACCGCCTCGGTATAGAGCGTCAGCTGCTGGTCGGCGCTGGTGCCGCGGGCCACGATCCAGCGAGCGAGGTCGAGCTCCCGCTGGCAGCCGAGCGCCTTGGCGTCCTCGGCCACGAGATCGAGGGTCTCGTCGAGGAGCTCGCGCACAGGCTTGGCCGTGCGGGTCTTCTCGTCGACGAAGCTGCCATGGATGCCGTAGCGCTGCGCCCGCCATCCGTTCTCGTCGTTGATGGCGCGCGAGGCGCCGGTCTGTCCGGCGTTGAGCGTGGTGTCCAGGCTCAGGCGGCGGACGAGGCAGCGATAGAGCGCCGCGATCGCGATGGTGTCGTCGAGCCGGGTGCAGCTGTCGGCCACGCGCAGCTCGAGGGTCGGGTGCTTCAGGGACGGCCGGATCACCCACCAGACATAGCTCGAATTCTCGATGGCCCGGGCGGCCACGAGGGTGTCGATGTAGCGCTGGTAATCCTGCTCGTTCTCGAACAGGTCCGGGAATCCCGTGCGCGGCAGCTCGCGATAGGCCGCGAGCCGGTAGCCGAGGAGTCCCGTCCGCTGCGCCTGCCAGAACGGCGATGAGGTGGAGAGCGCGAGCAGCAGCGGCAGGTATGGCTGGATCCGGTTCATGATGTCCACGCGCATGCTCAGGTCGGGCACCTCCACGTGAACATGCATGCCGCACAGAACGTTGCGGCTGCCGAGCATCTGCAGGTCGTGCATGACCTTGCCGTAGCGCGGCTGCGCGGTGGGGCGCACCCGCGACCAGACGGCGAGCGGATGGGTGCCGGAGGCCATGATCGAAAGATCGAAGTTGCGGGCCACGGACCCGACCGAGGAGCGCAGCTCCGCGAGCTGCGCGCGGGCTTCGGCAAAATCCACGGCCGGCTTGCTGGCGATCTCGATCTGCGGCTCCAGCATCTCGGGCTGGATGTCGCCGGAAACGCTGTCCCGGCAGGCGGCAAAGAACTCTCTGATTCTCCCCTTGGCGATGTCCCGTCTCGGCGCATCGTTGACGAAATACTCTTCCTCGATGCCGAACTTGAAGTCCCAGCTCATTTCCTTGGTGTCCTCTGTTCTTATTCAGAAATGACCTTTCGCACGTGCGGAAGGGCCTGCGGCGACCGGGCCCAAACTCCGGCTCAATGGGGCCAGATTGGGGCGAATCGGCGCGAAACTGCTAAGCTTTTGAAGCTAGAGGCGGATCGGCTTTATCCGCTGTCTGACGACCGGGTCAGTTCCAATCGCCAAGCACAGCCTGAACGATCGCCAGCGCGGCCACAGCGGCTGTGTCAGCTCGCAGGATTCGCGGACCCAACGATACGCAAACACATCTTTCGCGGGCGGCGACAAGCGCTCTCTCCTGATCGGTGAACCCCCCTTCGGGGCCCACGATAACGGCCAGACCGGCGCGATTGTTCCCAAGCTCGGCCAGAGCCGCGACCGGGTTGGAGACGGGCGCATCCTCGTCGCAGAAGACGACCAGCCTGTCCCTGTCCAAGCCTTTGAAAAAGCTCTCTAAACTCTCCTCCTCGCGCACTTCCGGGATCGCCAGGATGCCGCATTGCTCGGCGGCCTCGACGGCGTTGCTGCGCATGCGCTCGAGATTGACCCGGGAGGCCTGTGTCCGGCGCGTCAGGACGGGCTGGAGAACGCCTGCCCCCATCTCAACCGCCTTCTGGACCATGTAGTCGAGGCGGGCATGCTTGAGCGGCGCGAAGGCATAGATGAGGTCGGGGGCAGCCCCCTGCTCCCGGGTCCGCTCCGCGCAGACGAGATCGGCGGACTTGCGCCCCTCCACGGCGACCTCCGCCCGCCACTCCCCGTCCCGGCCGTTGAAGATCAGGACCGGGTCACCGCCCTTCAGGCGCAGGACGTTCAGCAGGTAATTGGCCTGGCCCCGGTCGAGGGCGATCCTGGCCCCCGCCTGGAGGGACGCATCGACGAAGAGGCGAGGAGCGTTGAAATCGTATTCGGCCATGGGACCCCTTTCCGGCGATGCCTGACCGCCCCGTCTAGCGCATCGTGCGGAAAAGTGGACCCGGTTTTTCCGCGCGAGCGATGCGCTCATCAAAGAAGGGAGCATCGAATTTGATCCTAAAAGTGGATTCCACTTTTAGGTCCGATGCTCTAGCAAGTTCCCCCGCCCCGAGGGAGAGGGTCGACCCTTCCAGTCACGTGAAATTCAGGTGCCGTATGGCACAGCTTATGCCCAAGGCGACCATTCGCCTCTTGGCCTCATGGCCCCGAACCTGTTAACAGAACGCAGGCGCGCGAGACGTCGCGTGCTCTTTGAGGGAATCTTAGGCATGACGCATATCCGTTCGCACATCCTGGCTGCGCTTGCCGTCGCTGGCATTTTCGTGACGGCTCCTGCCTTCGCGCAGTCGAACGTCTGCCAGGAAGGACAGAAGATCCTGCAGGAGCGCCAAAGCCTCATACAGCAGGTCAACAAGCTCACCGATGGCGGCAAGAACAAGCAGATCGACCCGCGCGCAGCCTGCTCCGTCTTCACGAAGCTCGTGACGAACGGAGCGGCCGGCCAGAAGTGGATGACCGACAACAAGGACTGGTGCCAAGTTCCCGACCAGCTGGTCCAGAGCTTCGCCGAGGATCACAAGCGCTCCCAGCAGTTCAAGGGCCAGGCCTGCGGCGCGGCCGCGAAGATGGCCGAGATGGAGAAGCGGGCCAAGCAGCAGTCCCAGCAGGGCGGCCCCGCCGGCAAGATGGGCGGCGGCCTGACCGGCACGCTGAGCATCCCGAAGGGCGCGCTCTAAGCCGGGCCGCTTAGCCATGGAGCGACCTGCCGCGCCGTCCCTGCCCGATGCCGTCAAGGGCCATTGGGCCGAACGATGGGCGCCGGCCGGCCTCAGGCCGTACCTCCGCCTTGCCCGCATCGAACGGCCCATCGGCTGGTGGCTGCTGCTCCTGCCCTGCTGGTGGTCGGCGGCGCTCGCCGCCGTCGCGGCCGGGCAGCCGTGGCCGAACCCGGTCCATTGCCTTCTCTTCCTGGTCGGCGCCGTGGCGATGCGCGGGGCCGGCTGCACCTATAACGACATCGTCGACCGGGACCTCGACACCCGGGTCGAGCGCACCCGGGAGCGCCCGCTCCCCTCGGGCCAGGTCACCCTGAAGGGAGCCCTGGCCTTTCTCGCACTCCAGGCGATCGTCGGCCTTCTGGTCCTGCTCCAGTTCAACGGCTTCGCCATCGCGACCGGCTTCGCCTCGCTGGGAATCGTCGCCCTCTATCCCTTCATGAAGCGCTTCTTCTGGATGCCCCAGATCGTGCTGGGCTTCGCCTTCGCCTGGGGGGCCCTGATGGGCTGGGCGGCCGCCTTCGGCTCCCTGAGCTGGACCCCCGTCCTTCTCTACCTCGGCAGCATCGCCTGGGTGGTGGGCTACGACACGATCTATGCCCTGCAGGACATCGAGGACGACGAGATCGCCGGGATCAAGTCCTCGGCCCGGTTCTTCGGCGAGAACGTGAAGCTCGGCGTCGGCCTCTGCTATGCCCTCACCATCGTGCTCATCACCGCGTCCCTGATCCTGGCGGGAGCCGGCTGGCCATCCTTCGCGGGGCTGAGCCTCTTCGCCCTTCACCTGGGCTGGCAGGTGGCGCGCATCGACCGGGCGGACGGCGCCGGCGCCCTTCGCCTCTTCCGCTCCAACCGGGATGCGGGCCTGATCCTGTTCGCCGCGATGATCGCCGACTGCCTGGTCTAGAAGGCATGACCATTTGAAAGGGAAGGTTTCGGCAGGGGGAATATGGTATCTCCTCCCGGCAATCCCCATTTCAAGTCCGATGCCGTCCCCCTCATCCCCTCCATTCGCCGCCCTCGCCCCTGCCGTCCGCGATGCCGCCCGCCGCGCGGGGGACCTCGCCCTGCCCTATTTCCGCGCCGGCGCGCAAACGGCCGCCAAGCTCTGGTACAAGGGACACAGCTCCCCGGTGACCGAGGCGGACATCGCCCTCGACACCTTCCTGAAGGACCATCTTTCCGGGCTGTTTCCCCAGGCCGGCTGGCTCTCCGAGGAGACGGCCGACGACCCGTCCCGTCTCGGGCGGAGCTATGTCTGGATCGTCGACCCCATCGACGGCACGAGGGCCTTCGCCTCGGGGCATCCCGACTGGGCCATCTCGATTGCCCTGGTCAGGGATGGAAGACCCGTTCTCGGCGTCCTCCACGCGCCGATCCACGACCGCCTCTTCGAGGCACGGCTCGGCGAAGGGGCTTTCTGCAACGGCGAGAGGCTCCAGGTCTCCGAGGCCGAGGACGCCTCTCGTCCCCGGATCGCAGGCCCGAAACCCCTCGTGGACCGGCTCGAGCGCGGGTGGGAGCCCATCGAGCGCCTGCCCAAGGTGCCCTCCCTGGCCCTCAGGCTGGCACGGGTCGCGGAAGGCTCCATCGATATCGCCCTTGTCTCGGCCAATGCCCAGGACTGGGATATTGCCGCCGCGGACCTCATCCTGCAGGAAGCGGGCGGGCGCCTGACCGGGCTCGATGGTTCGACCCCGGCCTACAACCGGCCTCATCCCTCCCATGGCGAGATGATTGCCGTTGCGTCACGGTTGCATCCTCGTGCTATTGGGGCCATGAGAGCCTGAACGACGTTGGCTCGCAACGACCCGATCCTACCAACCCTCCTCAGAAGAGCCCTATCACCATGAGCGACATGCCTGGCAAGCAACTCCTGCATCTGGTTTTCGGCGGCGAGCTCACCAGCCTGGAATCCGTCGATTTCAAGGATCTTTCCAAGCTCGACATCGTCGGTATCTTCCCGAACTACGCCAGCGCCCACGCAGCCTGGAAGGCCCGGGCACAGGCGACCGTGGACAATGCGCAGATGCGCTACTTCATCGTCCACCTGCACCGCCTGCTGGATCCGCAGCACGGCTGATCCCTTCAAGTCGCATGGGTCTCGTCAAGCGCATCACCCGGTCGCGAGTGGTCCAGGAAACCCTGGGGTTTCTTGTCGCGGGCTATCTCAAGTTCGTGCAGCGCACGAACCGGTTCGTCATGGAACCGGCGGATGCCTATGACCGGATCGAGATGCCTGTGATCGCCGCCATGTGGCACGGTCAGCATTTCATGATCCATTTCGCCAAGAGGCCCCGGGACCGCGCCGCGAGCCTCGTCTCCCGCTCGGGCGACGGCGAGTTCAACGCCATCGCGCTGCGCCATCTCGGGGTGCGGGCCATCCGCGGCTCCGGAGCGCGCGGCCGCGACATCCGCAAGAAGGGCGGCGCCCAGGCGATGCGCGCCATGCTGCGGGCCCTGAGCGATGGCGAGATGGTGGTGATGACCGCCGACATCCCGAAGATTTCACGGATCTGCGGCCAGGGCATCGTCACCCTCGCGCAGCTGTCCGGGCGCCCCATCGTGCCCGTCGCCGTCGTCACGAGCCGCCGCATCGACTTCGACAGCTGGGACAAGGCCAGCATCGGCCTGCCTTTCGGTCGCGGAGCGATGGTGCTCGGAGATCCGGTCCATGTGCCGAGGGACGCGGACGAGCAGACGCTGGAATCCCTGAGGAAGACCGTCGAACGGGAACTCGACCGGGTGCATGAACGGGCCTACGCTCTCGTCGGTTCGAGGGATCCGGGCGCCAGGTCCAGACCCATGCTCATGGGAGGCTTGCGGGCATGAGCTTCCCGATCGTCTTCAAGACCTATCGCACGATGGTCTCCATCCTGGAGCCGGCCGTGCTCGGCCTCCTCTACTGGCGCCGGCACAAAGGGCGCGAGGACCGCACTCGCCTTGGCGAGCGTCAGGGCTATCCCAGCCGGCAGCGGCCCAAGGGCCACCTGATCTGGGTCCACGGCGCCAGCATCGGCGAGACCCTGTCCCTGCTGCCGGTGGTGGAACGGATGACCCAGCGCGGCCTCGCTGTCCTGGTGACCTCGGGCACGAAGACATCCGCATCCCTCATCGCCCGCCGGCTGCCACCGGGTGCCCTCCATCAGTTCGTTCCGCTGGATGTGCCACGTTATATTAAGCGGTTCCTGGACCATTGGCGGCCCGACCTGGCCCTGATCGCCGAATCCGAGATCTGGCCGAACACGATCATGGCCCTGGCGGAGCGCGACATCCCGCTCGTCATGGTCAACGGCCGCATGTCGGACCGCTCGTACCGGCGCTGGCAGAAGATGCCCCGCATCATCAAGGGTCTTCTCGAACGGTTCGCCCTGTGCCTCGTTCAAACGGCGGAGGACGCCGAGAGGCTGGCCCGGCTCGGCGCTCCCCGGGTGGTCGTGACGGGAAACATCAAGTTCGACGCCGCGCCTCCGCCGGCCGATCCGCGGGTGGTCGCGCATCTTTCGGGATTGATCGCTGGACGCCCGGTCTGGCTCGCCGCCAGCACGCATCCTGGCGAGGAAACTGCGATCGTCGCCGTGCACCGGGCCCTGGCGAAGCGATATCCTCACCTGCTCACCATCATCGCTCCACGCCATCCCCATCGCGGACCGGAGGTCGCCGCCATTGCCGGGCAGGCCGGCCTGCGCGCGAGCCGGCGCTCCGAGGGCATTCACCCCGACCGGGCGACCGACGTCTACGTGGTCGATACGATCGGCGAGATGGGATTGTTCTACCGGCTCTCTCCCATCGTCCTCATGGGCGGCACCCTGGTCCCCGTCGGCGGGCACAACCCGATCGAGCCGGCCAAGCTGGGCGCGGCCATCCTGCACGGCCCCCATGTCCATTCCGCCATCGAGATCTACGAGGCTCTCGACCGCGCGCGAGGCGCCTTGATGGTGCGGGACAGCGCCATCCTGGCACGGGCCGTCAACGAGCTGCTGAACAACACGGCCCTCACGCGCGACATGGCGCGCAAGGCCGGAGAGGCCGTGCAGGCGCTCGGCGGCGCCGTGGATCGGACCATGCAATCGGTCGAACCCTTCATCGTGCAGGCGAAGCTGGGGGCGCGCCGCTGATGCGGGCGCCGCGCTTCTGGTGGGACCCCGCCCCCTCGCCGCTGGCCAGCCTGCTGCGCCCTGCCGGCATCCTCTACAGCTCCATCACAGCGCGACGCATGCACCGGCCGGGACAGAAGGCGGACCTTCCCGTCATCTGCATCGGGAACTTCACCGTGGGCGGCGCGGGCAAGACACCGACGGCTCTTGCCATTGCCAAGATTCTCGATGCGGCGGGCGAGAGCCCGGCCTTCCTGTCGCGAGGCTATGGCGGCCGGCTGCGCGGCCCGTTGCAGGTCCAGAGGGATCATCACACGGCCTTGGACGTGGGCGACGAGCCCATTCTGCTCTCAGGAACGGCGCGGGCCATCGTCTCCGGCGACCGCCCGGCCGGGGCACGGCTGGCCTATGAGGCGGGTTCCACCGTCGTGATCATGGATGACGGGCTCCAGAATCCGTCCCTGATCAAGGATTGCGCCATCGCGGCCGTGGACGGGGCAACCGGGATCGGCAACGGGCTTCCCTTCCCGGCCGGGCCTTTGCGCGCGGCCATGGAGGCGCAATGGCCGGCGATCGATGCGGTTCTCGTCATCGGCGATGGCGAGCCGGGACAACGGATTGCCGCGGAAGCGGGACGGCGCGGCAAGCGCGTGTTCGCAGCAAGGCTCGAACCGGCCAGGGATGCCGCGAGAGCGCTCGAAGGGCGGAAGGTTCTGGCCTTCGCAGGGATCGGACGGCCCGAAAAGTTCTTCGACACCCTGCGCGCCTGCGGGGCCATCGTCGAGGCCGCCCATTCGTTCCCGGACCATCATCGCTACAGGGTGGCCGAACTCACGGCGCTGCGGCAGGAAGCGGAAACCCGGGGGCTTCAGGCCATCACGACGGAGAAGGATCTCGCCCGGGTCGCCGCCGTGAGCGACGAGCAGCCCTGGCCGGATCTGGCGGTGCTGCCCGTGCGGCTTCGGATCGAGAACGAGGCGGGCTTACGCAACCTGCTCCTGCGCCGCATCAACGAGAGGCGGCTGCAGGCCGCCTGAAGGGCAGCTTCACCGTTCCGACATGCGCCCGCCGGTGATGCGCATCATCACGGCCTCGGGCGAGGCATAGGGCTCCTGCCTCTCGACGCTCCAATACTTCAGCTCGTCGAGGGGGATTTCGGCGCCCGTCACGGCGCAGCGCACATAGGCCCCGGGTTTCAGGACCCGGAGGTTGCTGTCGAGATATTGCACGACGGCTTCGCCGCCGCTTCGTTCGATCTTGTTCAGCATCGATGACATCAATGAATGCGTTGCGCCCAGAGCTGTTTCCACGTGCGTGGAATCATCCCTGGTCTTGGTCTACCGCATTTTCTGACGGCGAACCGGATCCACCTTGCCGAAAAATGCTCTGATCTCACATAAGCAGGCCGGGGAGCATTTCCAATCCTCGATCAGAACAACGCGCCCTGCTCTTCCGCCGCGACGAGCTTCGGCTTGGCCACTCTCGGCCTCGTCCCGATCCGCCCGCCGGTCGCGTCCGCCTTGCCGTCCGCGAATTCCAGCACGAGAGCCTGGCCGTCGAGCACCGCCTCGGCCGAGTTGAGCGGCTGCCCGTCCGCGTCGCGGACGAGGGCGAAGCCGCGCTTGAGAACGGATTTGTAGTTCAGGCTGTCGAAGAGCTTGGACACCGCATCCAGCCTGTCGGCCTTGCGGGCGATCTGTCCCTGCAGGGCCGGCCCGAGGCGTTCGGCCACCCGCCGGGTGAGTTCATGGCCTTGCGCGATGCGCGTCCGCTCGGCGCGCAGCAGCGTCTCGCGGGACACCACCAGCCGGCGGCCGATCTGCTTCAGGCTCTCCTCGCGCAGCAGGATGGAGCGGCACACCGCGTTGTAGGGGCGCGGCCCCACGGCATCGAGCCGGGCCCGCATGCGGGCGACGTTGGCGACCGGCGAGACATGGGCCAGCTGGCGCGCGAGCTTGAGCAGCCGCTCCTCGTGGCCGCGGGCATTGCGGGCGAGCGCCGGATAGAGCTTGGTGGCCGCGAGATCGAGCCGCTGCCGCTTGGGCGAGAACAGGGCTTCCGGGGTCGGCAGGGCACGGGCCGTGGCCCGCAGGTCCGACCGTCGGCGCTCCACGAGGCGAAGGGCTGCCTCCACATGGCGCCGGGAGAGGTCGTTCACGGCGGCCATGAGCTCGACCCGCACCGGCACCACCATCTCGGCGGCGCCCGTGGGCGTCGGGGCGCGGCGATCGGATGCGAAGTCAATCAGCGTCGTGTCGGTCTCGTGGCCGACCGCCGAGACGAGCGGGATGGCGCTTTCGGCCGCCGCGCGCACCACGATCTCCTCGTTGAAGCCCCACAGGTCCTCGATGGAGCCGCCGCCGCGGGCCACGATGAGCACGTCCGGCCGCGGGATCCGCCCGCCGGTCTCGAGCGCATTGAAGCCCCGGATGGCGGCCGCGACCTCCGCCGCGCAGGTTTCGCCCTGCACGCGCACGGGCCACACCAGCACCCGGCGCGGGAAGCGGTCCTCCAGCCGGTGGAGGATATCGCGGATCACCGCGCCGGTCGGCGAGGTGACGACTCCGATCACCTGCGGCAGGAACGGCAGGGGCCGCTTGCGCTCCTGGGCGAACAGCCCCTCCGCGTTGAGCTTGCGCCGGCGCTCCTCGAGCAGCGCCATGAGCGCGCCGATGCCGGCGGGCTCGAGGGTCTCGATGACGATCTGATACTTGGACGAGCCCGGGAAGGTGGTGATGCGCCCGGTGGCGATGACCTCCATCCCCTCCTCGGGACGGATCTTGAGCCTGGCGAAGGATCCCTTCCAGATCACCGCGTCGATGCGGGCATTCTGGTCCTTCAGGGAGAAATAGGCATGCCCCGACGAATGGGGCCCGCGATAGCCCGACACCTCGCCGCGCAGGCGCACATGACCGAACGCATCCTCCAGGGTGCGCTTGAGGGCACCCGCCAGATCGGACACCGACCATTCGGGAGCATTCGAGGGGGCTTTCTCTGCGAACATGAGGAGAACCTAGTTCGTCTCACAGGGGTCTGCCAAGGGTCCGACGAAGGCTGCACACAGCCTTCCGGTCGCAGGCCGATGTGCGGCTTCGCACGTGACGGGCGCTAAAGAGAGCATTTTTGAGGCAGAGGCGGAACTTACCTTACGAAATATCGTTGCGAACAAGGTTTGCAACGCTCAAGGGGAGCCATTCATGACAATCAGGATTGATGATCAACGAACTGTCACTCAGAATTTCACGCCTTCATCGGCAACACCCGTCGAAGTCATTCTCAGCGCGACCGGCAGTGTGATCACGCCCACCGGGGATGGGATCGCCATAAAGCATCCGGCCACACATTGCGACGTTACGGTCGATGGCATCATATCGAGTCCCGACGGAACAGGCGTTGTCATTCTGAGGGGTACAACGGCTGTCGGCTCGTCGGCAAGAATTGACGGTGAGTATGGGTTCGTCAGTTACAACGAGCTAAACGTCATAAATCACGGCATCATCTCAGGCTCTAAGGATGGGGTTCATGGCAGCAAGCTGATGAACATCGTGAACTCCGGCTCGATCATAGGAAAGTTCTGCGGGATCAGCTATTGGTCAGTGACTGGTCCACTCACTGTCACGAATACCGGTTTAGTTTCCGGCCGAGTTGCTGCAATCCGAGGCAGCGAAACTAATGATGTCATCATCAACAAGGGCGTTCTGACAAGCGATAACGACGCGGTAGCGCTCGACAAAGGTAACGACGTCTACGATAGCAGAGAAGGCGGCAGGGCTTCCGGCATCATCGATCTGGGACTTGGCAACGACACGGCCTGGGGCGGTGATGCGGACGACGTGCTCTACGGCAATGATGACAATGACCTCCTCGTCGGGAATGGCGGTCACAACACGCTGAACGGCGGCAGGGGGGCCGACACGCTGGACGGCAGTAACGGCTTCAGCCTTGCGTCCTATCAAAAGTCGAGTGCCGGCGTGACCGCCAACCTATCTGACGAGACGACCAATACAGGCACTGCGGCAGGAGACCACTTCATCCATATCATGGGTATCGAGGGCTCGCTCTACGGCGACGTGCTCGTTGGGAACGATAGTGCGAACGATCTGCGCGGCATGCAAGGTGCCGATTCCCTTCTTGGGGGAAAAGGGGAGGATGGGCTCAGCGGCGGCATTGGCGACGATACGCTTGAAGGAGGGCTCGGCAATGACTGGCTCGATGGCGGAGCCGGCGCGGACAAAATCGACGGCGGAGATAACTGGGACATCGTCTCGTATCTCGGAACAGCCGGGAGCGATGGCGGCATCGTCATCGATCTGGCGACGAACCAGAACGGAGGTGCGGCCGCCGGCGATCGGCTGTTAAATATCGAAGTCGTGCAAGGCACGATTTCTGACGACGTGATCCGCGGTCTCGACCGTGGCAACGGCAATGGCGTCGAACTCCATGGGGAAGCCGGCAACGACCATCTCATAGGCCGAGCGGGCGGCGATATTCTCGTAGGAGGAGCCGGTAACGACACTCTCGAGGGCGGCGGCGCCACCGACTTGGCGAAGTTCTCAGGATCCAGCAGTTCCTATCGAATCGTCCGAAACGCCGACAACAGCATAACGGTGACGGATCTGCGCTCAGGTAAGGACGGGACAGACGTGCTCAAGGCAGTCTCCTACGCACAGTTCAGCGACAAGACCATCGACTTGACCCAGATTATATATGTTCCGCCGGCGTCCGATGGAGGCTCGTCTGGTGGTGGATCGTCCGGTGGGGGCTCATCTGGGGGAGACTCATCCGGTGGTGGCACGTACACACCTCAGCCTCTTACACTGATTGGCACGCCGGGCAGGGACAGTCTCGTCGGTGACGAAGCTGGGGACCTCATCAAGGGCATGGCAAACAACGACACATTACGCGGCAATGGCGGCAATGACAGGCTCTATGGTGGGCTCGGCAAAGACAATCTCACCGGCGGGGTGGGACAGGATGCGTTCGTGTTCGACACGCGGCTTTCCAAGACTAATGCCCTGAACAAGAAGCGGAATATCGACAAGATCACCGACTTCTCGGTAATCGACGACACAATCTGGCTTTCGAAAGGGGTTTTCAAAGGCCTAGGCAAGAAGGGTGTGCTGGCCAAGAAGGAGTTCCACATCGGCGCCAAGGCGCACGACGGCAACGATCATGTCATCTACAACAAGAACACGGGCGCGCTTTACTACGACAAGGATGGCAATGGCTCCCGCGAAGCCATTCAGATTGCCACCTTAACCAGGAACCTCAAATTGACCGAGAAGGACTTCTTTGTTCTGTGAGGGTCTACCCTGCTCTCCTCCCCGTGGATCTCGGACATTCCGAGATCCATTCCTTCCTGAATTGTGCTGTTCCTCTCGCGAAGAGAGGCTGGAGGTGGTGCGACCGAGTGAGCACTGCTCAGCCCGCCACCCGTCTCGGAGGCACGGCTGTCGCGATGCTCAGGAATGGCAGTGAAGCAATGTCCGGTTGAAGGGAAGGCCCCGCCCGGTTAAGAGCAGCCTGTCACAAAGAGGCGGCAGGCATGAACATCCTTCTCATCGGATCGGGCGGACGCGAGCACGCATTGGCCAGGAGCCTCTCGGCGAGCGCCCTGTGCGACAGGCTTCTCATTGCCCCCGGCAATCCCGGTACGGCGCAGCATGGCACCAATGTGGTGCTCGATGTGACGGATCACCGGGCGGTGATCGATTTCTGCCGGGTGATGAAGGTCGATTTCGTGGTGGTCGGTCCGGAGGCGCCCCTGGTGGCGGGCCTCGTGGACGATCTCACGGCCGCGGGGATCAAGGCGTTCGGGCCCAGCAGGGCCGCTGCCCAGCTCGAAGGCTCGAAGGCCTTCACCAAGGACCTTTGCGCGGAGTTCGACATCCCGACCGCCGCCTATCGGCGCTTCACCGACGCGGAGGCGGCCAAAACCTATATCCGCAACTATGGCGTGCCGATCGTCGTCAAGGCGGACGGGCTCGCGGCCGGCAAGGGCGTGGTGGTCGCCACGTCCTTCGAGGAAGCTGAGGCGGCCATCGACATGATGATCGGCGGCGGCCTCGGCGCGGCGGGGGCCGAGGTGGTGATCGAGGCCTTCCTCGAGGGCGAGGAGGCGAGCTTCTTCGCGCTCTGCGACGGCACGCACGCGATCCCCTTCGGCACGGCGCAGGACCACAAGCGCGTCTTCGACGGCGACCAGGGCCCCAATACCGGCGGCATGGGGGCCTACTCGCCGGCCGCCGTGTTGACGCCGGAGCTTCAGGCCCGCGCCATGCGGGAGATCATCGAGCCGACCCTGGCCGGGATGAAGGCGCGCGGCACACCCTATACGGGCATCCTCTATGCGGGGCTGATGCTCACCAGGGACGGGCCCCAGCTCATCGAGTACAACGCCCGCCTCGGCGATCCGGAAACCCAGGTGCTGCTGCCGCGCCTGAAATCCGACCTCGTGACGGCGCTGCTCGCCGCCTGCGACGGCGTTCTGAACAGCATCTCCCTGCAATGGTCCGACCAGGCGGCGCTGACCGTCGTCATGGCCGCGCGGGGCTATCCGGGCGCGGTCGAGAAGGGCTCGGAGATCAAGGGCATCGACAAGGCCGAAGCGCTGGACGACGTGATCGTCTTCCATGCCGGCACGAAGCAGGACGGCGACAGGATCGTCGCCAATGGCGGGCGCGTGCTCAACGTCACGGCCCTGGGGCGCACGATCTCGGAGGCGCAAAGGAAGGCCTATGAGGCCGTGGCCCGGATCGAATGGCCGGAAGGCTTCTGCCGGAAGGATATCGGCTGGCGCGCGGTGGAGCGCGAGCGGGGCTGAGCATCGCATACTTCCATCGAAGGATGACGATACGGAAGATGATCCACTTTCAGTTGTAGCTCTTATTTTTCCCTAGGCTGCCTCATCCACTTCGTGAGAGAACGCTCTAGCTTTTCGGAGCGTTCTTCTTACAACCAGCGAGCGGCCATCCATGAGCGACGATCTCTTTCCCGATTTCGAAAGTCACTGGATCGACACCGAGGTCGGGCGGATCTTCGCGCGCTCGAAGGGAAGCGGCAAGCCGCTGGTCCTGCTGCACGGCTTCCCTCAAACCCATGCCATGTGGCACCACCTCGCGCCGACCTTGGCCGAGACCTACCGGGTCGTCTGCATGGATCTGCGCGGCTATGG